>CALKWV010000061.1 GCA_938003915.1 uncultured Bacillota bacterium | reverse complement strand
TATCTATATCATACTTTCCTTTAAAAAAGTGTTGCATTTAATATTGCAATTTTCAATTATTTTTTAATATTTCAATAAAAATAGGAGGTAGATATTAATATCTACCTCCTACATCTTTTTTATGTGGACTCTATTCAATTTTTTCTTCCTCTAATCCTAACAATCGTCCATCACCCATAAATAGTAAAAGTAAAATTATGATAATAAGTATTGTTAAATCGTCCCCTTTTCCATAACCCTTTCCAAAATCACCAAAACCATCATCGCCTAAGAGTAGCAAGATAAGTAAAATCAAAATAATAAAGGATTCATCAAACTTTCCTCTACCATATCCGCTTGCGCCGAATCCGTATCCCATGCCAACACCTCACTTTAATTTATTAAGTACAAATGATACTTACATAATATTCATGGTCTATAGAAAGTGTGATTACTAATACAAAAATGCTGTTCCTCTTGAGATAGGAACAGCATCTAAGTTTACTCTTCCTCAACTGCTTCGCTAAAGAATCTTACTCCATTATTATTAAAGAATAATACTACCAAAAGCAGGAAGAAGAATAATAATTCATCGCCATCATCAAAGCAACCTGAATTGCAGAATATAATTACTAGCAATAGGAAGAAAAACAACAAAGATTCATCTCTTCCTTTATTGGAGCTAAATCCGTAACCCATATTTTCACTCCTCCCCAAACCAGATGTAATTAACTTCACTATATACTATGCTAATTGATTTTTTAGTGTGATAGGACATGGAAAGCTTTTTCACCTTTTATGCCTTAGCTCAATATTATAGTTACATAAGCATTTATAGCTTCTATTTTTTAAATACATATAAAAGTAAAATGGAGGTTGTTCTATGGGCCATAATATTGACGAGAAAAAAATAAGAGAGCTGCTTGAAAAATATAAAAATGCAAAATTCCTCCATAATGGCAGATCTTTAGAAGAAGGAATCGATTGCCTGGGTTTTGTTATTCTTTTTTATAGAGATTTAGGCGTTGAACTTCCCAACGATGACGGTAAACCTATAGAAGAAGACTGGTATAAGAAGGATCCAAACCGCTACATAAGAGCTATAAAAAGCCTGGGCTTTAAGGAAGTTAAATACAGGGATTTGCGCCCTCTCGATATGGTCTACTTTGCCATTAGCAGAAATATAATTACCCACACCGGAATAATGATAAATGATAAGGAATTTGCACATATGTCTCCAAACAAAGGATTTCTTATAAGTAAACTGGAAAGAGGCTGGCTAGCTAGAGCTCGGGGAGCTGTAAGGGTCATAGAATAATAAAGTTAAAGAAAATTATCCACAAGCTATTTTGATTTTTTATTTCTTTTGTAATTTTTTCTTAAGGGTTATCCACATAATAAACAAAACATCCGCGAAAAGCGGATGTTTTATCAACGGGATAACTTTTCAATCCCAATTTCTATTCTCTTTAAGGATTCTTCTTTACCTAGAAGTATCAGAAGATCAGTACCTCCTCCTGGAGATGCTGGCTTTCCAGATAGGGCTGTACGTATAGGCCACAGCATCTGACCATTTTTAATACCCATTTCCTTTATAGTATCAAAGATTGCTTTATGGACAGTTTCCTCATTCCATTCATCTAATTTACTCAGAACTTCATAAGCCTTCTTCAAGTTTTCCAGGGAATTTTCACAATTAGTTTTCATTTTCTTGTGGACAAATAAATCCACATCATAATCCGGTAGCTGGTCTATAAAATCCACATGTCCTTGTATGTCTTCCAGAGCCTCTACTCTGGTGTGCAGAAGCTTACTAAGTAAGCTTAGGTTAACATTCTTAGAAGATATATACTTTTCATAATAAGGTAGGGCTAGAGCATGAAACTCTTCTACACTCTTTTTCCTTATATACTCCCCATTCATCCACCTAAGCTTATTGACATCAAATACGGCGGGGGATTTGCTTAGCCCTTTTATATCAAAGTTCTCTATAAGCTCCTCTAAAGTAAAGAATTCCTGCTCTGTTCCCGGACTCCATCCCAGTAGTGCTATATAGTTTATAATAGCCTCGGGCAGATATCCCTTCTCATAAAAATCTTCAAAGGAGGCATCCCCTTCTCTCTTACTAAGTTTTCTACCCCCTTCTTTCATGATAAGAGGTAAGTGAATATAGGTGGGAATTTCCCATCCAAAGGATTCATAAATAAGATTATATTTAGGTGTTGAGGACAAATACTCGCTACCTCTAACAACGTGAGTTATTTTCATCAAATTATCATCTATAACATTAGCAAAATTATAGGTGGGCAGCCCATCGCTTTTTAGAAGCACTCCTTCATCCAACTCTGCATTGTCTACGGTAATAGTACCATATACGGCATCTACAAAAGTAATCTGCCCTGTTTCAGGAATCCTTTGCCTAATAACATAAGGCTCACCTGCTGCCAATTTTGCTTCTACTTCTTCTTTGGTAAGCTTTTTGCAATGACCGTCATATTTAAAGGCAGTATTGTTTTTTTCAGCTTCTTCCCTTAGTTTATCCAGTCTTTCCTTGGTACAGAAGCAATAATAGGCTCCTCCTAATTCTACCAACTTTTCAGCATACTTCTTATATATCTCTTTACGCTGACTTTGAACATAGGGTCCATAAGGCCCGCCTATATCAGGTCCTTCGTCATGCTGCAATCCTACCAATTTTAGGGTTTTATAAATAACATCCACCGCTCCCTCTACATACCTTTTCTGATCTGTATCCTCTATTCTCAGTATAAATTTGCCTCCAGCATTCTTTGCTATCAAGTAAGTATAAAGGGCGGTTCTAAGGTTTCCGATATGCATATATCCTGTAGGGCTGGGGGCAAACCTGGTTCTTACTTCCTTCAATCTTATAACCTCCTATTTTTCATATTCAAACAACAGAGCCTCCCATCCTAATTATAGAACGAAAGGCTCTTACCTACTCCTTCTACTTATTGGGTTTGTAGGAGCTCTTTAAAGACACGATTTCATTGAATACTAAATTATCTGGTGTAGAATCCTTTGTATCGGTAATGAAATAGCCTTTTCTAATGAATTGGAAACGCTTACCTGCCTCCACTCCCTTTAAGGAAGGCTCAACATAACCTTGCATTACCTTTATAGAGTCTGGATTATACTCCATCTCTCCTTCTTCATTCTCTAAGAAGAGATAATCGTACAACCTAATTGTAGCAGGAACTGCATGCTGAGCTGAAACCCAATGAAGAGTTCCCTTCACCTTTCTATTAACTGTACCTGAACCGCTCTTTGTATCCGGATCGTAGGTACAATGTACTTCTATAACTTCTCCAGTCTCTGGATCCTTTACTACATCATCGCATCGGATTATATAAGCGTTTCTTAAACGTACTTCTTTACCCGGGCTTAAGCGGAAGAATTTTTTAGGGGGATTTTCCATAAAATCTTCTTTTTCTATATATAAGACTCTAGAGAAAGGTACCTGCCTAGTTCCAGCTGTTGGGTCCTGAGGATTATTTTCCACTTCTAAGTATTCTACCTTATCCTCAGGGTAGTTGGTTATAACCAGCTTAAGAGGTTCTATAACCCCCATCACCCTTGGTGCAGTTTGATTTAGTTCCTCTCTTATACAATGCTCCAATAGGGCTACATCTACTACGCTGTTAGTTTTTGCAATACCTACCCGCTCCGCAAAATCCCTAATGGAGGATGGAGTGTATCCTCTCCTCCTCAGACCTGATAGGGTGGGCATCCTTGGGTCATCCCAGCCGTCTACCTTACCCTCTTCTACCAGTAACCTGAGTTTTCGCTTACTCATAACAGTGTTGGTAAGCTCCAGTCTTGCGAATTCTATCTGTACTGGAGGATTTGGAAAGAGACCTATCTCCCTTAATACCCATTCATATAAGGGTCTGTGATCTTCAAATTCCAAGGTACATAAGGAATGAGTTATATTTTCCAAAGCATCGGATATGGGATGAGCAAAGTCGTACATGGGATAAATACACCATTTATCTCCAGTTCTATGATGGGGAGTATAGCAAATCCTATATAGTACTGGATCCCGCATGTTCATATTGGGTGAGGCCATATCTATCTTTGCTCTCAATACTTTTGAACCTTCCTCAAATTCTCCTGCCTTCATTCGCTCAAAAAGTTCCAGGTTCTCTTCCACAGAACGATCCCTATAGGGACTGTTTTTACCAGGCTCTGTCAAAGTACCTCTATACTCCCTAATCTCTTCTGGTGACAGGTCGTCCACATAAGCCTTACCTTTCTTTATAAGGAGAACAGCATATTCATACATCTTATCAAAATAATCTGATGCAAAGTAAAGCCTATCTTCCCAGTCAAATCCCAACCATCTAATATCTTCTTTAATGGATTCGATGTATTCAACTTCTTCCTTCTCTGGGTTTGTATCATCAAAGCGTAGATTGCACAATCCATTATACTTGGCTGCCGTTCCAAAGTTTAAGCATATGGACTTGGCATGTCCTATATGAAGGTAGCCATTGGGCTCTGGTGGGAATCTAGTATGTACCCTGTCATATACCCCTTCTTCCAAATGCCTGTCAATAATATCATGGATAAAATTGTTGCCAATGTTTACTTCCACATTAGCTGTATCCTTGTTTTTGTTTTTATTCATATATTTCATTCTCCTTATCATTAATTACTATCTATTTTAATCCATCTCTTAAATTTTCATTACTATTTAATTACCATACATTTTTCTTTTATTCTACCATTATTTAAATTTTTCATCAACTGCGCCCTGTTATTTTTCTACTCATTATGGTATCATATTTACTGAGTATAATTGAATAATTTTAGGTTAAGGAGTATAAATATGCTGGATATAAAACAAATGATATCGGAGATTTTAGATGAAAAAGTTCCTAGTCTAAATAGTGAAGAAATATACAATATGCTAGAATACCCCCCAGATGATAGGATGGGGGATGTAGCCCTGCCCTGCTTTAAGCTAAGCAGGATTCTTCGTAAATCCCCTGTCCAGATAGCTGAAGAGTTGGTTAAAGAAATTCCAGCCCATCCTAGAATTGAAAAGGTAGAGGCCGTATCTGGATATTTAAACTTTTTCCTAGACAAGCAAAGCTTTGTAGAAGATGTGCTGTCCACTGTATTAAAAGAACAGGATAGATACGGGGCAAGGGATATTGGTAAAGGAAAGAATATTGTAATCGATTACTCAGCACCCAATATAGCAAAGCCTTTTCATATAGGACATCTTCGATCAACAGTTATAGGAAACTCATTATATAAGATATTTAAATTTTTGGGCTATAATCCCGTTGGAGTTAACCATTTGGGAGACTGGGGAACCCAGTTTGGTAAGCTTATAGTTGCTTATAAAAAATGGGGTTCCAAAGAAACCATAGAAAAAGGCGGGATTAAAGAGCTTCTGGCCATATATGTAAGGTTCCATGAAGAAGCAGAAAAAGACCCTGCCCTAGAAGATGAGGCTAGACAGTGGTTTGTAAAAATGGAACAGGGAGACAAGGAAGCTCTGGAACTGTGGCAATGGTTTAAAGATATTAGTCTTAAGGAGTTCAATAAAGTATACGATCTTTTGGGTATTAAATTTGATTCCTATGCCGGTGAAAGCTTTTATGAAGATAAGATGCCTGCTGTTATTGAAGAGCTTAAGGAGAAAAATTTACTTACCGAAAGTGAAGGCGCTATGATAGTGGATTTAGAGGAGTATGATATGCCCCCCTGCCTTATTGTGAAAAAGGACGGCAGTACCCTCTATGCCACCCGGGATATAACAGCTGCTATTTATCGTAAAAATACCTATGATTTTGAAAAGTGTATATATGTTACTGGTGCAGAGCAAAGTCTCCATTTTAAGCAATGGTTTAAGGTTATCCAACTTATGGGCTATGATTGGTATGATCAGTTAATCCATGTTCCCTTTGGTATGGTAAGCCTAGGTGATGAAAAGCTGTCTACCCGTGCTGGTAAAGTTGTACTGCTGGAAGACCTTCTTAACCAGGCTATAAAGAGGACTTTAGAGATCATAAACCAAAAGAATCCAAACCTTGAAAATAAGGAAGAAGTAGCCCGTCAGATGGGTGTAGGAGCAGTGGTCTTTAGCGATCTTAGTAGTAATAGAATAAAAGATGTATCCTTTTCATGGGATGAAATATTAAACTTCGATGGTGAAACCGGACCTTACGTACAATACACCCATGCCAGGGCATGCAGCCTACTTAGAAAGGCTGAAAAAGAGGTTGATCCAAACTTCGACCCTGCCCTTTTATCCACTAAAGAAGAATTTAAAGTAGCAAAGACCCTGTATCTATTCCCAGATAAAGTAATAACAGCAATGAAGGAACTTGAGCCTTCTATTATTACCCGCTACCTGATTGATCTGGCTCAGGAATTTAACCGTTTCTACCATGAGCATCCCATATTGGTAGAAGATGAGGCTCTCAGGAATGCAAGACTGGCCCTTGTTTCGGCTGTGAAGTATACTCTTAAGAACGGATTGCAGCTTATAGGCTTAAGTGCACCTGAAAGAGTCTAATAGGAGGTTTCTAGTATTGAAGAGGATAGTTTTAACTGGAGGTGGCACTGCCGGCCATGTAACACCCAATATAGCCTTAATTCCTGAGCTTAAAAGAGAGGGTTGGGATATACATTATATAGGTACTGAAAATGGTATAGAACGCACCCTTATATCTAAAGAAAAAGATGTCACCTACCATGTAATAAACTCAGGAAAACTTAGAAGGTATATGGATATTAAAAATTTTACCGATCCTTTTAGGGTAGTTCATGGGGTGGGCCAATCAATAAACTTAATTCGAAAATTAAAGCCAAATATTGTTTTTTCAAAGGGCGGCTTTGTTTCGGTGCCAGTAGTGTTGGGAGCTTGGGCCAATAGGGTGCCTATTATAATCCATGAATCAGATATTACTCCTGGTCTGGCCAATAAAATATCCTTCCCCTTTGCTTCCAAGGTTTGTACTGCCTTTCCAGAAACCACAGAGTATTTTAAAGGGGATAAAGGGGTTTACACTGGTATCCCCCTGCGTAAAGAGTTGATGACAGGAGATGCTGAAATAGGCAGAAGGATATGTGGATTTACCGACAAAAAACCTGTGCTTATGGTTATGGGAGGAAGTTTGGGAGCAGTTGCCATAAACAAGTTAATACGAAATATTTTAGGTAGGTTAATAAGCCGCTTCAATGTAGTTCATTTGTGCGGCAAGAATAATCTGGACACATCCCTAATGGATGTCCCTCAATATAAGCAGTTTGAATATGTAAGCGAAGAACTTCCCCATATAATGGCCATGGCCAGCCTTATTGTATCCCGGGCAGGAGCCAATTCAATATACGAATTTTTAGCACTAAAAAAACCCAACATCTTAATTCCACTACCCTTAAGCGCTAGCAGGGGTGATCAAATACTAAATGCCCAGTCCTTTGAAAGGCAGGGCTTTAGTAAGGTGTTAGATCAAGACACTTTAACCGAAGATGAACTTCTAATAGCCATATTAGAAGTCTATGCCAATAGGCAAAAATATATTGATAATATGTCTAAGACTGATCATACAAAGAGTACTGAAAAAATTCTTGAATTGATTAACAAGTTGGCTAAATAAAATAAGGGGCTTGATATTAGGCCCCTTTTTTTATTTCTTCTTTATATTTAATTTTAGTTGTTCTTTCATTTCTTATTTACATTCCCATGGCCCTTCTCACCATTGCCTGGTGGTCTGGATCCTGTCTAGGATTTCCATGGCCTTTACTACCATAGAAATGTATACAGAAATGGCCTGGGAATCCATTACCGCTAATGCTAGAGCCACCATGGGGCATCCCGTTCATGGATGCTGCCATCTTCTTACCATTTACCTCAACTATAATGGCCTTTCGGCTCCAACTCCAGGATCCGCCATAAATCTGCTTCATGATTTCCGTATCCTCTTTGGTTCGAGGCTCACAGTCAGCATGATTGGTTCCTCCACGCCTCTTAGCTTCAAATTTCAATCCTGTATCTACGTGGGTTATCTTAGCTACAGAACCCCTAGTAAAGATATTATTAGCTCCTCCAAACCATGGAGTCATCTCTACACCATTTCGTACAATAGGGGTATAGTTTCTAGAGGAAGATGAGGAACTGGATGAAGATCTACTGCTGGTACTTTTATTTGTTACCTTTGGTTTTGGTTTAGGTCTTGCTTTAGTTCCTTCTTCTATAATTTCATTGACAGGTTCTTTTATAACAGTCTCTTTTATTACCTTCTTTTCCTTCTGGGTTCCATTTTCTCGGATTATTAGATATTCTATCTCCTTCTCACCTTTGCTGCCTTCTTGTACTAATTTAGTTTCACCCTTATATAGTTTATCGCTCTTTCGAACTTCTTTGTCAAAGTCTATTTCCTCTTTTTCCTTTACCTTTTCCTCTGTAACAACGGTTATCAAATTCCTTGGTGCAAATAATTTTAACTCCTGACCTGGTTGAATAATTTCTCCCTCTAAATCCGGATTTGCAGCATACAATTCATCTACTGTAGTATCGTTGGTACTTGCAATTGTCCATAGAGAATCTCCTTCTTTAACCACATAGGTTTTAAGGGAATCCGGTCCTTGGGTAATAGCATGGAAAGCACTATCTATATCAAGAATATCCTGATATAGCACCATATCTTGTTTTATAGATATATCCTCTTTAAACTCTACTTTCTCTAGGGATGCATCTTCCCTTTGTTCTACATCCTTTTGGTAAGGTGTTTTAATCATTTCTAAAACTTCGTTTATCTCTTCCTCGCTATTTAAATAGCAAGCTACATGGCCATCTATAACCAGGCCATAGGCCATCTTTTTTATCTGTATAGCTTCCTCGATTGCCTGGGCTAACTCCTGTTTTTTAATTATATGAGATCCACTCTCTTCTTTAAAGTATACTTCAGCTTCTATGGTAATATCATCTTCATATTCACTCTTTATCTTCTCAATCACCTGATCATAGACTCTCAAGCTTTGAGCAGGAAATTCCACTGAACCAATTTTCTTATTGTTTATGTACATTGAATAAACAGGACCTTTTACTTGCTGAACTTCATTAATATTAGAATTATTTACGGCTGTAATTTTTATATTAGGAACAGTAAAACCTGACAATAAAAGACTTAAAGATACAGGTATTAGTATTCTACTAATGTTGCGGCCTCTCACTATAATCCTTCCTTTTTATGTATTCTACTGGATAATTTATTACACAAGTTTTACAGCTTTATTACAATATATATATACCATTCTACGCTATTTCAAAAAATCCTTCTTTTTTAGAAATTCTTTTTTCATAAATTTATTTTTTTAGGAAAATATAATGACGTGAAAGTTTTTACGTAGGAGGAATAAAGATGGAGTTATCTGATAGGGAAAAGAAAATATTAGAAGATCAACTAAAAGCTGAATATATATGCATAAACAAATATAAACTATATGCCCAGCAGGCAGTGGACCCCCAAATAAAAAAAGTATTTAACTTAGTTTATGAGCAAGAAGTCAATCATGCTAATATTTTGAAATCCCTACTTGAACGTGGAGGATTCAACCCACCCACTCCTATGTCTTAAACTCTCTTAAAATATCCTAATAGGAAGGAGATAGGAAATGTCCAAAAATCAGCTGTCTGAAAAAGATATGCTACTTGATTCTATTATGACAGAAAGATATGTATCATCAGCATATGAAAGCGGTATAATGGAATCTTTAAACCAAGAAGTCATAGCAGCTCTACAGCATATTCAACAAGAAGAACAAAATCATACAAAGCTCTTTATAGAAGTAATGCATAATCAAGGCTGGTATGATGTACAAGCCTCTCACATAAACCAATCAGCCAAGGATCAACTTAATAAACAAATAGCCTTCCAACTGGAAAATAGGATTAATGAGCTGGAGCAACACAGTCAGCAATCTCAATAGTTATATATAATAGCTATAGTTGCAGCAAAATGATAAGGTAGCTTCCACCGGCAGGACGCCGGTTTGGAAGCCATGCTTTTTCAAGTAGAATAGTCCTTAGTTTTCTCTAGGTCTTATTAATTTTAATCTATTTTTTTAACCCATCCAAAAATATCTTTATGGGTTCCATATTGAATCCCTGTGAGAGTATCGTACATCAGTTTGGTAAATTCTCCTATCCTGTCTAAACCTAAATCTATTATCTTATCCTTCCATCCTAAAACTCCAACGGGGGATACTACAGCTGCTGTACCTGTGCCAAACATCTCCTCAAGGATACCTTTTTCATAAGCTTCAAATACCTCTTCTATGGATATACGTCTTTCCTCTACGGTATAGCCCATATGTTTAGCCAACTTTATCACGGAGTCCCTTGTTATTCCCGGTAGTATGCTTCCATCTAAGGGGGCTGTTACTATTTTTCCATCTATTTTGAAAAACATATTCATAGCACCAACTTCTTCAACAAAGGTATGGTCTGCTGCATCCAGCCATAATACCTGGGAATAACCTTTGGCCTTGGCTTTTTCAGCGGATAACAAGCTTGCTGCGTAGTTTCCTGCCACCTTTGCTTCCCCGGTTCCCCCTTTTGCCACTCTGGAATACTTATCTTCTACATATATCTTTACAGGATTTATTCCTTCTGGATAATAGGAACCTACCGGACAAAGAATAATAAAAAATTTATAAGTATTAGAAGGACGAACTCCTAAAAAGGGATCAGTAGCAATCATAAAGGGTCTTATATAAAGGGATGTTCCCTCGGAGGAAGGTACCCAGTCCTTCTCAATATTGAGCAGGATTTTAAGGGCCTCCCATACAAAATCCACGTCTATTTCAGGCATACATATCCTTCTCGCTGAGCGATTCATGCGATGGAAGTTATCCATAGGCCTAAAGGTTACTATTTCTCCGTCCTTATTTCTATAAGCCTTCATTCCTTCAAAAATAGCTTGTCCATAGTGAAACACCATGGAAGAAGGTTCCATTTCAAAGGGACCATAGGGGATAATTCTTGGATCATACCATCCTTTGTCCACGTCATAATCCATGACAAACATATGGTCGGTAAAGATATTTCCAAATCCTAACTCCTCATCCTTAGGTTTAGGACTGGGATTCTCATTCTTTACAAATTTTATTTTCTCCATAAATATTCCCCCTAAACAATTTTATTCTTTGGCTTCTAAATCCTCATCTTCATCCTTTTTTATTTTTGCTACAGATACAACCTTGTTGCCTTCTTCCATTCTCATTAGCATAACCCCTTGAGTATTTCGGCTCATGGTGGAAATCTCGTCTACACCTATGCGGATGATAATTCCTTCGGAATTTATCATCATTAACTCATCATCTTTATTTACTACCTTTAAGGCTACTAACTTTCCTGTCTTTTCTGTGATTTTCATAGTAATAATTCCACGTCCGCCTCTTCTTTGAACCCTATATTCGTCTATAGGCGTTCTCTTACCGTATCCATTTTCGCTAATGGTTAATATCTGACCTTCATCAGACACCAAGCCCATATCTATTACATAATCATCTTCATCTAGCTCTATACCCTTAACTCCCATGGCCGCCCTGCCCATTGGACGAACATCGGATTCGTGGAATCTAATACACATTCCTTTGTGAGATGCCAGTAAAACTTCTCTATCCCCATCTGTTAGCTGAACTCCAATTACCTCATCATCCTCTTTGAGATTGATAGCAATTAGTCCAGCCTTTCTAATATTTTCATAATCCTTTAAGGGAGTCTTTTTAACCAATCCGCTCTTTGTACACATTAAAAGATACTTACTTTCTTCAAAATCATTGACAGGAATTACAGCCTGTACCCTTTCTCCTGGCATTAGATCCAGTAAATTAATAATTGCCGTTCCTCTAGCCTGTCTACCGGCCTCAGGAATCTCATAAGCTTTTAACTCATATACTTTTCCTAGGCTGGTAAATATCAATAAGCGCTGATGGGTAGAGGTGACAAATAGGTCATATACAAAATCCTCTTCCCTGGTTTGAAGTCCTGTAATACCTCTACCTCCCCTTCTTTGGCTCTTATAGGTATCAAGGGGAGTACGTTTAACATAGCCTAGATGGGTTAATGTGAGCACTACATCATGCTCATCTATTAAATCTTCTATATCAATCTCTCCTGGTGCTGATGTAATTTCAGTCCTCCTATCATCGTTATACTTTCTCTTTATTTCCAAAAGTTCCTCTTTTATTATTGCATATTGGAGGTGGTCATTTGCTAATATATCCTTTAGCTCCTTAATGGTATTTAATAGCCCCTCATATTCTTCTTGGAGCTTATCCCTCTCCAGGCCAGTAAGACGCCTTAGGCGCATATCTAAGATGGCCTGTGCCTGCCTCTCGCTTAAATCAAATTTTTCCATTAAGCCTTCTTTAGCTATCTGATCAGTACGTGATGATCTGATTAGATTAATTACTTCATCGATATGATCTAAAGCCACTAATAATCCCTCTAGTATGTGGGCCCTTGCCTCAGCTTTGTCTAGATCGTATTTAGTTCTTCGAATAATTACATTCTTTTGGTGATTTATATAGTGGTGCAATATTTCCTTTAAATTCATTACCCTAGGTTCACCATCTACTAGAGCTAGCATATTTGCACCAAAAGTGTCTTGCATCTGGGTATGCTTAAAGAGATAGTTAAGCACCACATTGGGATTGACATCTCTCTTTAAGTCTATTACAATGCGCATACCGTGTCTGTCAGACTCGTCCCTTATATCGGATATGCCCTCTATTCGCTTATCCTTGACCAACTCCGCTATTCTTTCTATCAATTTGGCTTTATTTACCTGATAGGGAATCTCAGTTACAATTATTCGTGATCTGTTGCCGCTAATCTCTTCTATATGGGTTTTGGCTCTAGTAACTATCCTGCCTTTACCAGTTGCATAGGCCTTTTTAATACCTTCCCTACCAAGTATTATTCCCCCCGTAGGAAAGTCTGGGCCCTTTATATAATCCATCAATTCTTCTATGGAAATATCCGGATTGTCAATGAGAGCAACAACCCCATCTATTACTTCTCCCAGATTATGGGGAGGTATATTGGTAGCCATTCCTACTGCAATACCCGATGAACCATTTACTAGTAAATTAGGAAACCTGGCAGGCAAAACCTGGGGTTCTTTGAGGGTTTCATCGAAGTTAGGCGAAAAATCAACAGTATCTTTATTAATATCTGCCAATAACTCGGTAGCAATACGGGCCATCCTGGCTTCAGTATATCTCATAGCAGCAGGGGAATCCCCATCTATGGAACCAAAGTTGCCATGGCCCTCTACCAGCAAATATCTAGTAGAAAAGTCCTGTGCCATCCTTACCATGGCATCATATACCGAAGAATCACCATGGGGATGATACTTACCTAATACATCTCCTACAATTCTGGCAGATTTTCTAAATCCCTTATCAGGTGTAAGCCCCAGCTCATACATTGAATATAAAATTCTTCTATGAACTGGCTTTAAGCCGTCCCTTACATCAGGAATGGCACGGCTTACGATTACGCTCATAGCGTAATCAATAAAGGATTTTTGCATCTCATCTTCAATTGTCACATCTATAATCTTATTATGGAGTGAATCCATTGATTAACATTCCTTCCTTACACATCAAGATTAGTAACCAGTTTTGCATTTGCTTCAATAAACTCGCGACGAGGTTCAACTTTATCTCCCATCAAAATAGTAAATATCTCATCAGCTCGTCTGGCATCCTCCATGGTAACCTTCAAAAGGGTCCTTTTACTAGGATCCATGGTGGTATCAGCCAACTGTTCAGCGTTCATTTCTCCAAGACCCTTGTACCTTTGAACCTCTATACCCTCTCTGCCAATCTCATTTAGGAGCTCCTCAAGCTCTTGATCGCTGTAACAATAATATTCCTTTCTATTTTTCTTTACTAAATAGAGGGGAGGCTGAGCGATATATACGTGGCCTTTCTCTATTAAGGGTCTCATAAATCTAAAGAAGAAAGTAAGAAGCAAAGTTCTAATGTGACTTCCGTCTACGTCAGCATCAGTCATTATTATTATCTTGTGATATCTAAGCTTTGATATATCAAAATCTTCACCTATTCCTGTACCAAAGGCTGTTATCATTGCCCTTATCTCTTCATTGGAAAGTATTCTATCAAGCCTGGCCTTTTCCACATTTAATATTTTTCCTCTCAAGGGAAGTATGGCTTGATAGTGCCTATCCCTTCCTTGCTTTGCAGAGCCACCAGCCGAATCTCCCTCTACAATAAAAATTTCACTTAGAGCCGGATCTCTTTCGGTACAATCAGCCAATTTCCCAGGTAATGCTGTATTCTCTAGTACGTTTTTTCTCCTAGTTAGTTCCCTGGCCTTTTTGGCTGCTTCCCGGGCCCTATATGCAGTTAAAGCCTTTTCCAGTATTACCTTACCTACGCTTGGATTTTCCTCTAAAAAGTCCGATAAACCTTGAGCTACTATACTCTCAACAAACCCTCTTATATCACTATTTCCCAGCTTGGTCTTAGTTTGACCTTCAAACTGAGGTTCTGTCAGCTTTACACTAACAATGGCAGTAAGACCTTCCCTGGTATCCTCTCCAGAAAGGTTACTGTCATTGGGTTTTATATAGTTGTACTTTCTGCCATACTCGTTTATAACCCTAGTTATAGCCGCTCTAAACCCACTAAGATGGGTTCCTCCTTCATGAGTATCTATATTATTGGCAAAGGAATAAACATTCTCATTGTAAGAATCATTATACTGAAGAGCCACTTCCACTGAAGCATTCTCTTTTTGCCCTGAAATATATATAGGAGGACTATGAAGGGATGTCCTACTCCTGTTTAGGTATTCTACAAAGGACACTATTCCGCCTTCATAATAAAAATCATCTTGCTGGCCATTTCTCTCATCTTTTAAGGTTATCCTAACTCCTGCATTTAAAAAGGCCAATTCCCTTAATCTATTCTTTAAGGTATCAAAAGAAAAATTTATGTCATCAAAAATCAACTGATCTGGTTTAAAGGTGATAGTGGTACCAGTTTCATCTGTATCCCCTATTATCTCTAGATCGGTTTGAGTAACTCCTCTCTCATAACGCTGAGTATATATATGCCCATCCCTTCTGACCTCTACTACTAACCATTCAGATAGAGCATTAACTACAGCTACTCCAACACCATGAAGTCCTCCGGATACACTGTATCCGCTACCTCCAAACTTCCCACCTGCATGGAGAACCGTTAAAGCTACTTCTACAGCAGGTTTTTGGAGTTTTTCATGTATACCTACTGGAATACCTCTACCATTATCCTTCACAGTAATAGATTGATCATCATGTATTACAACATCAATTCTATCACAGAATCCTGCCATAGCTTCATCTATGCTATTGTCTACCACTTCATATACCAAATGATGAAGACCACGGAGGCTGGTGCTACCAATATACATTCCTGGCCTTCTACGTACAGCTTCTAATCCTTCTAGGACTTGAATCTGAGACTCATCATAATTATTATTTATGTTAATTTCTTTGTGTTCCATCATATCCCCCTTGTTTCAATTTACTATTTGTTGATGAAATATTTTTTACAAATTCGGTTCTCTTTAATAGTGTGGAAGATGAAATAGGGGATAGAAAGATCATGGTTTTATGGTCTCTTTCTACTAATACAAAAGTTTTTGGCTCGTTTTCTGATATTTTTCTAATAAACCCTTCTTCTTTAGCAATTTCCAAAAATTCCTTGTTTACTTCTGATTTCATAGAGGTCTCTATGTCAAATATAGCAATAACATCCTTCATGGAGATGACAACATCTCCTCCCAAATGTAGCGTCACAGAATCCACCGGCCTCTCTTAAACTAAAATATCTTTTTGACTCCACCTATCTATTATACCCTATTTTATCCCATATTTAAAGAAACAATTAAATTTTTGCCACTTTTCCTCCAAATACTTCGTATATTTCCATATTGCTATCTATATCATTAGGAAGATCTGAATAGTCTGTCATGGTCATAAAAGTTTGAACTTTATTAAAATATGATAATAGCTTGGATTGCCTATATTTATCAAGCTCCGACATTACATCGTCCAGTAGCAGAAGAGGATATTCACCGGTTTGTTTATACATCATTTCAATTTCCGACAATTTAAGTGATAGTACCGTGGTTCTCTGTTGCCCCTGGGATCCAAAAGTTTTAACATCCATTCCGTTTATGCTAATAGTTAAATCATCCCTATGGCAACCCTTTTCTGTTCTACCTTTTTTTATATCTTCTTCATGATTTTGTTCTAGTATTTTTATATACTCCTCCGTTATACTAGAAGCATCATTATGATTAAAGTTAATGGAAGGATTGTATTTTATATCCAAATCTTCTCTTCCAAGGGCGAGTTCTTTATGGATTTCTTTGGCTATTTTTCCTATTTTATTAATAAATTCCAATCTCTGTGTTATTATATAGCTTCCTACTTTAGCTATTTGTTCATCCCAAATAGGCAAAGTTTTTTTAAGACTACTATTTTCATTGATTTCCTTAAGAAGGTTATTTCTATGGCCAAGAAGTCTGTTATATTGCTGCAAACTATAAAAATATTTTGGCTTTACTTGGGATATTTCCATGTCCATAAATCTTCTTCGCTCTGTAGGACTTCCCTTAACCAGCTTTAAATCTTCAGGTGAAAAAAGTACACTATTAATATGCCCCATGAGTTCACCAAGTCTTTGTGCAGTTATACTATTTATATTAATTTTCTTTTTATCCTTAAGGCTAAGCATTATCTCTACAAGACTGGAACCTTCTTTTTTTTCAACCAAGGATCTTATTACAGATTCCCTTTCTCCCCAGCGAATCAGTTCTTTATCCTTGGGGGTCCTATGGGATCTTCCGGTACTTAACAGAAAAATAGCCTCTAATATATTAGTTTTCCCCTGGGCATTTCTTCCCGAGAAAACAATTAAATTAGAGCTAAAGTTTAGCTCTAATTTAACATAATTCCTATAATTTATCAGGCTCAATTCCTTAAGATGCAACTTATAATCATCCTTCCCTGACTACTAGGAACTCGTATCCATCATCCAGCAAGATCCTATCTCCAGGATATATCTTCTTCCCTCTTCTAGTTTCCAGCTCACCATTGACTTTTACAAGCCCATTTTTGATCATTTGATTGGCATGGGCGCCGGTATCAGCAATACCGGCCCATTTTAGTAGCTGATTAAGTTTAATAAATTCTGTTTTTATGGTAATTTTATCCAAATTCCTATCCTCCAGTTATATTTCTATCTTATACACTAATCCTAACAGGAAGTAGAAGATATGTGAAATTATCTCCTTCTAAGGGTCTGAAAACACTAGGACTTACATTTGTTGTAAAATCAATATATACTTCTTGATCCCCAATACCCTTTAATATATCCATAAAATACTTGGCATTAAAGGCTATAAGCATTTCTCTACCTTCCATATGGATAGGTATCTCTTCATGGGCTGTTCCCAACTCTGAATTAGAGTTTATTATTAATCTGTCCTCTTTTATATTCAGTTTAATCAGGTTATTTCTACCTTCTCTTGCCATAAGTGAAGCTCTTTCAATGGCATTGTATAGAGTTTTAACATCCACTTTTATTCGAGTTTTATACTCCTGTGGAATTATTTGTGTATAATTTATAAATTCACCGCTAAGCAACCTAGAAATGATCCGTGTATATCCCATATCAAATAATACATGTTTATCATCTATGGTTATGCTTATTTTTTCATCGCTGTCATCTATAATACGGCTTATTTCATTTAAGGTTTTACCGGGAATTATTACATCTATTTCCTGGCCAGTGTCTACCTTACCTCGTCTTACAGCTAAACGATAACCATCTAGGCAAACCATATTAATATTACCATTTTTGATTTCCACAAGACCTCCTGTTAGTACTGGCCTGGTTTCATCAGTTGCTACGGCAAAAATGGTGTTTTGAATCATCTGTTTCAACAGATTTTGCTCAATTTCCACAGGAGCATTTTCTTCAACATTTTCAAGATCCGGATATTCATCTGGTTGTATTCCCTGTATTTGAAAGTGGGAGTTTAATGTTTTTATGTTGACTAGATATTTATCGGATACTTCAATTTCAATTTCCTCATCAGGTAATCTGCGTACAACATCCCCAAAAATACGGGAGGGAACAACAACAGCTCCTTCTTGCTGGATATTGGCATCTAAGAAACACTCTATACCTAAATCCAAATCATTGCCAATTAGTTTTAGCACACCTTTATAAGCTTTAACGAAAATTCCTTCTAGTATGGGAAGGGTGGTGCGGGAACTAATGGCCCTTTGAACAATATTTATGCTTTCAGCTAATTTTTTTTGTGAACATGTGAATTTCATGGAATACCTCCTGAGCTTGTTGAATATATATAATAATTTAGTAGTATTAGCAGTAGGGACTGTGATTTTGTGAATTATGTCAAATTAGGGCGAAATTCTCGACAAATAGCTGTGGATAACTTTGTGGAGTCAACAATAAAACTTATTAAAGTTATCCACAATTCTTTCACAAATCTGCTTTATATGGATTCTAACTCTTTACGAATTTGATTCACAGTTTTAGCTAATTCAGGATCATTGGCGATATCGTTGGTAATTTTATCATAGGCATGTATAACAGTGGTATGATCTCGGCCCCCGAATTCTTCGCCTATCTTAGGAAGAGAAAGATCGGTAAGTTCTCTACACAAATACATAGCTATCTGCCTTGGATGGGCTATGGATCTACTTCTCTTCTTAGACTTAAAATCTTCAATCTTCACATCAAAATAACTGCCTACCACTTCCATAATCAAAGCTGGAGTTATAACTTTAGGATGACTGTTGGATATAATATCCTTTAGGGCTTCTTCCGCTATTGAAAGATCCAGCCTATTATTATTGAGAGAAGAATAAGCCAAAATCCTTATCAATGCCCCTTCTAATTCCCTAATATTGGACTGTATGCGCTGGGCAATAAATAGAAGTATTTCATCATCCACCTCTATTTGTTCTTGTTCTGCCTTCTTTCTTAATATAGCCACTCTGGTTTCTAGGTCTGGCGGCTGGATATCAGCAATCAGGCCCCATTCAAACCTAGACCGCAATCGATCCTCTAAGGTAGGTATCTCCTTAGGAGGTCTATCACTGGATATAACAATTTGTTTATTTGACTCATGAAGAGCGTTAAAGGTGTGGAAAAACTCCTCTTGAGTACTTTCTTTTCCCGCGATAAATTGAATATCATCTATCAGTAGTACATCTACATTACGGTATCTATTGCGAAACTCCACATTCTTATTAGTTTGAATAGATGTAATAAGTTCATTGGTAAATTTCTCCGAAGTTACATATAGTACCTTGGCTTTTGGATTTTGATCCAGGATATAATGTCCTATAGCATGCATTAAATGAGTTTTTCCTAGCCCAACTCCTCCATAGATAAACAATGGATTGTAGGCATGAGCTGGAGCTTCAGCTACGGCCAAACAAGCTGCATGGGCAAATCTGTTACTATTTCCTATAACAAAGGAGTCAAAGGTATATTTAGCATTGAGAGCAGCTTTAAAGTTTTCGTTTTCTTCCTCTTCTTCCTGCTCTTGTTTTAAATATTTTTCTGCTTCATTGGGTAGTACTAGTGTAACAACGTAGTCATTTGAAGATACTCGCTTTAAGGAATTGACTAATAGATCCATATATCTAGATTCCAGGATGCCTTTGGTAAAGTCGTTGGGAACCATTAGATAAAAGGTATTATCGATTATAGTTAAGGGTTCTATAGTTTTTATCCAGGTATTAAAACTTACATCAGTCAACTCCAACTTAATAAGGGGCAGAGCATCTTCCCACAGCTTAACAACCATATGATCCATCAAGGAAACCTCCTAATAATACCTTATAATACATATTTTTACCGATTATATTTTTTCTAAAACCATCTATATCAGCAGCAATTTAAACAAAGGCTTCAGATAATAAGTATTTGTAGAAGCCTTTGTTGAAAGATGCCATATTTTTGTTAATAACTCACCATTTAATAAAATTTATATAAAAGCAGGGATAATTTTCTACAAAAGTGTAAAAGTTATAAACAGTATTAACAGCTGGAAAAAGGCGATTTTACACCAAAAAGAAAAAGTTGTAAAAAAGTTATACACAAAGTTATCCACAGAATGTGTATAACTTTTAACTAATCCCTACTATATTATATTATAGACAGGAAGTTATCAACAGTAAAGATATAATATCAAATAATCTGTGGATAATCAATTGAATTTGTTGATATTCTTGACAGCAAAAGGTTTATTCGCTTATAATACTATAAGTAAAGTGCTATTATGGTTTTATTGTGCAAAGAAAAGGAGTTTATATATAGATATAAGCTGCTTATCAACCATAAGAAAGGAGAAATTGTAAATGAAAAGAACTTATCAGCCTAATAATAGACGTAGAAAAAAAGTACATGGTTTTAGAAAGAGAATGAGTACCAAGAATGGTAGACTGGTATTAAAGAGAAGAAGGCAGAAAGGTAGAAAGAGGTTGTCAGCATAAGGCCACTTTTATGGTGGCCTTTTCTACCATGGAGTCTGTTTCATAAGGATTTTAGCAGTTATAGTTTGACGCTTATAGTGAGAGGATATTTGTGAATAAAAAATATCGTTTGAGAAAGAGAAGAGATTTTAACTATACCTATAAAAGAGGTAAGTCCCTTGCAAATTCTTGTTTGGTATTGGTGTATAGAAAAAATAACTTAGAAGTTTCTAGATTTGGTTTTTCCATTAGTAAGAAATTTGGTAAAGCTGTACAAAGAAATAAGATAAAAAGAAGGCTAAGGGAAATCTGTAGGTTGAGATTGGATAAAATAAAGACAGGTTATGATCTTATTTTCATAGCCAGAGTTGGAGCAAGGGATGCCAGTTATGGGAAGTTAGAAAAACAGGTGGAAAACTTACTTAAAAGGGCTGGTTTATTTAAGGAGTAGGGATAAAAAATAAATGAAAGACATTTTAATAAGAGCTATCAAATTTTATCAAAGATTCATATCTCCACTGTTTCCAAACAGCTGTAGATTCTACCCTACATGTTCTAATTATGCTATTTTGGCAATAGATAAATATGGTATTTTAAAAGGTTCTTTTTTAGCTTTTAAAAGAATTATAAAATGCAATCCTTTCCATCCAGGTGGATATGATCCCTTGGTTTAATTTTAAGTATTGGTAAAACTTTCGGAGGTATTGAGAGGAATGAGTTTTTTAGATATATCATCAAGAAAAGATGTCAAGGGGCAGGTGTTGTAATATGTGGTCTGCTTTAGTAGGTTTTTTGCAATCAATTATTACGGGAATAAATTCAGTTGTTGGAAATTACGGAGTTTCAATAGTCTTATTTACTATCTTAACCAGACTGGCACTGTTGCCTCTTGACTTAAAAGCAAAGGCATCCACTAGAAAGATGGCTGAATTGAACCCCGAGTTACAGAAAATAAATCAAAAGTACAAAAATGATCCAGAAAAAAGAAATAAAAAGACCATGGAACTTTATCAAAAGCATAAGGTAAACCCCATGGGAGGGTGCCTGCCCATGCTACTGCAGCTTCCCCTTATGTTTGCCATGTTTGCTGCTTTAAGGGCCATAGCCAGCGCACAACTTGAAGTTTTTTATGTAAACCTTATTAACTATACCAATAGTGATATAGCCCCTATACTTGAACAATTTCTTGAAAGTGTACAAAATTCATCTGCAATAAGGCAAAATGTAGGAGATTTACTAACTAGTTTGTTTAGCAATCCCAACAATGAGCGTCTTATTAATCAGCTTAATGAAGTAGCAGGGAATACCAATACAGCCGCTATTGTAGAAGCAATTAAAAATATTAGCACAGCTGAGGCTCTAGAGTTTTTGAAAACATCTGGATCTAGCCTTAGATTTTTATGGATTAAAAATGTATGGATTGCTGATTCGCCTATGAGGGATATAATTGGTAGAGCCATACCCTTTATGGCAGGTGGATGGAACGGTGCTTGGAATGGATTGTTTATTCTATCAGCTCTAGCTGGAATTACTTCCTATCTATACACTAAGTTGTCTGTTCCGCAGGGAGATAACCAACAAACATCAAGTATGAGTACCATTATGCCTATTATGTCCATCTGGTTTACATCAATGTATACATCGGCATTTAGTATTTACTGGGTAACTAGTAACCTATTTCAAATCGTACAGCAGCTAATTTATAACCGGATATATCCTGAAGGAATAACAGGTAAGGAAGGTGCAAAAAAATGAGATCTGTTGAGAGCAGCGGAAAAACCGTTGACGAAGCTATTTTGATGGCGGTTGCTCAATTGGGTGTTCAAAGGGACATGTTGGAGATTGAAATTTTGGAAGAGCCGGTAAAGGGACTGTTTGGAATTATTGGAGCCAGAGATGCAAGGATAAGAGCTACTGTAAAGAAAACCAAGGGTGAGATAGCAAAAGAATTCTTGATGGAACTGTTGGATCTAATGAATGTTGAAGCTATAGTAAATGTATCAGAGGATGATGAGCAGGTAAATATCGAATTAAAAGGAAGGAATATGGGACTGTTAATAGGCCACAGAGGGGAAACTTTGGATGCGCTGCAGTATTTAACTAGTTTAGTGGTTAATAAAGATGGCCAGAATTACAAGCGAATTCATTTGGACACGGAAAACTATAGAAAAAAAAGGGAAGAAACCTTAAGGCGGCTGGCTAAAAGGCTAGGTTATAAGGTAGCTAAGACTAAGAGGAAGATTACATTAGAGCCTATGAATCCTTTTGAACGAAGAATAATACATGCCTCTTTGCAAAATGATAACTACGTAAGAACTTATAGTGAAGGTGAAGAACCCAATAGAAGAGTGGTAATAACCCTTAAATAAAAATTTGATTGTTTAATATGTATAAAAATAGCCCAGTATAAATATACTGGGTTAACTTTTTCTAGTTTAACAGGAGGAAGAGTAGATATGTTTTTTGAAGATACAATAGCTGCTATTGCTACCCCTCCGGGAGAAGGAGGTATAGGGATTGTTAGGATTAGTGGTTCTAAAGCTTTAGATATTGCAAAAGAAGTATTTGTTTTTGGCAGTAAGAAAAATCAAACCTTTAAAGATAGATACCTACATTACGGAAAAGTAGTAGATGAAGAGGGAAATATAATCGATGAAGTTTTGCTTGCCTATATGAAAGGACCAAGATCCTATACTGCTGAGGATGTAGTGGAGATACATTGTCACGGTGGTATAATTCCTATAACTAGCATACTTAAAGAGGTTATAAAAAAAGGAGCCAGGTTGGCTGAGCCAGGAGAGTTTACTAAAAGGGCCTTTCTAAATGGAAGGATAGATTTAGTTCAGGCCGAGGCAGTTATGGATTTGATTTGTGCTAAGACCGAAAAGCTTGCTAAGGCATCTATTAATCAAATGGAAGGTGGCCTATCCGGGCATATAAAAAGAATGAGGGAACGGCTTATTGATATCATGGCCCATATAGAAGTTACTATAGATTATCCTGAGGAAGATATTGATGAAGTTGCTAGTCAGTCTATTAGAAATGATATAAATCATATAGTAAATGATATTGAAAACCTACTTAGTACTGCAGAGCATGGCAGATTAATAAGGCAGGGAATTAAAGCTGTTATAATTGGCAAGACCAATGTAGGTAAGTCTTCTTTATTAAATGCTCTTGTGAAGGAAGAACGGGCTATTGTAACAGACATACCCGGAACTACCAGGGATGTAATAGAAGAGTTTATAAATATTAAAGGCGTTGCAGTTAGGATAATTGATACTGCTGGAATAAGGGAAACCTTAGACCAAGTTGAGCAAATTGGGATACAAAGATCCAAGCAAAATATTGAACACGCTGATCTTATTATTACAGTTTTAGATGCTTCATCTCCATTAGAAGATCAGGATAGAGAAATATTAGAATATCTTAAAGACAGAAAGGCATTGGTTATTCTAAATAAAATAGACAAGCCTGTTAAGTTAGATAGGAAGCAAATAGAAGAGTTAATAGGCAGTGAAATTCCAATAGTAGAAACATCATTAACTCTGGGAAAAGGCATTGACAAAGTAGAAGATATAATATATAAAATGTTTTTTAGAGGGGAGCTGGAAATCTCAGATGACCTAATGATAACCAACATTAGGCATCAAGAGGCATTAAATAAAGCACGTAGATATCTTCTAGACGCTTTGGAAGGCATAGATAATGAGCTACCCATGGATATAGTATCTATTGATTTAAGAAGTGCCGTAGATTCTTTAGGTGCCATTACAGGTGAGACGGTAACCGAAGATTTAATTGATAAAATTTTTTCCGAGTTTTGTTTAGGAAAGTAGGAGAAAGAATGAGACTTAAAGCAGGAGATTTCGATATAATTGTAATAGGCGGTGGTCATGCAGGCTGCGAAGCAGCGTTGGCAGGAGCGAGAATGGGCTATAAGACTGCTGTTTTTGCCACAAATCTTGATAATATTGCAATGCTGGCCTGTAACCCTTCTATAGGAGGTACATCAAAGGGGCATCTAGTGCGAGAAGTGGATGCACTAGGAGGGCAGATGGGCCTTAATATAGATAAATGTTTTATACAAATAAGAATGCTAAACACAGGCAAAGGACCAGCGGTCCATTCCCTACGAGCCCAGGCAGATAAGCATGACTATCATAGACTTATGAAAAGTACCCTTGAAAAACAGGAGAATTTAGAAATTATACAAGGTGAGGTTACAGAAATTTTAGTTAAAAATGGTAGAGTTACTGGGGCAGTGACAGCCATAGGTGATATTTATACTTGTAAGGCAGCAATAGTAGCCACAGGGGTTTACTTAAAAAGCAGGATAATAATTGGTGAATATAGTGTAAATAGCGGTCCCAATGGATATTCCCCAGCCAATCGCTTATCCGACAACTTAAGGGACCTAGGTTTTAAGTTGCAAAGGTTTAAAACAGGAACCCCTGCTAGAATTGATGGCAATTCTATAGATTACGAAAAAATGATACCTCAGCATGGGGATAAGGAGATAATTCCTTTCTCTTTTTTGAATGATACCATTGAGCGGGAGCAGGTACCCTGTTGGTTAACCTATACTACCAAAAAAACCCATGATATTATTAGGGAAAACCTTCATAGAGCCCCTATGTATTCAGGAAGTATAGAAGGGGTTGGGGCCAGGTATTGTCCTTCCATTGAAGATAAGGTAGTAAGATTTTCTGATAAGGAAAGTCATCAGGTTTTTATTGAACCAGAGGGAAAGTATACAAATGAGATGTATCCCCAAGGTCTATCTACCAGTATGCCCATAGATGTTCAAAGGGAAATGTACAGAAGTGTACCTGGACTGGAGAATGTGCGGATTATGAGACCTGCATACGCTATAGAGTATGATTGTATTTATTCAAAGGATCTTAAGCTATCCTTGGAAAGCAAGGCTATTGATGGTCTTTTCTTTGCAGGCCAAATAAATGGGAGTTCGGGTTATGAGGAAGCCGCTGCTCAAGGTATAATGGCAGGTATTAATGCAGTTCAATATATTAGAGGTGAGGAACCCCTTATTTTAGATCGATCTCAGGCCTATATAGGTGTATTGATAGATGATCTTGTAACCAAGGGAACCAATGAACCTTATAGAATGATGACTTCTAGAGCAGAATACCGCTTGCTCCTTAGGCAGGATAACGCAGATATGAGATTGACTGAAATTGGATATAAAGTAGGATTAGTTGATGAAAAGCGTTATGACTGGTTTATGAAAAAGCGAGAAAGAATAGATAAAGAAATTAAGAGACTAAAGGAATTTATTATTTCACCTACAGAAGAAGTATTAAAGTATCTGGAAAAGAAGGGTAGTTCGCTAATAAAAAGCGGTATTAGTTTATATGAACTATTAAAAAGGCCGGAAATAACCTATAATGACATAGAGCATTTAGCTGGTCCGGGTGAGCTAAAACTTAGGCAGGATAGGGAGCAGGTGGAAGTTTCTATAAAATATGAGGGATATATAAAGAAACAATTAAGACAGGCAAAGCAGTTTAAAAAAATGGAATCTAAAAGAATTCCAATTGATTTAGACTATAGTAAAATATCGGGATTAAGACTGGAGGCAAGACAAAAGCTAAATGAGATAAAGCCTGAATCCATAGGACAGGCAAGCAGAATATCTGGAGTCTCGCCTGCTGATATTTCAGTCTTGATGATTTATTTGGAAAAGATGAAGAGAGATGGTGGCAGGGATGGAGCATGATTTGTCAAAATTAAAAGAAGGAACTCAGATTCTAAATATGGATATAACTGACCAACAGCTGGGCAAGTTTGATAAATATATATCCCTATTAATTCAATGGAATAAAAAGATGAACTTAACAGCTATAACAGAACCCGAAGAGATAATAGTAGATCATTTTTTAGATTCTATATCCATCCTTAATGAGATAAATATAGAGGATCATCACTCTATAATAGATGTGGGAACCGGCGCTGGTTTTCCAGGAATACCTATAAAGATAATGAAACCCCATGTAAAGCTAGTATTGCTAGATTCATTGAAAAAAAGAACTGAGTTTCTCAAAGTGGTTGCAGAAGAACTTGGACTTTCAAATATTGAAATTATACACTCCCGTGCCGAAGATTTAGCCAGGGAAGAAAAATACAGAGAAAACTTTGATTTTGTTGTATCTAGGGCAGTTGCATCTTTAAATATATTGGCTGAATACTCTATACCTTTTGTTAAAGTGGGCGGGTATTTTGTATCCTACAAAGGTCCCGCTGCTGACAAAGAATTACAAGAAGCAAGTAGGGCTATTGAGATGCTTTCTGGACAAAAAGAGCCCCAGATAAGAACAGCTTCAGTCCCTTTTTCGCAAAAAACTCATAAGCTAATTATAATACAAAAGAATACTAAAACTCCTAAAAAATATCCCCGTTCACCAGGAAAAATCAAAAAGTCGCCATTATAATGGCGACTTTTGTTATTGTTTATTACTATTTTAACAAATAAGTCGTAAAACGGAGCAAATAAGAGCAATATTTAAATATATGTTAATATTAAAGAAAATTAATTAAAAAAGAAGGAATTTAAAAAAATATGGAGAAATATATATCTAGGGTCTGGAGGTGGGAAAATGATTACAATAAGGAGCATTCAAAATACTATAAAGCAAAAACGGGAAGAAAAACAGGTATTGGAGATGATTCCCCTTTCTATGATAAAACCAAATCCATATCAGCCAAGAAAGAGCTTTTCCAAACAGAGTCTGGAGGAATTGGCACAGTCAATTAGAGAAGTAGGTGTGATTCAACCTATTACAGTGAGAAAAACAGGAGCAAATGGATACGAGCTGGTTGCTGGTGAAAGAAGGTTAAGGGCGGCCAAGATCGCCGGTCTTGAAACTATACCTGCCATTATTATATCGGGAGATGAAAGAGATTCAGCCATTATGGCTATGATTGAAAATCTTCAAAGGGAAGATCTCCACTACCTGGAGGAAGCTAAAGGATACATAGCCTTGATTAAAGATCACGGTTTAACCCAAGAAGAATTAGCAAAGATGATAGGAAAAAGCCAATCTACTATTGCTAATAAAATTCGGCTGTTAAGATTGTCCGATGAAATAAAGAACGCATTAATTAAGCATAATCTAACTGAAAGACATGCCAGATGCCTTTTAAGATTACCCGAAGAAGAGTTGCGGCTAAAAGCTTTAAAAAAAATAATCGAAAAAAATTACAATGTAAAAGACTCAGAAATGCTGGTAGAAAGAACTATACAGAGAATTCAAATGAATAATAAAAACAAAGGAAAAGGAAGAAAGAAGATGGTAGGAGGCTATAGAGATCTGAGAATTTTTATAAATACCATAAGGGATGCAGTATCCATGATGAAAAATTATGGAATAAATCCTATGTTTAAGGAAGTTGATACTGGTGATGCAATTGAAATTACAGTCTCTATCCCAAAAGTTTAAGTTTGTGCGCCTTATACCTATTAGTAATTAATTATCATTGCTAAATTATATTTAATAAAATAGGGGATAATGGAAGATATAACAGCCAAGTTTCCATCAAGTCTATGCTTACGCAAATCATCGATAGCAGTTACTTATTAATTTTATCAATAAATATTAACAAATATAAAAATAAGATATAGAAGAATTTTAACAATTTAATTTTAATAGGAGTGTGAATGAATATGCTGTGGTAAAAACCACGGCTTTTTTGTGCCATATTTTCAATCTTTTCTTCAAAAGCCCTTTAAAGAAAAGTTAATATAAACTATAATGTAAATAAGAGAAATAGAAGGGGTTGTTGTCATGTCTAAAGTTTTAGCCATTGCTAATCAAAAGGGTGGTGTTGGGAAGACTACTACTAATATAAATCTAGCTTGCGGATTAGCTAATCTGGGAAAAAAGATTTTAACTATTGATATTGATCCACAAGGAAATACAACAAGCGGCTTAGGAATAGATAAGGAAAATCAGAATCTAATATCTATTTACGATGTTTTAATAAATGGTGCCGATATAAGAAAAGCCATTATAAAGACTCAAGTAGAGAATTTAGATATTGTCACTTCAAATCTTCAGCTGGCAGGTGCAGAGGTAGAACTGGTTTTGATGGATTTTAGAGAATTTAGATTAAGAGATGCCATTGAAAGCATAAGGGATGAATATGATTATATATTTATAGATTGTCCTCCCTCTCTTGGACTTATCACTATCAATGCTTTTACTGCTGCTGATGGTGTATTGGTTCCTATTCAATGCGAGTATTTTGCCCTTGAAGGACTAACTCAGCTTTTAGGTACAATTCAAAGAGTGAAAAAAACTTCAAATCCCAAATTGGAATTAGAGGGAGTTATATTGACCATGTTTAATGCCAGAACCAATCTTTCTATACAAGTAGTAGAAGAAGTAAAAAAACATTTTAAATCTAAGCTTTTTACCACAATTATTCCTAGAAATGTTAGATTAGGCGAAGCCCCTAGTCATGGCCTTCCAATTCACTTATATGATCCAAAATGTGTTGGAGCTGTTGCATATGCAGAATTGGCAGAGGAGTTTTTAGAAAGAGAAAGGGAGGAAGGTATTAGTGAAGAAAAGAGGTTTAGGTAAAGGTTTGGATGCCTTATTTCAAAGTTATGATACTCTTGAGAGTGATGATTTAGATGTCAAAGATACTTCAGAAGAAGGTATATTAGAAGTAAGTATTTATGACATTGATCCTAATCCTGATCAACCAAGAAGAAATTTTGATCAAGAATCTATTCAGGAACTTAGCAAGTCTATTCAAGAACATGGTTTAGTACAGCCTATAATAGTAAAGGCTTCTGCAAATAATAGATATACTATTGTTGCCGGTGAAAGAAGATGGCGCGCAGCCAGAGCTGCAGGATTGGATAAAATACCAGTTATTATTAGAGATTTTAATGAAAAAGAGATGCTAGAGATTGCTCTCATAGAAAACCTTCAAAGGGAGGATTTAAATCCTATTGAAGAGGCAGAGGGGATTAATTCTTTAATAGAGAACCATGGCCTTACTCAGGAACAAGTGGCTGAGAGGCTTGGAAAAAGCCGTCCTTCAATTGCCAACTCCTTAAGACTTTTAAAACTACCAAAAGAGGTAAAAAATTTATTAGAAGAAGGTAAGATTTCAACTGGTCATGCTAGAGCCTTATTGGCATTAAAGAGTCACTCTCAAATAATAGAAATGGCAGAATTAATAGTAGAAAAAGATTTAAATGTTAGGGAAACCGAAAGTTTAATAAAAAGAATAAAAGAAAAGAAGGCAACCAAGAAAAAATCAAAGACTTCGGAAAAACCTTCTTTTATTCTTGAACTTGAAAATAGAATGGAAGAATATTTTGGCACACGGGTAACCATTCAACAAGGAAAGAAAAAAGGAGTTATTGAAATTGAATATTACAGCAATGATGACCTGGAAAGAATAATTAAAATGATTTCTGTATAGTATTAGGATGTTTCACGTGAAACATCCTAATTTTTTTGCTATACAAATGTTTCACGTGAAACATTTTAATAAATAGTTATTTAAATGTGGCCGTTAGTATAATGTGCGATATTGATTACAAAAAAATAAAATAAATAGCTTATAACAAAAAAGCTGATGTATGAAACATCAGCTAGAAGGTACCTTTGACAAAAGAGGAAAAAAGATTATTTTCTATAAAAAACTTAATAAACTTAGACCCATCTATAAAAATGGAAAGTATATCAGCAGGTACTAATAAATATAATAAGGGGACAAAAGCAAAGATAATATGGAGAAACAGGACACCTCTAAAAATACCCAGAACAGCTGCAGCGACACCGTCATATTTGATTAATACAGGCAGATGAGTTAAATTTTGCACTAAAGAAATAATTATGGTAAAAATAAGTTGGATAAATAAAAATAATAGCATAAAACTTATTAAGTTTATAATAATATTGGCAACAGTGTAATCAAAATACTGTCCTATATTATACAAACTATCTAAATTTTGATTTATTAAATTTTCCTGAATTCTAGTACTAAAGGGATTAGGTAACCCTGATTCCTTTACAATATTTACTATTTGTTCGCTAGTTAGAGAAGAAACAGGCAAAATCTTGTGGTCAAAGGTAGTTTTTGAAGATCCTTCGGAATAATAGACTATTTTGTTTAATAAATCTGGAAAACGGATTACTATATATCTAGTCAACGAAGAATGAAAAATCAAAGAAATAAACCATGATAAAACAAAAGAAATAATTTTAAATAAGGAGACACTAAAGCCATAATAGACTCCCAATAAGACATTAACTGCCAATACTAAAACAATAGCTAAATCTATAATATTCATAATAAATCCTCCTGCTCAATTGAATAAATCCGCAATTCATCATCTAAATTTATAATGAAAAAATTATCAGGATGATGATGATTCCAGAAAATATTTTTCACATCTTCATCTATGTAAAACTCAAGCTCTACCTCGCCTTTTTTATCAAAGATTAATAGTTTTTTTCCGTGTTGTAAACCAAAAAATTTTCCATCCTTATACAAAGAAATATTAGTTAGATTAGAAGGATATTTGATATCTTGCCTTTCACCCTCCTCATCAATATACACTCCATTATAATTTTGACCTTGAAATTTTCCTAGATTCCCATCTAGGTATATTAAAATTTCAGAGTCATTTCTAACTAGCTGAAAATTATCCATAAGATTATTTTCTAAGCTCCATACTTCTTCACCTTCTACATTGTAGCACACTAATTCTCTGTTGCCAATCAAAATAGAAAAAGCAGGCAATCGAAAAATCTTGTAATAGAATTTATTAATGGCTGTATTGATGCCAAATAATGATAAATTTTCATCATAATGAAATACTTTAGAAGATGGAAAGCTACCATTTAGGTCTAAAGTAAGGATTGATATACTAAAATCATGGGGAGAAAAATCAAAATCCATAAAATAAAAATCTTCATCAAAGCCCAACTCTATCAAATTACTACTTTCTGTATTTAAAACTTTAACTTCCAGACCTTTATCAGGAAGATCAGCGATGATAAGCAAATATTTCCCGTATTCCATTATTTTTATAGCAGGGAAATCAAGAGAATATATATGGTATAGATTTGTGCCATTAATCTTATAAATAGCATTATTATTTATAAGCATAAAATTAGAAGTCATATCAGTTATGGTGAAGTTCTCATTATATTCATCTTCAAAACTAAAAGGCATTTCAACTGGAATCCCTTGATTATTATAGAAATTAATATATTGCCCAGAGATTGCAAAACCTCCTTGATAAAAAAACAATTTATCATCTTCATTTAGCACTATAGAAGGATGATCAATGGCATTTAAATGCAATCTATTTAAAATGCCATGTTTATGAATCATAAATACCAAAGCAATTACTGCTAAAAAAAATACTAAAGTAACTAAAAATTTTTTTAGTTTCATGATGCCACCTCACGAGTAAAGCTTACATTTAAGTTTTCGCTAAAAAAGGATAAAATCCTTCTTTTTGTATATTAACCTATTAATAAAGAAAATTCATCCATAAATGCTTATAATTGAAAGTAAAAAATTATTAAACTAGTAGGGAATATGGAAAGACGAAAAGTAATAATCTGTGCCTCTTTGTCATAAGATATATAAAAAATCATATTTAATTTTACTTCTTTATGAATTCCTGTAATCGATTGGGAAAAAATAAGAAAGATCAAAAAACTAAGAGGAGTTATTATGTTGTCCAGAACAACAATTTATGTTGATATAAATAAGCCTTATGCTATATCTTGGTTTATTAAGGGATTTGAAGAAATTTTATCTCGTACTATTAATAGAGATTGCTCCCATATAGTAATACTTTGTATTGGAACTGATAGGTCTACAGGAGACTGTTTAGGACCACTGGTAGGGCATAAGCTAAGATATATCCAGGGGGAGTATATTCGTGTTTATGGAACATTGAATGAACCTATTCATGCTAAAAATTTAAAATCCACAATAAAAAAAATAGAAGAAAGATATGAAAATCCATTTATAATAAGTATTGATGCATGTTTAGGCAGGCCGGAAAGTATAGGCTGTATTTCCATAGGGGAAGGGCCCATAAAGCCAGGTGCTGGTGTGAATAAAAAACTTCCAGAAATAGGGCACATGCATGTTATGGGAATAGTAAACATAAGCGGATTTATGGAATATATGATTTTACAAAATACAAGACTTAGTTTGGTGATGAAGATGGCGGATATAATAAGCGCTGGCATCTATTACAACCTTTCAAAATTGGTTAGTAGAAAATTAGAGCCAGCAGTTATTAAAAAATAGGGCTATATACTTTATTTTCGATAATATACCTAATGTCATCAATAGATTTTCCGCTGCCATCTATAAGCAAGGTTCCACGATATTCATCATCAAAATTAGAATTAGTCATAGTAAGATTATCTAATCTTTGAGCAGTGGAATAGAGAGAGGGCTGTCCATCATCCTGAGAATAAATAAAAACATCAACAGGAAAATTAATTTCACTCTCTAGATAAACTGCATATCCAAGTTTTTCAAGCTCATCTTTTAGATGAATTAAGGAATTTGACAATGCTACAGTTGTCATAAAAACACCTCCCCTTATATTATTCCGGGAAGGTGTTCTGCTTATACACTAGAGTTTTTAGTAGATAGTTCTATAGCTTTTTTTTCTTCCTCAGATAGTGGATATTTAGACTTCTTGTCAATAATAGGCTTAGCAAAAATAGCTGAAGATTCCCTAGAATAAAGACCTGTTAATACCACACCGTCACCGTGTTTATTAAGCAAAGCCACTGAAAAACTTTGATCGCTACCCATCTGTTCAAAGGGATTATAACGTACAATACCTACATTTTGAATACAAGTTTCTAATTGTTTACGCATTTGTATTATATTATGGTCTAATTCATTTATCTTATTATCTACCTTCTCAACGGTTTCTAAGTGATTTAGTAGCATATATTCAAGATTTTTATTATCCATTCCTCTCATCATTTTTTTGTATTTTTTTATTATTTTAGTAGTCCTATGAAAATTAATTATTACTATAATTATGGCTAATAAAGTCAACAATAGTGCTATTAGAAGTATTTCTATAATAAATGAATCCAATGTTTCATATAATGCTTCCATAATAAATGCCCTCCGTTATATTACTGTAGTTAGACAAAATTTCCAATAACATTTAAGGATAAAGGCTTTATAGTAAATTTAGCAGGAGTGCTGCCATAAAGGTCTCCGTCAGCATTTATAACTAAGCTGTCTTTGCTATCTATAGAGATTTCCCTGCACTTATAAGTTTTCACATAGGGTAGATCCTGATATGTACCCTTTACAAACCTATGGAAAAGTAAAGGGATTTTGTAGCGAGGTAGGGAGTTAACAACTATAACATCAAGATAACCATCTTCCAAATCTCCATTAGGATTTACCATCATTCCCCCGCCATAATGAGTACCATTTGCTACGGCTACTAATAAAATCTTGGTTTTGATAGTTTCACCGTCCATATTAATGGTTATATCCTTAAACTTAAAAGTAAAAAACTTAATAAGTGCAGCAATGTAATAGGAAATTCTTCCGGGAAAAAATCTCCTGAATTTAAGTATATCTTTTATGATTTCAGCGTCAAACCCAACACTGGCTACGTTTATGAAAAAAACATTTTCCAACTTACCTACGTCAATTAAGCGGCTTTTCTTTTTTATTAAATGAGATAGAGCATCTTTTATAGTTGGAGGGATACCAATGGCTCTAGCAAAGTCATTCCCAGTACCGGCAGGCAGTATGCCAAGGAGAATGTCGGATCCCATTAATCCATTGGCTACTTCTAAAAGGGTGCCATCTCCACCTACAGATATAACCGCATCGTACTTAACGTCAGAGTTGACAGCTTGCCGAGCAAGCTCAGTGGCATGTCCCTTGTATCGGGTTTGCACTATTTTATATTGGATATTTCTCTTATTACAGAATTCTTCAATAAGAGAAACGGAATTTAATGCAGAGGTGGGACCTCGGCCTGCCATTGGATTTATAATAAAATATAAATTCATAAGTGGATTCCTCGCTTTAGAAATTAATAATATCTGAAAATAGAGCTGCGCCTTCTTCTTCGGCGTCTTCTTATCACAGATATAATAATAAGCAGGACAATTATAATTGCTAGAGCTGCTATAATCAGTTCCTCTATATAAAACTCATGCTCACCTATGGTTATTTTTCCTATGGTTTCTGATTGGTCATCAATTTTCTCTTGAGGATTTTCCTCTTCAATTACAGCCTCATCTTCCTCAATAGGCTCTTCAACCTCAACTGGAGGGGTTAGTAAGGTAATCTCATTTTCTAGCCACATATAAAAGACGCTATTATCAGCAACAGAATCCTTTATAGAATTTAAATAATCTAAGGCTTTTTCATCACCATCGGGCTGATTTTTTAATATAGCTGCTTTATCATAGATTATTTTATTTCTAATAGTAGAAGATAAAGACTCACCAAATCCGGGATTTGGCTCCAGCTGATTAAAAAGATTTAATGCCTTTTCCATATCGTATAAATTTTGATAACATAGTGCTTCCAAATATTTCAATTCAACTATAATATCATTGCTGTCGGCAGAAGATAGATATTCATGTATCAAGGACAGAGTTTGATGATAGCTTCCATTTCTATAACTTTGAACTATATTCTTTATATCATTATCAGATTCAAAAGCAGATTCCATATATTTAGTAATTACCAGGTCAATAGGCTTGAAGGATAATTGAAACTCAGATAATTGGGAATTTTGACTGTCCAGTGTAAAAATTAATCTACCACCATCATGATAACCAACAGGCTTAATGCTGGGAGCAGGATCGAAAGCATAAGGACCATAAAAATCTGTATCGGCAATTATTTGTATATTTTTAATTTGATTTGGCCAATTCCCTAAAAGAGTTAAAGGAAATGTAATGGTCTCAGTTCCGTCTAACTCCAGCTTATTATCAAAAGAAAAAGAAGTTTCAATTACTTTGGATTCCCCAGCTTCTAAAGCTATATCCCAAACATACCAACTATTTACATTAACTTCTTTATCTGTAGGCGGGTTTTTTACAGTTGATCTTTGCACAACTTTCAGAGATTTACCTTCGCTAATTACTGATAAATCCCTGATTTTACTTATATTATCTAATTGTACTGGCATGCCCATGGTAAAAGTAACAGGCTGCTCTAGATCTAAATTTTTAATAACCATAGAAGTGTTGACAGAAGTAAAACCTGTTCTAATTCGCAAGAAAATATTATAACTGACTAGTTCAACTTGATTTTGATCAGCAACGTAAACTCTTCTGCCTTGAGCTTCTAAAGGGACCGGTGCCGCAAAAGAAACAATCGGAATAAGGAACAGAATAATAACTAAAAGAATAGGGAACCATTTTTTCATGTTGTACATTCCTCTCAAAAATATTATAAAATATAAATATTAATATAATTTACTTAGTCAGTTAAGCAGTTATCATTCAAAATCATAATGGTTATTAGCAGTTCTTTTTAGCATTTAATTTAATACATCTAAGAGTCTAAATAATTTTGTTGATAACGGCTTAACCAGTAAAGTAAGCTAATTATATACACATTAATATATATTTTTTATGTATCTAAGTTTAACATATATACTAGAAAAGAACAAGATTTTGACTATGTGCAACTTTTGGATTTATAACTAATCAGAAATTCTAATCATAAGAGGGTTTAACGAGAATATAAGCAAGTAAAGCAGCTATGGTACCCATTAAAGCTACTATCCAGAATCCCCATGAAAGTCCAAGGAGATCGCTTATAATTCCTACTAGAATAGGACCTAAAAACATACCTAGTCCATATATGGCTTGGAAGAAGCCCATGGCAGTGGCTCGCTTATGGGGTATTACAGACTGTATGCTAAGGCTCATAAGCAGAGAAAAAATTGCGCCTCTAGCAAATCCGCCTACCATTTGGGAAAGGTATAGTGGGACAAGATTTTTTATGCTAGGAATAACAGCACAGGATAGTGCCATAGCCAAAAAGCCAAGGGTTAGGGTCTTTCTCTCTCCATATTTTCTAGCAAAAACCGAACCGCTCATGGCTGATGCCAAGATACCAGGAAGGGTGGATAAAGTAGTAAGTAGGCCAGTTTGCATTTCGTTGGCACCAATTTTTTGAGCCGCTATGGGAGTAAAACCATAAACGGATGCGAAGGTAATAAGCTGTACTAAAACAGCTAAAGCAGAAGGGATTAAAACATTTTTATCTCTACCTACTAATAGCAGCTCCCTTATCTTCATTGGCTCCCTGCTTTCTTTCTTTTCTACAATTCCTGTACCTAATAGAAGGGCTAAGGCGGCAACTCCTGCTGCTAAGAAAAAAGGAGCTTGTGGAGAAATTTTCTCTGCCATTATTCCTCCCAAAAGCATGGCAAGCATTTGACCTAGTGCATTGAAGGAGTTTATATACCCCATTGCCATGGAAGAATCTCCAGAGGTAAAATAGCTGGAAAAGAGAACGGTAAATGGAACCCAAACCGCAGCAGCAACGCCACTTAACCCCCTAAAAAATAGGAGTGCCCAGGGCTTATGTATTAGCCCCATGCCTAAAGCACTAATGAAAGAAGAAAACATGCCCATTAAAATAAAAATCTTACGCTTATTAATAGTATCTGAATATATGCCTAAAGGTATCCTAAGTATCATTTGAGTAAAGCCATAGGAACTTAATATAAGACCTATTAGTTTATAAGATGCCCCTAAACTTTCTGCGTAAATAGATAAGTTGGGTACATAGGCATAAAGTGAAAACCAAAACAAGCTAGTAACTAAATAATATAAAGGAATCCGATATTGTTGATTTTCTTTTCCCATATTGTACCTCCGTTTATAATGACTATTAGGCAGGCCTGTTAAATTCATAAATATTAGTATAATATATTTTAAAAAAAGAAGGTAGATAAATCTGTCAATAAAGAAAGAATTTTAAAGGGATTTTATTAGTTTTAAAGAATATTTTCTATATAACTATATATAGCAAAAAATAATTTATAAGGTGGGATAGTTAAATGGAGCTAGATAAAATTCGTAATGTGGCAAAGAGAATAAAAGATAACATAAAAAAGGTTATAGTAGGTAAGGATCATGTAATTGATTTGCTCATTATATCTTTAATTTCATCCGGTCATGTGTTATTGGAGGATGTACCTGGGACGGGAAAGACCATGCTTGCTAAATCCCTGGCGAAATCCTTGGATTGCTCGTTCAAAAGGGTACAGTTCACACCAGATTTATTGCCTAGTGATTTAAGTGGTATAAATTATTATAATCAAAAGGCAGGAGAATTTGAGTTTCGCCCAGGTCCTGTTTTTACAAATATATTATTAGCTGATGAAATAAATAGGGCTACTCCTAGAACTCAATCCAGTTTATTAGAATGCATGGAAGAAAGACAAGTAACTGTTGACGGCGAGACCAGAATTTTAGAGCAGCCCTTTATGGTCATAGCTACACAAAATCCAGTGGAGACTCAGGGAACCTTCCCGTTGCCGGAGGCACAGCTAGATAGATTCTTAATCAAAGTGGATATGGGTTATCCTGATACAGATGAGGGAATAGAAATTCTCAGAAGATTTAAGGAAGACAATCCTTTAGCAGAGATAGAGGCTGTTGCTACTAGGGAGGAGATAATTGAAGCCCAACAAAACTATTCTAAAGTTTTTGTAAGTCATGACATGCTGCGTTATATAGTTAGGATAGTAGAAATGACCAGGCAGCACAGCGATGTAATCTTGGGAGTAAGTCCACGGGGAAGTCAAGCCTTACTTAAAGCTGCTCAAGTTTGTGCAATATTACGGGGTAGGGACTTTGTTGCTCCTGACGATATTAAAGAGATGGTCAAACCGGTTCTGGGGCACAGAATAATATTGCGTAATGTTATGGGAAAAAGAGAAGGACAGTTAGACAATGTAATAGAACAAATATTAAAAGCTGTACCGGTACCCGCAGAGAATATACCTTCTGAGCAAGGAGCGAAACTATGAGAATACACTGGATAATATTTGTTGCCCTAATGATAATATTATTACAGGCATGGATAACTAGAAAATGGGCTTTAAAAGGTATCAGCTATGACAGATTTTTTAGTGTTTACAGAGCTTTTGAGGGACAAGAGATAGAGATGGTTGAAAGGATTAGTAATAAGAAAATTATTCCTGTGCCCTGGTTAAGAATCGAGTCCAAGATTAGTGAGAATCTTGAATTCCAAAAACAATTTAATTTAGATATAAAACATGAGCAATTTCATAAAAGTCTGTTTAGTCTAATGCCCTACACCGCCATTAATAGGAGGCATAAAATAAAATGTAAGAAAAGAGGATGCTATAGATTAAACTCTGCGGCTTTAACTTGTGGTGATTTATTTGGCTTTCAAGAAATAACACAAGTTTATGAGCTGGATGCCCAGCTCTTGGTTTATCCCACACTAGCGCCTTTGGATGAAATCCCCTTCCCATCACGAAGCTGGATGGGGGATGTTGTAGTGAAAAGGTGGATAATAGATGATCCTTTTATGTATGCGGGAGTTAGGGAATATTCCCCTGGCGATCCACTAAACAGTATAAATTGGAAAGCTACAGCTCGCACAGGAAATTTACAGGTTCATAAAAGGGACTATACAGCAGACCCCAGGATAATGATATACTTGAATATGGATGTGAGTGAAGAAATGTGGGGTGCTATTACTGAGCCTGAGCTTATAGAAAAAGGGATTTCTTATGCTGCTTCTATTGCCAACCATGCCATATCCCAAGGAATAGATACAGGTTTTGGAACTAATGGTTATCTGATAGATGAACCGGAGCAGCCGGTACGGATTTTACCACGAGGCGGGGAGGAGCAATTAATTCTATTATTTGATACTATGGCTAAGCTTGTTATAGATAGGAGGATTACCTTTTATACATTTCTTGAAGAGGATATAAGGTATAGAGCAACGGGAACTTTTTCAGGATCTATGGATTACTTATTTATAACTCCATATGTTTCAGAACGCATGCAAAATCAAATAAAGCAATTGGAGGATATGGGTAACTCTGTTGAAATACTATTGTTAACAAGATCCTCACAAGAGGGGGTCAGTCATGTATAAGAAATCAGAATTTGGTAAGATATTAAAAAAATGGTTCCAAGGCATATTGGAAATTCTGGCTCTTTTCCCTGTCATTTTTTCCATTGGTATAATACTCATTCCTCAAGATGTATGGATTTGGACAGGCAGTCTAATTTTCTTCTATTTAATAGGATTAATACTAGGCAGATACATATTGAAGAGGCCAAGATATGTCCATTTTATCAGTGAGTTATTGATAACTTCTTTTATAGCATGGCTTATAACAGATAATATATTTGTTATTATCCTTATTATTTTATTGGGATGTGTAATACTGGATAGGGGGATTCGTTTTTCCGGCAATTCTTGGATTGAGATGCTACCAACTACTGTATTGTGGACAGGATTGTTTTTATATTTAATAGGAGGGGCTATCTATAGCTTAGCTCCTAATCTACAGCCTTACTTTATCTATATAGCTTGGGCAGGTCTTATTTATACCATAATCATCTTATTTACTATCAACAGCATGCACATAAAAGCTGCCTCTCTTCCCGAGGAGGGAAAAAAACCTATCCTTTCTTCTAATATTCTAAAAAACAATAAGCTTTTAGTACTATTAACCATGGTATTTATAGCAATAGTTAGTAATTTTAATAAGCTGAGAAAGGGGATAACTGAGCTTATCAAAAGATTGTTCAGACTAATTATTCGCATTATTGACTATTTAACAACTTTAATGTATCAACCTATTACTGATAATGGTCCCTCTGGACAGGATTCCATGGATATGCTGCTTCCACCAGCGGAAGATCCCTCCTGGATACTGAAGCTATTAGAAGTTTTAGCTACTATTATTGCCGGTATAGTCATCCTTATTTTACTGTTACTTGGGCTTAAGGCGCTTTATAAGCTAAGCAAAAAACTTTATAATTATCTATTGAATATTTTAAAGGATAGATTATCTTTTCATGAAGATACAGGATATATAGATGAAAAGGAAAACCTTATGGGATTAGCTGATATAGGCAGGGGTTATATGGATAGGTTTCACCAATGGATTAAAAAGCTTATGGAAAGGGAGCCCAAGTGGGAGGAATTGGTGGATAATCATCAAAGGATACGCTATTTGTATAGAAATTTAATCTTAAAATATATGAAGGAAGGCTATACATATAAAAATTATCTAACTCCTAATGAGACTAGCAAAGATATCCAAGATTGGATAGGCAAGCAAGATGACAATATAGATGATTTAATTGACACATATGATAGAATTAGATATGGACTAAAGGATATAGAAGATAAAAAAGTCCATAAATTAGCAGATAAGTTATTAAAGAAAAATGGAAATCCATATATATAATTGAGTAAGAAGGGGCAAGGAATTGACATGAAAGAAAAGATATTGGTGGTGGACGATGAAAAAGAAATTGCCGAATTAGTTAGAGATTATCTTGAAGCGGCAGGTTATGAAGTGATATTGGCATTTGATGGGCAAGAAGCTATAGAAAGTTGGAAAAAACATAAACCCAACATGGCTATTTTGGATATTATGTTGCCAAAAGTTGATGGAATCCAGGTATGTAGAAGTATTAGAAAGGAATCCAATATACCCATTCTAATGTTAAGTGCCAAAAAAAGTGAAGAGGACAAAATCTGGGGGTTGGGACTAGGTGCTGATGACTATATTACCAAGCCCTTTAGCCCTAAAGAATTGGTGGCTAGGGTTAAAGCTCATTTTAGGCGATATTATCAAATGTCCCCAACCCTAGACAAAAAGGATAAATTAATTTTCAAAGATCTAATCATAGATATTAGCAGTCATAGTGTTAAAGTAAGGGGCAAAGAAGTTCTTTTGTCCGCAAAGGAATTTGAAGTACTTAAGTTTTTTGCCATGAACCCCAACAAGGTTTTAACCAGGGATGAGATTTTTGATCATGTTTGGGGCTATCAAAACTATGGGGATATAAATACCGTTGCTGTCCATGTAAGAAAGCTTAGAGAAAAGTTGGAGGAGGATCCATCCAACCCAGTATACATTCAAACTATTTGGGGAGTAGGCTATAAGTTTGTAGGTGAATAAGTATGCAACTAGGAATTCGTACAAAATTAGTAATTGCTTTTGCCCTGGTAGTTATAGGGCCTATAGTCAGTACCTTTATTATGATGAACATAATGATAAATAAACTGGACCGGGATCCAGAAATAGTAAAATTCAATAGTCTCAATGCCAATTTCCAAAAGGTTATTGAAGCAGTAGAAGATAACTTCCATATAATAGATGATTATGAAGTTATGGACAGTATAATTAGGCCTATAATAGAAGAGTTTGATGGCAGAGTTAGAGTAATGGATTCTACGGCAAGTATTTTATATGATTCGTCAGAGTTGTGGCATAATGCAATAGAGGATACCTTGGCACCTGATACAAGTATTTTTAGCCTAACCAAATATTCTTATTCTACTGATATAAAAAAGGGACAAAAAGTCGTTGGAAGAGTGATAATAGATTATGATATTAATATAATGCCGGTAGACATTGCTCGAAAGGTTGTATACCATTTTAGTGGCAGCTATATTTTTGGACTGGCTACTCTTATTTTATTTATTGTTATACTGTCTCAAACAATATCCAGAAGTATCCTAGTTCCTTTAAAAGAATTAAACAAGGCCACTGAAAGTATAGCTGAAGGAAACCTAGATTTTACCATAAAATATAAAAAGAATGACGAGCTAGGTCGTCTTTGCCGGGCTTTTGAGACCATGAGGGATAAGCTCAAAAAATCTATAGAACAGCAAATTGAATCTGAAAGGCAGCGTAAAGAGATGATAGGGATTATTTCCCACGATTTACGCACTCCAATATCATCTATAAAGGGCTATGTAGAGGCCTTGCAAGATGATATAGCTAGGGATGAAGCTCAGTTTAAGCGCTATCTGCAGGTTATAAAGGATAAAACCGATAGATTAGACAGTTTAATAGATGATCTTTTTCTCTTTTCACAAATGGATTTGGGAAGATTAAAGATGGACTTTGAAATAATGGATAGTAGAGCAATGTTAGAGGATATGCTGCACTATATATCCTTAGACTGGGAAGATAGCCATTTAGAGATTATAAAGGAGCGTCCTTTTGCATCAGTAAAGGTGAAAGTAGATATGAAAAGAATTTCCCAGGTAATGGACAATATAATACAGAACGCAAGCAGATATGTAGCTAGCAATGGCCAGATAAGGGTATCTGCGGTTAAAGAAAAAGAAGAACTCATAATATCCGTAAAGGATAATGGAATGGGCATTGCTCAAGAAGATCTCCCCCATATCTTTGAGTTGTTTTATAGGGGCGAAAAGTCAAGGTCAAGAAATTATGGGGGTTCTGGTTTGGGATTGGCTATATGCAAAAGTATAATAGAGGATCATGGAGGCAGAATATGGGCTGAAAGTAGTCCAGGGCAGGGTACAACTATATCCTTTAGCCTGCCTATAGTAGAGAGCAGTGAATTAGATTGACGTACTAATAAGGAGGAAAATGTGCTTATATTAAAAAATGGATTATACCTATCACCAGATGGGAAATTCGAAGAAGGAGATATATATATTGAAGATGATACAATAAAATGCATAGTGAGCAAGGAAGAGGCGGCATGTTATCATGAAAAAGACGGTGAAGAAAATCGGATTTTAGACCTAAAAGGGAAAAAGGTAATTCCTGGGCTTTTGGATATACATACCCATGGAGCTATAGGCTATGATGTAAGTGCCTCATCTCCAGATCAAATCTGTGAGCTTACTAAATATTATGCCCAAAATGGTGTAACTTCCTTTTTACCCACAACCATTACTACTGAAAAAGAGCAGGTAAAGGAAATCCTAAGAAATATACGACAGGCTAAGAATATGGAGGAAAGCAGCGGCGCCTCTATAGAGGGGGTTCATATTGAAGGACCGTTTATAAATCCAAAAAGAAAAGGTGCACACGATCCCAATTGGATCACCACACCTGAAACATCTGATTTTGACGATTATAGAGAAATATTAGGTGACCTTAAGATACACATAACCGTAGCTCCGGAAATAGAAGGTGGACTAGAATTTATAAAATATATATCCCATAACGGTGGCACAGTAGGAATAGGTCATACCGATGGAGATTATGAAATGACTTTAGAGGGAATTAAAGCTGGTGCATCTATATTTACCCATTTATTTAATGCAATGAGAGGACTTCATCATAGGGAGCCGGGAGCAGTAGGAGGAGCTCTTGTTAGCGATGCTTTGGTAGAGGTAATTTCCGATGGAATTCATGTTCATCCAGCCGTAGTGGAAATGGTAATTAAAGCAAAAGGCTACGATAAGGTAGTATTGGTTACAGATTCAATGCATGCTGCAGGCCTTGAGAGCGGGGAATATGCTTTTGGCGGTTTTAGAATATATATAAGGGACGGTGTTGCCAAACAGGAAGATGGGACCATAGCCGGAAGCATTATAAGCCTTATGGATGGAGTTAGAAATGTAGTAAAATATGCTGGTGTAAGCCTGGAGCATGCTGTGGTTATGGCTTCCACCAATCCAGCTAGGTTATTAGGATTGGATGATAAAATTGGTTCCATAGAGGTTGGGAAAAGGGCGGATTTGGTAGTGCTGGATAATAATATTCAGGCCCAAATGGTGTTTTGTAGAGGAAAACAAATAAAATAATTTTCAATAGGGATGGATGTGTACCATTATCCCTTTGATATTCTTCATATTGGCTATAACTGTATTCTCAACTTCTTTAGCAATGTCATGACCTTCGGATACAGAAATAGATTTATCCACTTTAATTTCTACATCAGCATATATCTTGTTACCATGGATTCGGGTTTTAAGACTGTCTATTCCCTTTACGCCAGGAACAGATTCAATATATTGTCTAAGAGAATTGATGGTTTCGGGAGGTGCAGATGAATCCATCAATTCTCTAATAGACTTTTTTAGAATATCCAATGCTACTTTACATATCATAATAGAAACAATAATAGCTGAGATAGCATCACCGAGAGGAAAACCCATCCTAGCTGCAGCTATTCCTATTAGGGTTGCAACTGAAGATATAGCGTCAGATCTATGATGCCATGCGTCTGCCTTTAGAGCAGTACTATTGATCTTTTTAGCTATAATGAAAGTATACCAAAACATGGCTTCTTTTATTAAAATAGAGCTAAGAGCTGCGTATAACGCCAATTTGCCAGGGATGATAATTTGGGATTTACCTATAGTACTTATGGATTTCCAGCCAATACTGAAGCCTGTAAAGAGTAGAAGTAGAGCAACTATCTTTGCACCAATAGATTCTGCTTTTTCATGTCCATAGGGATGTTCACAATCTTCTGGTTTTTTAGCAATTTTAAAGCTAATAATTACAGCTACTGTAGTCAATATATCAGAAGCTGTATGAGCTGCGTCGGCCAACATAGCTGTACTATCGGCTATTATGGCTGAAACTACTTTAAAAATAGCAAGGATTATATTTATAATTATAGTAATATATGCAGCGGTTTCTCCCACCATATAACGGTCTTTCATTTAAACAACCTCATTATCAATTAATAATACACACAGATACATATATTATATTTAGAAGTTTTGCAGAACACAACAAAATCCGAAGAATTTAATACTTTTGTAATTTATTGCGCAAACAATTATTATTCTCAATTGATAATGAGTCTAAATATATACAATTGTAGGTTATTGATTAATATTCTATTCTTAGAACAAGATTTTGTTAAAAATCACCGAACTTACTACTGAAGATATTGAAGCTCTCTTTATACTAAGCATCAGGTGCGTTTCCAATTTGTACAGTAATAAATATTAATTTATATATTCTATTATCGATGTAGTATTTGCTATACTTGAATCTGATCTTATTCAAGGCTTCTGTTATACTCAGCTAACAGATGTAGAGCAGGAGATCAATGGTTTATTAGCTAATGATCCTAAACCCAAGATTGATTCTAAGATTATAAGGGAAATCAACGAAGGAAAATTAAAGTTGTAATAGACAAATTAATATACCAATTTTGGAAGACATGTTAGGGCGGTAGGAAAATTCCTATCGCCTTTTCTATATAATTTTTTAAATTTAAAATTATGAGCTAAAGCAGTCAATCTGTGATATAATGTCTAGAAAATGAAATTCATACATATAGGTTAGCTAAAAAGCAGAAGCGTAGTGGAGGAGGATTATTTGATGTCCAAATATACAAGGGAAGATATAAAAAGGATATGTAAAGAGGAAAAGGTAAAATTTATCCGCCTTCAATTTACAGATATTTTTGGCACCATGAAAAATGTGGCCATTACAGTCCAACAGTTGGACAAGGCACTGGATAACCAAATAATGTTTGATGGTTCTTCTATCGAGGGTTTTGTTAGAATTGAAGAATCGGATATGTATCTGCATCCAGATCCAGATTCCTTTGTAATATTTCCCTGGAGTAGCGAAGAGAATAAGGTCGCACGTCTTATTTGTGATGTATATAATGCTGATGGAACACCTTTTGATGGCTGTCCTAGAAATACCCTAAAGCGGGTATTAAAAGAAGCGGAGGATATGGGCTATACTATGTATGTGGGACCGGAAGCGGAATTCTTTTTGTTCCATATAGATAAAGAAGGAAAGCCTACTACCATTACCCATGACAATGCAGGTTATTTTGATTTAGCTCCGGTAGACCTGGGGGAAAGTGCCCGTCAGGAGATGTGTTTAACTTTAGAACAGATGGGTTTTGAGATCGAAGCCTCCCATCATGAACTAGCTCCTGGACAGCATGAGATAGATTTTAAATATGATGATGCTTTAACTACCGCTGATAATGTTATGACATTTAAAATGGTGGTAAGGATAGTGGCACAGCGTCATGGTCTACATGCCACCTTTATGCCCAAACCGGTTTACGGAATTGCTGGTTCAGGTATGCACCTTAATCAGTCCTTATTTAGTAATGGACAGAATGTCTTTTATGATCCAGAGGGTGAAATGGGGCTTAGTGATATTGCACTATATTATATAGGTGGGCTGATGAAGCATGCATCCGCCATCACTGCAATAACCAATCCTTTGGTAAACTCCTATAAAAGATTGGTTTCTGGCTATGAGGCGCCGGTTTATATTGCCTGGTCAGGTCAAAATAGAAGTCCCTTAATTAGAATTCCATCAAACAGGGGGGTAGGTACCAGGGTGGAGCTAAGAAGTCCAGATCCCTCTTGCAATCCATACCTTGCCTTGGCGGTAACCTTAAAGGCGGGACTAGAGGGCATTAAAAACAAGATATTCCCACCCGAGCCTGTTAATTGTAATATCTATGATATGACTGAACAGGAAAGGTTGGATGGGCATATTCCACGATTACCCAGCAATCTTGCTAATGCAATACGTGCCTTAATGGAGGATAAGGTGATTCAAGAAGCCCTGGGCCAGCACATCTATAGCCGCTATGTAGAAGCCAAAAAAATCGAATGGGATGAATACAAGGTACAGGTTACTCCTTGGGAGCTTGAGAAATATTTAACTAAGTTTTAGAATATTAGTGATAAGGAGCTTAATAGCTATTATAACAGCTAAATAATAGCCATTGAGCTAGTATAGGAGACTATACAAAGAAAGAAGATGATATTTATGTCAATGCCCATTATTGGTGTAACTTGTGATTATGATGTAGAAAAGCAAAACTCCCGGCTTCATAGGGGATATTATGATGCCATAGTAGAGGCGGGAGGCTTACCTGTTTTAATACCTAATATACATAAGGAAAAGGCCTTGGAGCTTTTTACTTCTTTAGATGGGCTGCTTTTAACTGGTGGGAATGATGTAGATCCCGGATTTTTTGGGGAGGCGCCCATACCAAAACTTGGATTTGTAAACCCCTTTAGGGATAGTTTAGAAATTAGCTTATGCAGGCAGGCTATGGAGCAGGATATTCCTGTACTTGGGATTTGCCGTGGTATACAGCTGATGAACATTGCCATGGGGGGAACCATATATCAGGATCTAGAGACCCAATGGACATCGGGTCAGCTTTACAAACATAGACAACAAGCTCCGGATTGGTATGGCAGCCATGAGGTTGAATTAGATAAGGGCTCAAAACTTAGACAAATGCTTGGTGTAGAGAAACTTTTCACCAATAGTTTTCACCATCAGGCTATAAAGAAATTGGCAGCTTGCTTTAAGATAACAGCCTGGTGTGGTGATGGTGTGGTAGAAGGCATAGAGTCCCTATGTCATAGCTTTGCAGTTGGTGTACAATGGCATCCGGAAAAAATGTGGCAAAGGGATGAGAAAATGTTGGGACTTTTTAAAGGGTTAGTTAATGCTGCAATGAAGAGAAAAGGGGGTTTGTAGAATATGCTTGAAGAAATTGTTGGCTGGTTAAGCAAATGGACTATAGACAATTATATGACTATAGGGCTTAAGATAATAAAAATAATCCTTATTTGGATTGCAGCCAATATATTAATCCGGGTAGGAAGCTTTCTCATAAGGAGCATTTTTGATAGTCAAGCCCGTAGTAGAGTAAGCATTAATAAGACAAAAAATGAGACCTTAAAGGCACTAACCAAAAGTATACTAAGATATACAGTTTATTTTATTGCTGTCTTGATGATACTGGGAGAGTTAGGCGTTAATACCTCATCTATTTTGGCTACAGCAGGAATTGGCGGATTAGCTATAGGCTTTGGAGCCCAAAGTTTAGTAAAGGATGTTATTAGCGGATTTTTTATAATATTCGAAGATCAGTATGGAGTAGGCGACTTTGTAAAGATTCAAGATATCACTGGCACTGTAGAGGAGATTGGACTTCGTATTACTAAGATTAGAGGCTTTAAAGGGGATATTAATATTATACCCAACGGTCAAATAACTGTGGTAACAAATTATTCCAGGGAAAACTCCGCCGCAGTAGTGGAAGTAAATCTTGCCTATGAAAATGATATAGATAAAGCTATTGCAATAATGGAAAAGGTCAGTAGAGAATATGCTGCTCAAAATCCGGATATTGTTGAAGAACCAAAAGTTTTTGGAATTACTGCCATGGATCACGTGGGTATAACCTTGCGATTGGTTGCTAGAACTCTTCCTTTGAAGCACTGGGGAGTAGAGCGGGAGCTTCGCAAGCTTATAAAAGAGGCCTTTGATGAAAATAATATACAGATATCTTATCCAAGATTTGTTATATTAGATAAAGAAAAAAGCTAAGGGGGTGTCTGTCATGGCAAGGCAATTTTTTGTAGGAGACATAATAGAGACCAAAAAAAAGCATCCTTGTGGCAATAGAGAGTGGGAAGTCACAAGGGTGGGCGCTGACATGAAGATGAAATGCCTAAAATGCGGACGTATCGTAATGCTTGACAGAGAGGCCTTTGAAAAAAGGGTAAAAAGGATAATCAAGCAAAAGGAACAATAATTATATACATATCATATTTTTAATCTATTGAATTTGATTGTATAATTAATTTTACAGAGAATTTTCAAAAAAATTATAAAAAAGTTGTTGACAAAAGCTATTAGGGATGCTATTATAGTTAGCAAATCTAAATTTGGAAAGCAATCAGAAGGAAGTATATCAAGCTATTGCCCTGATTTAAAGGATTTTGACAATGTTTGATAATACATAAAGGAGTAAAAGACCCGGCGGCAGGTTTCTTCTGAGGAAGGGGTCTGTTGTCGGGCATTATTATAACCTGCATGTATAAAAAAACGGCAATATTATTATAAATATACATTTAATTAGATATACTTCCTTGTTAAAAATTATATAGAACGGAAAAAAGGCTTAAAGTTATAAATTCTATGACGGAGACAGAAGATCCAACAGAGCTATCTTCAGTGAGCCGATGGTTAGTGTGAATCGGTGGGCGGTTGGATTGTATGCTCACTCCCGAGAAGCAAGCTTGAAAGAGGTTATTGTGCCTTAAGTAGAGCTTGACGTGAGGTCACGTTACAGGCCAGGGTTTGATGGAACCTGTAGAGATCTATGTCGTGAGGCATAGATAAAGCCGGGTGGTACCGCGGAAGATAACCTTTCGCCCCTGCAAAGGGGGTGAAAGGTTTTTTTATACATTTTTTGTTGATTATTGTAGCACGGTAGGAGGTGTAGGAAGGGTGAAGATGACAGGAGCAGAGGCAGTTGTTAAGGCCTTGGAGTTGGAAAATGTAGAGATAATTTTCGGCTATCCTGGTGGAGCTGTTACACATATATACGATGCACTTTATAGATCAAATATTCATCACGTACTAGTCCGGAATGAACAGGCTGCTGTCCATGCAGCCAATGGCTATGCCCGTGCTACCGGCAAGGTAGGGGTATGCATATCTACTTCCGGTCCCGGAGCCACAAATATGATAACAGGAATAGCAACAGCCTATATGGATTCTATCCCTTTGGTAGCCATAACTGGCCAGGTGCCCTTATCCATGGTGGGCAGGGATGTATTTCAAGAAGCAGATATTACTGGAGCAACTGAGCCTTTTACAAAATACAGTTATCTGGTAAAGGATGCCAAAGACATACCCCGTATTTTTAAAGAAGCTTTTTATCTGGCATCTACAGGTCGTCCCGGACCTGTCCTTATAGACATACCCAAAGATATAGCTATGGACACACTAGATTTTGAATACCCAAAACAGGTGAAGCTAAGGGGCTATAAGCCCACATATCAGGGGCATCCAGGGCAGATTAAGAGAATGGCAAAAGCCATCTTAGAAAGCAGCCGGCCGGTGATATGTATAGGGGGCGGAGCTGTTTCTAGCAACGCAACGGAAGAGATAGTTAAACTGGCTGAAACCATTAAGGCACCTGTAGCATCTACCCTAATGGGCATAGGAGCTTTTCCCGGAGATCATGAACTATCTTTAGGCTTTTTAGGGCAGCATGGGGTTTATGCCGCCAATAGGGCAGTGGCTGAAGCGGATCTACTAATTTTACTGGGAGCCAGGATGGGAGATAGAGCCACAGGCAAGGCCCAAGAATTTGCACAAAGGGCCAAGGTGGTACACATAGATATTGACCCGGCTGAAATAGGTAAAAACATTGAGGTAGATATTCCAATTGTAGGGGATATAAAAACCACCCTTAAGGAATTGCTTAAGAAAGACATAAGTAGAAATGATTGGGGCTGGTTGTCCAGGGTCAAGAGGTGGAAGAGCAAAGTCCAAGGGGTGGGGCAATGTACTCAAGGATTAAACCCTATGGAAATCATAAAAATCCTATCGGATATGGTAACTGAGGATACCATATTGGTAACCGATGTAGGCCAGCATCAGATGTGGGCAGCAAGGTATTATAAGACTAGAAATCCCAGGTCATTTTTAACCTCCGGGGGTTTGGGTACTATGGGCTATGGGCTGCCAGCAGCCTTGGGAGCCAAGCTGGGATGTAGGCATAAGGAAGTAATTCTAATAGTTGGTGATGGCGGTTTTCAGATGAGTCTGGGAGAGCTTGCTACCATAGTTCAAGAAAATGCAGAGCTAAAGATAATGATATTCAACAATGGTTATTTGGGCATGGTAAGGGAAATTCAGCAGCAGCTTCATGGAGAGAGGTATTATCAAACTGCCATGAAAGGTAATCCGGACTTTATAAAGCTGGCCCATGCTTATGGAATTGAGGCGTTTAGGGTAGAGAGACAAGAGGAAATTTTAGAAGGAATTAAACGGCTTTTAGAATACAAGGGTCCCATCATTGGGGAATTTGTCATAGACCCTTATGCAAATGTAATTCCAATTTCGAGGGGGGAAGAAGATGAAACACCTATTAGCAGTATTGGTTGAAAACCATCCAGGAGTATTATCCAAGGTATCTGGATTGTTTAGTAGAAGGGGATTTAATATCCATAGTTTAGCTGTATGCGTAACTGAGGATCCTAGCATATCCAGGATTACCATTGTAGTAGAAGGCGATGAATATGTTGTAGAGCAAGTAACCAAGCAGCTAAATAAGCTCATAGATGTTATAAAGGTATCCAAGATAAGCCAGGATTCTGTGACTAGAGAACTGGCACTGATAAAGGTAAGGGCGGATTCCCAAACTAGGCATGAAATCATTGAGATAATCAATATATTTAGGGCACAGATTGTGGATGTTGCCAAAGATCACCTAATAGTAGAAATAACCGGAGATAGTGAGAAAATTACTGCATTGGTAGATATGCTAAGGGATTACGACATAAAAGAGATGGTGCGCACAGGAGCTATCGCCTTAGATAGGGGTAGTAAAATGATAAGATATGAAGATATAGATAGAGGAGGATATCAAAATGGCTGTAATGTATTATGATCAGGATGCTAATTTAGAGTTATTGGCAGATAAGAAGGTGGCTGTAATAGGCTTTGGAAGTCAGGGCCATGCTCATGCCCTGAATCTAAAGGAAAGTGGTATTGATGTAAGAGTAGGCCTATACAAAGGGAGCAAGTCTTGGAAGGCTGCTGAAGAAGCTGGTCTTAGGGTAGTAGAAACTGCCCAGGCTGCCAAGGAAGCCGACTATATTATGATACTTACTCCCGATGAAACCCAGGCTGCTATCTATAAGGAGAGTATAGAGCCCAATCTGGAAGAAGGCAATGGCTTGATTTTTGCTCATGGATTTAATATTCATTTTGGTCAAATTCAGCCTCCCCAGTATGTAGACGTATTTATGGTTGCGCCTAAGGGACCTGGGCACACTGTTAGAAGCCAGTATCTAGAAGGCAAAGGTGTACCTTGTCTCATAGCTGTTCATCAGGACTATACCGGAAGAGCAAAGGATTATGCTCTAGCCTATGCAAAGGGAATTGGAGGTACTAGGGCCGGGGTTCTGGAAACTACTTTTAAAGAAGAGACCGAAACCGATTTGTTTGGTGAACAGGCAGTGCTATGCGGTGGTATTTCAGAGCTTATAAAGGCAGGCTTTGAAACCTTGGTAGAGGCAGGATACCAGCCTGAGAGTGCATACTTTGAATGCCTTCATGAGATGAAGTTAATTGTAGATCTTATGAACCAAGGCGGGCTGTCCTTTATGAGATACTCCATTAGCAACACGGCAGAATACGGAGATTATACTGTAGGAAAACGCATTATCAATGAAAGTGTCCGTCAGGAAATGAAAAAGGTATTGGAGGAAATCCAAAACGGAATTTTCGCCAAGAACTGGATACTGGAAAACCAAGCTAACCAGGTATCTCTAAAGGCCACCAGAAAGAAAGAACAAGAGCACCTTATAGAAAAGGTAGGTAAAGAACTAAGAAAGATGATGCCCTGGATCGAGGATAAATAATATAAAAAGTTAGAGGCTGGGTTTCCCCACCTCTAACTTTCATAAACAAAACATATAAAACCAGTAAGGGGTACTCATAGGGGATTATTGAGAGAGAATTGCAAAATTTAAATCCAGAAGATTTGGAATATTGTGAAATATTTATCAAAGAGGGAGGTCAAGATGTCAAGGAGAATTTATATTTTCGATACAACCTTGAGAGATGGAGAACAAACGCCGGGCATTAGCCTCAATGTTCAAGAAAAATTGGAGATAGCTGCCCAGTTGGAAAGACTGGGGGTGGATGCCATAGAAGCCGGCTTTCCCATTGCTTCCAAGGGTGATTTTGAAGCCGTTAAGACCATAGCCCAAAATATTAGAAAGCCTGTAATTGTAGGATTGGCAAGGGCTGTGAAAAAGGATATTGAAAGGGCCTGGGAAGCTTTAAAGTATGCAGCCCGTCCCCGTATTCATACCTTTATAGCCACATCGGATATTCATATGGAGTATAAGCTTAAGATGACCCCAGAAGAGGTGCTAAAGCGGGTACATGATATGGTATCCTATGCCAAGTCCTTTTGTGAAGACGTTGAGTTTTCCGCTGAGGATGGATCCAGAACCAGGCCGGAATTTTTATTCAAGGTTATTGAGACAGCTATAAAAGCAGGGGCAACGGTAATAAATATCCCTGATACTGTGGGCTATAGTACCCCAGGAGAATTTGGAAACCTTATTAAATCCATAGTGGAAAATGTGGAAGGAATAGAAGATGTTACTTTAAGTGTCCATTGCCATAATGATTTGGGTATGGCTGTATCTAACTCCCTAGCTGCCATACAAAATGGTGCTACCCAAGTAGAGTGTACCATCAATGGGCTAGGTGAGAGGGCTGGCAATGCAGCTTTAGAAGAGATTGTAATGGCACTAAAAACCCGAAAGGACTTTTACGGATGCGACACTGGGATTGTAACTGAGGAAATCTATAGAAGCAGTCGTCTGGTAAGTCATCTAACGGGAGTTCATATCCAGCCCAACAAGGCAATTACGGGGGCCAATGCTTTTGCACATGAGTCAGGAATCCATCAGCACGGAGTTTTGAGCAAGAGGGAAACCTATGAGATCATGACTCCGGAGTCCATAGGGCTTAGACAGAGCCAGATAGTACTGGGCAAGCATTCTGGACGTCATGCCTTTGAGGAGAAGCTAAAAGAGTTAGGGTACACCCATTTAGATCCTGACAAAGTCAACGAGGCCTTTGAAAAGTTTAAGGATTTAGCTGATAAGAAAAAACATGTAACAGATAGCGATATAGAAGCACTACTTTCAGAAAAGGTAATTCAAGTACCTACAATCTATGATCTAGAGTATTTCCATATATCTAGCGGTAACTCTACTATAGCAACTTCTACAGTGAGACTGAAAAAAGAAGATGGGGTTATTCAAGAAGCAGCCTGCGGTGATGGCCCTATTGATGCTACCTTTAAGGCTATAGATAGGGCAGCAGGCGTAGAGGTAAATCTTAAGGACTATTATCTAAGAGCTGTAACCAGTGGAAAAGATGCCTTGGGTGAGGTAACAGTAAAAATAGGCAGGAATGGAGATGTATTTATAGGTCGAGGCATAAGCACAGACGTAATAGAGGCCAGTGCAAAAGCCTATGTAAATGCTATAAATAAAATGATCTATGAAAGTGAGATGGAGGGATAAAATTGGGAATTTAAAGGATGTAAACAAGGTATTTATATACGACACAACCTTAAGGGATGGAGCCCAAGCGGAAGGAATATCTTTTACAGTAAACGATAAGATCAGAATCGCTAGAAGATTGGATGCATTGGGCGTGGACTATATAGAGGCAGGAAATCCTGGCTCAAATCCTAAGGATTTGGAGTTCTTTAACAAGATAAAGGAGCGTCCCCTAAAGCATGCAAAGCTAGCAGCTTTCGGCAGCACCAGAAGACCAGGGATAAAGGTTGAAGAAGATGCCAATGTCAAGGCGCTGCTCACGGCAGATACGCCAGTGGTAGCTATTTTCGGTAAGAGCTGGGATTTTCATGTAACTGATATTATTAGAACTTCTTTAGAAGAAAATTTAAATATGATATACGATACCATTTCCTTTTTTAAAAGCCAGGGTAAAGAAGTAGTCTTTGACGCAGAGCATTTCTTTGATGGTTATAAAGGCAACAGTGAGTATGCCATGAAAACCTTGAAGGTGGCAGCAGAGGCAGGAGCCGATTGGCTGGTGCTCTGTGACACCAATGGAGGCTGCTTCCCCTTTGAAATAACCGAGATAACGGATAATGTTCTACGGGAGTTTGCAGTCCCTGTAGGAATTCATTGCCACAACGATGGAGGCATGGCCGATGCTAATTCCATAATGGCGGTGGAGCAGGGAGTGCGCCAGGTACAGGGAACTTTCAACGGCTTTGGAGAGCGGTGTGGTAATGCTAATTTATCAGTAATAATAGCTAATCTCCAAATAAAGAGGGGTAGGAAATGTATAAAAGAGCAAGGATTAAGAGAACTGACTTCCGCTTCCCGATATATAAGCGAGATAGCTAATCTCCCTCACAATGAAAGGCAGCCCTATGTAGGGAACAGTGCCTTTGCCCATAAGGGTGGTATGCACATAGATGGGGTGCAAAAAAACCAGCATTCCTTTGAGCATATACCTCCGGAGCTAGTGGGCAATGAACGTAGGATACTGATGTCTGAGGTATCAGGGAGAAGCACCATCCTTAAGAAGATACAAAAAATAGCTCCTTGGGTGGATAAAGAATCCCCAGAAACCAAGCTTATTATGGATAAGTTAAAACAGCTGGAGTATGAAGGCTACCAGTTTGAAGGCGCTGAAAGCTCCTTTGAGCTAATGATAAGGCGGGCCCTTGGCAAAGCCAAGACCTTCTTTGAGGTTAAGGATTTTAGGGTTCTATGTGAGGAACATTGGCAAAATGACTATAGCGCTTCAGCTATAGTAAAAGTCAAGGTGGATGGTACCGAAGAGGTTGTGGCAGCCGAAGGGGATGGACCCGTGAATGCTCTAGACAAGGCCCTAAGAAAAGCCCTAGAAATATTCTATCCTCAATTAAAGGAAATGCGCTTGACAGACTATAAGGTTCGGGTGCTGGACACCACCCAAGCGACAGCTGCAAAGGTAAGGGTTCATATAGAGTCTACTGATGGCAAAAGGGTATGGGGCACTGTAGGTTTATCTACCAGCATAATAGAGGCAAGCTGGGATGCCTTGGTAGACTCAATTGAATATTTCCTATATTTAAATGGAAATGCCAGCAACAAAGAAGAGTGTAAAGAGGTAAATAATGTGGTTTAATGATTATTGAAGTTTTATTATGCTTCCAAACCGGCGTCCTGCCGGTGGAAGCAAATAACCATTAGACTAATGGAGCTATGATAGTAAAATTGATAATTCGAGAAAGCTGGAGCCATGGACCAAGCTCTAAGTTTTTCCAAAGTAGTTATGGATAGTAGGTATTATAAATAGTTAATTGGCATAATGAAGTAACTATATAGAAGGAGTGAGAACCATGGGAATGACCATGACACAGAAAATATTGGCTGCACATGCAGGTTTAGATAAGGTAAAGGCCGGGCAGCTTATAATGGCAGATCTAGATTTGGTGCTAGGCAATGATATAACCAGTCCCGTAGCTATTAAGGAGTTTCAAAAGATTGGTGTAAAAGAAGTATTTGACAAGAGCAAAGTTGCCATAGTACCGGATCATTTTACTCCCAATAAGGATATAAAATCAGCAGAGCAGTGCAAATTCATAAGGGAATTTGCTAGAGATAAAGAGATAGAAAACTATTTTGAGGTAGGGGAGATGGGAATAGAACATGCCCTTATCCCAGAAAAGGGTCTAGTAGTTAGCGGCGATGTGGTAATTGGTGCTGACTCTCATACCTGTACTTATGGGGCTTTGGGTGCCTTCTCTACAGGGGTGGGCAGCACAGATATGGCTGCGGGTATGGCTATAGGCAAGGCTTGGTTTAAGGTACCTGAGGCTATGAAGATTGTTCTTAAAGGTAGCCTGCCCAAATGGGTTAGTGGGAAGGATGTGATCCTTCATATTATTGGTATGATTGGTGTTGACGGTGCTCTCTATCAATCCATGGAATATACCGGCCCTGGAGTGGCATCCCTAACCATGGATGATAGATTTACCATAGCCAATATGGCCATTGAAGCTGGAGCCAAGAATGGAATCTTTGAGGTGGATGAAAAAACCATAGAATATATGAAGGAACACTCCACCAAAAAATATACCATCTATAAGGCTGATGAGGATGCAGAGTACACTAGGGTAATTGAGATAGATCTGTCTACCCTAAGACCTACCGTTGCTTTTCCCCATCTACCGGAAAATACACGCACTATTGATGAAGTAGGAGATATTCCTATTGATCAGGTAGTTATAGGTTCCTGTACCAATGGCAGGATAGAAGATTTAAGGGTAGCGGCAAAAATCTTAAAAGGTAATAAGGTCAAAAAAGGGGTAAGGACCATAATATTCCCAGCTACTCAAAAGATTTATCTGCAAGCTATGAAAGAGGGACTTTTAGAGATCTTTATAGAAGCAGGCGCTGCAGTAAGCACACCTACCTGTGGTCCATGTCTAGGCGGACATATGGGGATACTGGCAGCTGGCGAGCGGGCAGTGGCCACCACCAATAGAAACTTTGTAGGTAGGATGGGGCATCCGGAAAGCGAAGTTTACCTTGCCAGCCCCGCAGTAGCAGCCGCCTCTGCAATAACTGGCAAAATTTCATCTCCTGAGGAGGTAGTAAAATGATAAAAGGAACTGTAATAAAATACGGAGACAATATAGATACAGACGTTATCATTCCTGCAAGATATCTAAACACCAGCAATATAGATGAGTTGGCTGCTCACTGTATGGAGGATTTAGATAAGGATTTTGTCAACAAGGTAAAGCCAGGAGATATTATGGTGGCGGGCAAAAACTTTGGCTGCGGCTCATCTAGGGAACACGCACCAGCTGTTATAAAAGCTGCAGGTATTGCCTGTGTAATAGCTGAGACCTTTGCTAGAATCTTTTATAGAAACGCTATAAATATTGGACTTCCCATAATGGAATGTCCTGAAGCGGCTAAGGATATTGAAAATGGAGATCAGGTATCTGTAGATATATATACTGGTGTAATAACTAATATAAGCAAGGGCAAAACCTATCAAGGTACTCCTTTCCCTGAATTTATGCAGGATATAATGAAGGCAGGGGGACTAATAAACTATGTAAAGGGAAAGGGTGAATAGTCATGAAAATAGCTCTTATTCCTGGTGATGGGATAGGTCCAGAGATAATAAAGCAGGCCTTAAAGGTACTAGATGCTGTTTCAAATAAATATAATGTAGAATTTAGCTATGAAGAAGTTTTAATGGGTGGTATAGCAATAGATGAGACCGGGGTTCCTCTTCCTGAGGAAACCCTAAAGGTCTGCCAGGAAAGCGATGCGGTGCTATTAGGGGCTGTGGGAGGAGAAAAATGGGATAACCTACCAGGACATCTTCGACCAGAAGCAGGATTGTTAGGTCTTAGAAAAGCCTTGGGAGTATTCGCCAATCTTCGTCCTGCCATACTTTTCCCCCAGCTTAAGGAGGCATCTACCCTAAAGGAAGAGGTACTGGGAGATGGCCTTAATATCATGGTGGTAAGAGAGCTTACAGGCGGCCTGTATTTTGGCGAAAAGAAAAGGGTTGGCGAGGGGGATTCCCAGAAAGCATGGGATACCATGATATATAGTGTAGAAGAAATAGAAAGGATTGCCAGGGTAGCCTTTGAGCTAGCCATGAATCGGAACAAAAAGCTAACCTCCGTGGATAAGGCCAATGTTTTGGAAAGCTCCAGACTATGGCGGGAGGTAGTGACAAAGGTTGCAGAGGATTATCCAGAGGTTACCTTAAACCATATGTACGTAGACAATGCCGCAATGCAGCTAATACGAAATCCTAAGCAGTTTGATGTTATAGTTACAGAGAATATGTTTGGAGATATTCTAAGTGATGAAGCATCTATGCTTACTGGATCCTTGGGTATGCTGCCTTCTGCCAGCTTAGGAAAAGAGAATCCAGGCCTTTATGAGCCAGTACATGGCTCAGCCCCTGATATAGCCGGACAGGATAAGGCCAATCCCATAGCCACAATTATGAGCGTGGCTATGATGCTAAGGCATAGCGGGGGCATGGAGGAGGCAGCAAGGGATATAGAGAATGCAATATCCAAAGTGCTGGATATGGGTTATAGAACCGGGGATATTATGCAGCCTGGCATGAAGCAAGTAGGCACTGAGAAAATGGGAGATCTTATCGCGGAGGAAATAAAGTAAGTTATAAATATAGGAAACTATTGTAATAGTATCCAAAAAGTAATAGACTATCACTAGGGAGCCAGATTCCAGTTTATGAGAAGGTGATAGTCATGCCAACTGTTAGGTATAGGTCAGTAATCAGAAGAAGAAGGCGATATAGGCTAAACGGAAGAAGATTTTATCCGCTGCTTTCCCTTTTCATTATATTTGTAATTTTAGTGTTCCTAAACAATATTCAACAAAAGGGGCTATATAAAAATTACAGTCTAGCTGAAGTAGATCCCAGGCATTTGGAGATGTACTTTGATGTTGAAGCGGCACATGGAGTACCCTGGTACTATCTAATGGCTGTAGACAAGGCTGAAGCTATCCCGGCAGAGGAGATAAGCCCGGGTAGATCCCAGCAGCTAGCCCTTCATTTAAGGGGTATCAGCTCTCCAAAGGAGCTGGGAGATAAGCTGAAGGAATATAACAATGACCCTAATTTTATAAAAAGGGTTGAGTATGAGATAAAACGCCTTCAATATATCAATGAAGTCTATGAGGATAAAGTATTTCCAGTTGCCCAGGTAGACTATACTTACTCCAATGATTTTGGAAACAGTAGAAGTTATGGTGGAGATCGCCGCCATGAAGGTATAGATATTATGTGTGATATAGGAACTCCTTTGCTTGCCGTTTGCGATGGTGTAGTAGAGAAAAAAGGTTGGTTGGAGCTGGGTGGATGGCGGATTGGCATAAGGGGGGATGATGGTATCTACTACTATTATGCTCATCTATCTAGGTATGAAAAGGGCTTGGAGGAAGGGGGCAGGGTCAAAAAAGGTCAGGTTATAGGCTATGCAGGGGATAGCGGATACGGCGAGGAAGGCACTACAGGGCAATTTGATCCCCATCTGCATTTTGGTATGTATGAGAAAGATAGCTGGTCTGGAACGGGAGAAAAGGCCATAAACCCCTACCCTTTCTTGAAGGCCTGGGAGAGAAGTTCAGGGCAGGCTAATTAATTATAAGGTTATGGAGGTAATAATCATGGATTTCATGGATATTATCAAAGGAAGAAGGACTATTCGCAAATTCAAGCAGGACAGGATAGACAGGTCCATTCTTAAAGACTTGATAGATGGGGCAAGGTTAGCACCTTCGGCTTCTAACCTGCAGCCTCTAGAGTATATAGTAGTAGATGATCCGGAATTGCTGGATAAAGTATTTGATACCCTTTCCTGGGCGGGATATATAAGGCCTGAAGGAGATCCCAAAGAAGGAGAAAAACCCGTTGCCTACATTATTGTATTGGTAACCGGCAAGACAGGGCCCTTTACCGGCCATGATATAGGCGCAGCAGTCCAAAATATTTTATTGGGAGCTTGGAGCTATGGAATAGGCAGCTGCTGGATTGGGTCCGTTAAAAGAGATGAGTTGGCACAAGCATTAGGTATTGGAGAGAATGTAAAGATAGATTCAGTTATAGCCCTGGGATACCCTGCAGAAAAATCTGTCTGGGAAGAGGAAAAGGGCAGTATAAAATATTATAAAGATGAAGACAATGTCCTCCACGTTCCAAAGCGGAGGTTGAGTGATATATGTCATTGGAATGGAGGGAAATTTATTGATAAGCGATAGAGTAAAAAAAGGCTATGAAAAGGCACCTCACAGGTCCTTGTTTAAGGCCATGGGATATACTAATGAGGAGCTGGCACGCCCCCTTATAGGGGTTGTTAACTCACAAAATGAAGTTGTTCCCGGACATATACATCTAGATACCATAGCAGAAGCAGTAAAAAGCGGTGTGAGAATGGCAGGCGGTACCCCTATTGAGTTTCCCACCATAGGAGTATGCGATGGTATTGCTATGAACCATGTGGGTATGAATTATTCTTTAGCTTCCCGTGAGCTCATAGCCGACAGTATTGAGGCAATGGCAATGGCCCATGGTTTTGATGGATTGGTACTTATACCCAACTGCGACAAAATTGTTCCAGCTATGCTGATGGCAGCAGCAAGACTCAATATTCCTTCCATAGTAATAAGCGGAGGGCCTATGCTAGCTGGAAAGAGAGGAAAAAAAGATCTAGATCTAAATTCAGTATTTGAAGGAGTAGGAGCTGTCAGTGCTGGCATCATGACTGAAGAAGAGCTTTATGAGATAGAAGAAGACGCTTGCCGTAGCTGTGGTTCATGTGCAGGTATGTTTACAGCCAATTCCATGAACTGTTTAACTGAGGTGTTGGGCATGGGCCTGCCTGGCAACGGAACTATTCCTGCTGTTTTTGCTGAAAGAATAAGGCTTGCCAAAAAAGCAGGCATGCAGATTATGGAGCTGGTAGAAAAGGATATACGTCCTCGAGATATTATGACGGAAAAAGCCTTTGAAAATGCTCTAACTGTGGATATGGCCCTTGGATGCTCTACCAACTCAGTGCTTCATCTAACGGCAATTGCCTATGAGGCAGGCATTGAGATAGATCTTGATATTATAAACCAAGTGAGCATGAGAACTCCTAACCTTTGTAGGCTAAGTCCAGCAGGGCATCATCATATAGAGGATTTATATGCAGCTGGTGGAGTACAGGCAGTAATGAAAGAGCTTTCCAAAAAGGAGCTTATAAACCTAGATTTGATGACAGTAACAGGTAAAACCATAAGAGAAAATATTGAGAAAGTTAAAGTATTAGATTACCATGTAATCCGTCCCATAGACAAGCCTTACAGTGAAACTGGGGGCATAGCAGTGCTTCGCGGAAACCTGGCACCTGACGGAGCAGTTGTAAAAAGGGCGGCAGTGGCTCCAGAGATGATGGTTCATGAAGGTCCGGCCAGGGTTTTTAACTCAGAGGAGGAGGCCTTTGCTGCTATACTAGGAGGAAAAATTCAAAAAGGCGATGTGGTAGTAATACGCTACGAGGGCCCTAAAGGGGGACCAGGCATGAAGGAGATGCTTTCTCCTACATCAGCTATTGCAGGCATGGGACTGGATAAGGATGTGGCACTACTAACTGACGGTAGATTTTCTGGCGCTACCAGGGGAGCTTCTATTGGGCATATCTCACCTGAAGCCATGGAAGGAGGTCCCATAGCCTTGGTTGAAGAAGGAGATATTATATCCATCAATATCCCAGAAGGAAAGCTGGATGTTAAGGTTAGCCATGAAGAGCTGGAAAGAAGAAGAGCAAACTGGAAAGCTCCAGAAGCAAAGATAAAGAATGGATATTTAGCTAGATATTCTCGGTTGGTAAGCTCTGCTGATAAGGGAGCAATCTTTACTATTTAAATTATAAATTAGTCAAATGTGCCTAGTTCAATAACTATTATATATAGTAGCTATTGAAGGTTGGCACCGTTATTAGAGATAAATTATCAGGATGCTTACTTGTCAATGGTAATTCTTATAGAATGTGCTATTGCTAGGTCAAACATCAATAGCACATTTTTTTATTAAGCTAGTTAATCGAATATATTATATTTGAAATAAATATACATTGCATAAAAAATATGCAAAATAAGCCAAAATGCAAGAAGTGAAATTAAAACTTGCAAGATTCAGGTGTGAAAAAAAGGGATTAATATTTCTAAAGACGGTATAAAAATACAAAAAATCAGTATGTTTATAAATAGGGCATAATAAAGGCTTTGATTTTCAATATATCAAAAAAATATACAAGAAAATGAATTGAAAACCCCGTGTCATTTTTTATACAATTGAATGAAATAATTCATTCAATTCCTTGCAAATATACTAAAACTTATCCTTGTTAATTTGTATAAAAGGTGGTATAATGTCCATTAGTAATTTTAAAATAAAATTTATAAATATATAAGGAGGCAATGAAATGCACAAGAAAATTATCTCGCTTTTATTAGTTGCATTCTTGTTAGTTGGTGTGCTAGCCGCTTGCGGACAGAAAGCACCAGCTGAGAATAATGATCCAGTCGACACTAATAATGAGCAAACAACAGAAAATACAAATGATACAAATGATGCAAACAATAGTGAGACAGGATCTGCAGAAGGAGAAATTGGAGGGACCTTGGTAGTAGGTGTAACCGAAATGTCAGGTAACTTCAATCCTGCATACTACTCCTCTGCTTATGATGGTAACGTAGTTGATCTGGTATTCCAAAGTCTGATTAAAAGAGACAAGGAAGAGAACTGGGTTCCCGATGCAGCAAAGAGCTGGGAAATACTAGATGATGGTAAGACTATTGTCTTTGAGTTGAGGGATGACATTGTATTCTCAGACGGTGAGCCCTTGACAGCTGAAGACGTATTATTTACTTATATGGTTCTTGCTGATCCCTCCTATACCGGACGTTATAGTTCTGTAGTACAGGATCTTGAGGGATATGAAGAATATGTAAATGGAGAGACTGACGAGTTCAAAGGAATTGAAATTGAAGGCGATTATAAGGTAACCTTCCATTTTAAAGAAGCACTAAGGGTTAACCTTAAAAATTGTGCTTTCCCAATAATGCCAAAACATCATTATGGCGCTGAGTTTGAACCAGGCAATACCGAAGTAGTAGCAGCTATTACTACTACACCTTTAGGCTCTGGGCCCTATGTATTAGATAAATTTGAAGAGCAACAATTCGCATCCCTAAAGAGAAATCCTAACTACAAGGGAGAGGGATACAGAATTGAAAATATCGTATGTAAGTTTGTTGATTTAACTACTGATATTACTGAGTTAACATCAAAGGGTGTAGACTTATTATCAGGTGTAATTGAACCAGAAAAAATTAACCAAGCTAGAGCTACAGGATTTATAAAAGAGAACAGCTATGCTCGAAGCGGATATGGATACATTAACTTCAACACTGAGCATGGTCCTACCGCTGATCCAAAGGTACGTCAAGCACTATACTACAGCTTCGCTCTAGAAGAGTTTGTTAACTCTTACTTTAAGGATGAAGAATCTGGAGAAGTTTTAGCTAATATCCAATACCATCCATATTCCCAGCTTTCATGGGCAGTAGATGATGAGTTCCTTGCTAAGCTGAACAAATATGAATATGACTTAGAAAAAGCTGCATCTATACTTGATGAAGCTGGCTGGACCGTTGGTTCTAGCGGATACCGCGAAAAAGATGGCCAGGTTCTAGAACTAAATATCGCAGCTATGCCTGATCATGATATCCTAAATACCTTGATTCCAATGTGGCAAAGAGATTGGGAAGAAACCTTGAAGATTAAATTAAACGTTGCTTATCTAGAGTTTAATACTATGCTTGATTATATACTTTACGATTCCGATAACAACGTTGATAAGTGGAGCCTATTCTTCCTAGCTGTCAGTATTCCTTCAAAAGATCCTCATGAATTGTACTCCGAATTCCACTCCAAAGAGATTGGAAGTGGAAAGGACAATACAGCAAGATATAGAAATGACAGGGTTGATGAGCTATTTGATAAAGCAAAGGCCATCTTTGACATTGAGGAAGCTAAACCAATGTACCAAGAAATTGCCTTAATATTAAATGAAGAGGTTCCAAAGATCCCAGTATATGCTAACACATACTTCGATCTATATCACGAAAAACTTAAAAACTTTGAAACCAATTCATTGTATGATTGGGCAGCTGCTATGGAAGAAGCATATATAGAAGAATAAAAGATAACAATTTTTATGCATATTGCATATGGACGCCCTGCAATTAGGTAGGGCGTTCATGTGTTACCTGCATGGAAATAAATGTAAAGAGGTGATGAGATGCTAAGGTTTTTAGCCAGGAGATTATTGAGCTTAATTCCTGTAATCCTGGTAATTACAATAATATTATTTATCCTGCTTCAGTTAATGCCTGGAGATCCCGTCAGTGCCTATTTGGGTCAGGGAAGCAAGGTAAGTCCAGAACAGCAGGAGCGTATTAGAGCTGAATTAGGCTTAGATAAAGGACCTGTTACCCAATATTTTAATTGGTTGAGAAGAACACTAAGAGGAGATTTTGGAAATTCTATTCAGTTTAGAAAACCTGTTAATGAGCTAATAGGTGACTATATTTGGAATACTTTCTTGCTTAATATAGTTTCCTTTGTTTTAGCCTTTGCTATTGCAATACCCGTTGGTATTAAGTCAGCAGTTAATAAATATGGTAAATTTGATAATTTTTGGACAGTGTTCTCTTTAATAGGAGTGGGAATGCCTTCCTTTTTCTTCGCACTTTTAGTTATATTTTTTATAGCTCTTCCCTTTGGATTACCTTTAAACAGTATGCGTGATCCTTTGAAAGCTGCTCTGGGATATAGCAGTGTATTTGAAGAAATTTTGGACGTGGCTCAGCATATGCTATTGCCGGTAATGGTATTGACTATATTGAGTTTAGCTGGTCTAATTAGATATGTTAGAAACAGTGTTATTGATGTAATTAACCAAGACTATATCCGAACAGCTAGATCTAAAGGATTATCAGAGAAGGTAGTTATATACCGCCATGCCTTTAGAAATGCCTTGATCCCAATTGTGACCTTGCTGGGTATGTATATACCTTCATTATTTGGGGGCTCCATTTTATTGGAGACTGTATTTATATGGCCAGGTATTGGGAACATTCTCTATAAGTCAGTAATGAATAGAGATATATGGGTTGTTATGGGAGCAAATACTTTTTATGCTATCCTAATGATTTTAGGAAATCTATTTGCAGATATATCCTATGCTATAGTAGACCCAAGAGTTAAGTTGCAGTAAGGAGGGAGAAGCAAAGAGATGGCTAGAAGAATTTTAAGCAAAAGTAAAGACTCTCAGGCTATGGGACCATGGAGAGTGGCCTGGGAAAGATTTAGAAAAAATAAAATAGCTATTACAGGCGCTATTATATTTTTTACTATTGTATTATTAGTAATAATAGTTCCAATCTTATCGCCCTATAAACTAAGCGAGTTTGAGTTATCCAATAAGAATTTACCTCCTTCCTCTAAGCATTGGCTAGGTACCGATGAACAGGGTAGGGATATACTCTTTAGGGTGTTTTATGGAGGAAGGATATCTATAATGATAGGACTAGTAACTGCATTAATTACTGTGGTAATTGGTGCTACAGTGGGTGCTATTGCAGGCTTTTATGGTGGTAGGGTAGACAACATTCTCATGAGATTTGCAGAAATCGTATATTCTCTACCTTTTATGCCCATTATGATTACCCTATCCTTTGCTTTGATGTGGAGGGTACCCAGTCAGCAAAAACTATTTATGGTAATGATTATTTTGGCTATTATATCTTGGCCAGGATTGGCCCGTCTTGTAAGGGGACAAATTCTATCCCTTAGAGAGCAGGATTTTATGGTGGCAACTACCGCTTTGGGCTTATCTACTAGATCTAAGATATTTAAGCACTTATTGCCTAATACCCTATCCTATATTATAGTTACTGCCACATTGGAGATGGCTTCGGCTATTTTGACTGAGGCATCATTATCCTTCTTAGGGCTGGGAGTTATTCCACCTACGCCGACATGGGGTAATATGATAGAAAGGGCAAGGGATATCAAGGTGTTTTCTAGTATGCCGTGGATGTGGATTCCACCAGGGATATTAATTATTCTAACTGTTGTAAGTATAAATCTATTAGGTGAAGGGTTGAGGGACGCCTTTGATCCTAAAGAGATAAGGTAGGTGAAATGGAAGAGATGAGTAAACTACTAGAAGTAAAAGATCTTCGGACATACTTCTATACAGATAGAGGAGTAATAAAAGCCGTAGACGGAGTATCCTTTAGCATTGAGAAAGGCCAAACCGTAGGTCTGGTTGGAGAATCCGGCTGTGGAAAAAGTATTACTTCTATGTCAATTCTAAAGCTATTAGATGAAAATGGTAAAATTGTAGATGGCTCTATACTGTTAGAGGGTAAAGATATAGTAAAAATGAGCGATGAAGAGATAAGGCATATTCGAGGAAATGAAATTTCTATGATATTTCAGGAGCCTATGACTTCCTTAAATCCGGTACACAAGATAGCAGACCAAATTATGGAGCCAATAATGTTACACCAGGGCCTTAATAAGAACGAGGCCAGGAAAAAGGCAATACAGATGCTGGAGTTAGTAGGTATTCCTAGAGCTGCTGAGGTTGCCAATGACTATCCTCATCAGCTTAGCGGTGGAATGCGCCAGAGGGTAATGATTGCTATGGCTTTAGCATGTGAACCAAAGCTTCTCATTGCGGACGAGCCTACCACTGCTCTGGATGTAACTATTCAGGCTCAAATATTGCATTTGATGAATGAACTAAAAGAAAGGACCAATACTTCAATACTGCTAATAACCCATGATCTAGGGGTTGTAGCACAAATGGCAGACTATGTTGTTGTTATGTATTCTGGTAAAGTGGTAGAGACAGCTCCAGTAAAAGAGCTTTTTGAAAATCCAAAACATCCTTATACTAAGGGACTACTAGCCTCTATCCCCAGTTTAGATGAGGGAAAGGATAGGCTATATACCATTCCGGGAGTAGTTCCTAACCCCATGGAGTTGCCAGAGGGCTGCTACTTTGCACCTCGTTGTGAATATGCAAGACCGGAATGCAGAAAACATATGCCAGGAATAACTAAGGTAAATGAAGGTCATGAAGTGAGATGTTTCTTATATAGTGACAAGATAGAAGAGTATCATAGAGATAAGGAGGATCGGGGAAGTGAGTGATAAAGTTCTAATACAAGTAAGAAACCTAACTAAGCATTTTCCTGTTAAGAAGACCAGATTGTTTGAACCCAGATCCTATGTACGTGCTGTTAATGGTGTTTCCTTTGATATTTATGAGGGGGAAACTTTGGGGCTAGTAGGAGAGTCAGGTAGTGGAAAGTCTACATTGGGTAGAACAATGATCAAACTGTATCCTGCTACAGCCGGCGAAGTTATATATAAGGGAAAAAATATACTAGAGCTTTCTGAAAAACAAATGAAACCCTTAAGAAAAGAATTACAGATTATTTTCCAGGATCCTTATAGCTCCTTGAATCCTAGACTGAATGTATTTTCTATTATTGGAGAAGCTATGCTAGAGCATAAAATTGCTAAAAAGGGCAAGGATCTGGAAGACAAAGTAAAGGAAATAATGGAGATATGCGGTTTGTCTGCATATCATATGTATAGATATCCTCATCAGTTTTCTGGAGGACAAAGACAAAGAATTGGAATCGCCAGGGCATTGGCTCTTAACCCCAAGTTTGTAGTTTGTGACGAGCCAGTATCTGCCCTTGACGTATCCGTACAATCCCAGATCCTAAACCTTATGATGGACCTGCAGGATAGATTTGGACTGTCCTATCTATTTATATCCCACGACTTAAGTGTTGTAAAACACATTAGTCAAAGGATAGGTGTTATGTATCTGGGAACAATTGTAGAAATGGCATCAAAAGAAGATTTATATAAGAATCCTTTGCATCCGTATACCAAGGCCTTGCTAGCTGCTATACCAAAGCCTGATCCTAATCAAAAATCTGATATTAGCTTTATTAAGGGAGAAATACCAAGCAATGTTAATCTGCCCAAAGGATGTCCTTACCATACAAGATGTCCTTATGCAAAGGATATATGCAGAGAGAAAGTGCCAGAAAATAGGGAAATGGAAAAAGGCCATACTGTAGCTTGCCATTTTGCAGGAGAAATATAGATAAAAAGGGGAAATTCTGTGTTTAGAAGGCTAGCAGAATTGCTAAAGAAAAAGGAAATAGATCCTGAAATTAAAAAGAATTTAAAGCTGGAGGCTTCAGATTTCTTAGCCTTAATGATAGCAGCCATTACAGTTATTGGTCCGGTTGTTCTTGCTATATTTGCATTAATAGCCATAATTATTTTGGTATTATTCTATAGATAACATATCAATATAAACAGGATTACAAATCAGGCTCCTTTATTAGATAAAAAAGGTAGAGTATGAAAATCTTTTCATTCTCTACCTTTACATATATAGCTAAGTATATAAAATTTTTTTCTAGAAAAACAGGCGACTATAATAGGGAGGCCGCTTCTTGATCCAACAATACGGTTGCAAAGGGATGTAGCTGTAGTACCGAAGCCGGAACTTGTGTAGTAACAGGTCCCTTGATAGCTTTTGCGGCTATTTCTGCTTTATCCTTACCAGAGATCATAAGTACAATCTTTCTTGCCTGCATAATGGTTTTTATACCCATGGATATGGCTTGACGAGGAACCTCATCAATAGAATCAAAGAATCTTGAGTTGGCCTCTATGGTCCTTTGATCAAGGTCTATTAAACTTGTAGTGGACTCAAAGGGAGTGCCAGGCTCGTTGAAGCCAATATGACCATTATGTCCAATACCTAGGATTTGTAAGTCGATACCGCCAGCTGCCTTTATCTTTTTCTCGTATTCTTCAGATTCTTTAGCACTATCTTCTACTTCCCCATTGGGAATGTGAATATTTTCAGGATCAATATTTACTTTGCTAAAGAGATGTTTAAACATAAAGAAGTAGTAGCTTTGAGGATGAGTCTTGGCTAATCCCTTATATTCATCCAGGTTAAAGGTTTTTACTTTGGAAAAATCTATTTCACCTTTTTTATACCTTTCAACCAGTTGAGCGTAGAGGCCTAAAGGAGTGCTACCTGTTGCCAATCCCAATACACTATCAGGTTTGTCCTTGAGTTGCTGGCTAACGATATCAGCGGCTATCCTATCAAATTCCTCCTTATTTTTTGCTATTATAATTTTCATTAAAACGCCTCCTAAGTAAAAATATAGATTTTTATCCCATAATATTATATACCTTTATATTAGTTTTTAAAAGAGCAAAGCTGTGATATAATACAATATTAGTGATTATTATTTGGCCAAGGAAGGGAAAATATAAGCAGATTTGTTTTTACAGGTAGACGGAGGAGGCGGACAAGCTTATGCCCAAAAATACTGGTTTGGACTTGGTAAAAAGGGTGATATACATACTTATAGGCAGTTTTATTCATGCCTATGGCATAAATGCCCTGCTTATTCCCCACAATCTTCTTACAGGGGGCTTGACAGGAATTGCTATGATAATGGAGTATTTTCTAAAATTACCTATTTCCATAACTGTAGTATTACTAAACATTCCTTTGTTTATAGCTGGATATAAGATGATAAGCAAGCGCTTTGTATACTTAAGCATAGTAGGAATACTTAGCTTATCATTTTTTTTAAGCTTAACAAAGAACTGGACTTTGTCCATTGAAAGCCCTATGGTAGCGGCCATATATGGCGGTCTTTTATTAGGTGTTGGCTCAGGAATAATTATTAAAAATCGAGGTTCCCTGGGAGGTACTGATATAATTGCTGTTATTATAAATAAATATTTTTCCGTAAGCATAGGAGTAGTGACTAATCTTTTTAATTTTTTAATATTAGCCATGGCCATTTTCATGTTTGATATAGAGCTGGCTATGTACACCATGATCGCCATATTTGTAAGCAGCAAGGCCATAGACGCTCTTCAGGAAGGTTTTAATCATAAGAAAACCATTATTATAATATCTGACCATTCCCAAGAAATAGCCAAGGAACTTATGGAGAAGGTAGGCAGAGGAGTAACTTTTTTGGAAGGTGAAGGTGCCTATACCAACACTCGAAAAAAATTAATATACATAGTAGTGCGTATTATGGAACTATCAAGAGTTAAGGACATAGTACGGGCTATTGATGAAAATGCATTTTTATCCATTATAGACACCAAAGAGGTGGAAGGAAAAGGATTCGATTTAGGAAATCTGTATTAAATAGGGGGAAAAATAGATGGCATTAGATAAGATTATAGATATATATAAGGACAAACTAATAAAATCTACTCAAGAGCTAATAGCAATTCCCAGTGTAAAGGGAGAAGCCAAACAAGGCATGCCATTTGGGGAAGAAATCAACAGAGCTTTAGAACATGCACTTAAAATAGGTGAGAAGCTGGGTTTTTTAGTAGGCAATGTAGATGGCTATGCAGGCTTTATTGAGTTTGGGCAAGGTAATGAGACCCTGGGTATATTAGCCCATCTGGACGTAGTTCCAGCGGGAGATGGATGGACCTATCCTCCCTTCGGTGGTGAGATCCATGATAACAAGATATATGGTAGGGGAGCAATTGACGACAAGGGTCCAGCCATGGCAGCCTTATTTGCCATGAAGGCAGTAATGGAGGCAGGAGTGCCGGTTAATAAAAAAGTCCGCCTTATTTTGGGCACTGACGAAGAAAGTGGCTGGGAGGATATGGACTATTATTTCAAAAACCAACCCATGCCTGATTTTGGTATAACCCCTGATGCCAATTACCCTGTAATTCATGCAGAAAAGGGAATTGTTCATATAGAGTTATATAAGGAATTTAATAGTGAAAGTGCAGACAAGTCCCCAATTGTAAGCATAAAAGGAGGCTCCAGAGCCAATATGGTTCCTGATAGCTGCATCTGCTATCTAAAAGATAAAGAGGAGCCTTTAAATGTAGAAGGAGTATCTGCCCATGCCAGCATGCCTGAAAAGGGACAAAATGCTATAGCCAAAATGTTGGATTTACTTAATAGTAGAGGGTTAGGAGATAATGATATTGATAATTTTGTAAAAGATCTAAACCGGCTAATTGGCTTTGATACTACAGGAGAGGGATTAGGAATTAATTTATCAGATGATGTTTCAGGCAATCTAACCTTGAATCTTGGGGTTATTGATATTGATAGAAATAGGGGAAGAGCCATAATAGATATTCGCTTCCCCGTAAAATATAGCCAAGAAGAAATTATGGATGTAATTGAGCAAAGACTTAACAATACTGGAATAGAAGCAAAAGTCCTTCACGGCCAGGATCCTCTATATGTTCCAAAAGATCATTTCCTAGTAAAAACATTAAGCAGGGTATACAAGGAGCAGACCGGGCAGGATCTAGAACCTATGGCCATTGGAGGCGGCACCTATGCCAGGGCTTTAAAGACAGGGGTTGCCTTTGGTGCAGTATTTCCCGGAAAACCTGAGCTGGCCCATCAGAAGGATGAATATATAGAGATAGATGATCTAATTCTAAATGCAAAGATATATGCCCATGCCATTGCAGAGTTGGTAAAGTAGATTTGAAAAATACTAATAGATATTTTATTATAATTAATAAGGGATAAGTGTAGTATAAACACTTATCCCTTATTTTTATTAATAATTATTAGTCAATTTAAGGGCGAATAATATGTTAAAAAATAGACGATAAAATATCCTTGCCTTTTCTTAATATTTATAATACAATATCTAATAATTATATTATGAATAAATATACATAAGAAAGCTATGAAGGGAAGAGTAGGAATAACTAATTTAGGTTACAGAGAGTCGGAGCTTGGTGGAAGCCGATACCTAATGGTTATTCTGAAGATCATCCCAGAGCTGTCAGCCTGAAAGCTTTGCAGCCAGTAGGGTTGAACGGAAAGGCCCGTTACAGCCTAGAGGTATAAGCCAAATAAATGGCCGTACCTTACTGAGGCCATTGCTGCAAAGCAATGGTGAAAATGGGTGGTACCACGAAATATAACCTTTCGTCCCAGGGATGGATGAAAGGTTTTTTTATATTTTTATGCTTATTAAAATTGAATAAATATTTAGAGGAGGCAAGGAAATGAAATTAACAGGCGCGCAAGTTTTAGTAGAATGTTTGAGAGAACAGGGTGTAGACACTATTTTCGGTTATCCGGGAGGAGCGGTGCTGTCAATTTATGATGCTCTATACGATGCTGATGATATTAGACATATTTTAACTGCCCACGAACAAGGCGCAACCCACGCCGCAGATGGATACGCTAGGGCGACAGGCAAGGTAGGGGTAGTAATAGTTACCTCAGGGCCCGGTGCTACTAATACCGTAACAGGAATTGCCACTGCCTATATGGATTCTGTGCCAATAGTAGTATTTACAGGACAAGTAGCCAATTCATTGATAGGAAAAGATTCCTTTCAGGAGGTAGATATTACCGGGATAACAAACCCTATAACTAAGCACAACTATATAGTCAAGGATGCAGAGCAACTACCTCATATTATTAGGCAGGCTTTCAGTATAGCCAGATCGGGAAGACCAGGACCGGTATTGGTGGATATTCCTAAGGATATTCAAACAACAATTATCGATTATACTCCTAAAAAAATAGAGACAAAGGAAAGCAATAGCTCAAATCAATTAGAGCAGGTGGATTTTGATAATATTAAGAAGGCTATTGATGCTATAAATGACAGTCAAAGGCCAGTAATATATGCAGGTGGAGGCGTAAATATAGCTGGCGCCAATGACAAGTTGGTAGAATTTGCTGAGAAAATAAAGGCTCCTGTAAGCTGTTCGCTAATGGGAATGGGAGCTTTTCCGGGAGACCATCCCTATTACATGGGTATGGTAGGCATGCATGGTACCAGGTATTCAAATTATGCTTTTTCCAACTGCGATCTTATTATTGCCATGGGAGCCAGATTTAGCGATAGGGTGGTTAGCAATGTAGAAAAGTTTGCACCCAAGGCTAAGATTATACATGTGGACATAGATCCAGCAGAGCTAGGTAAAAATGTAATGACCCATATACAAGTATGTGGCGATGTTGGGCAGATATTGGATATCTTCAATAGACATGTGCAGGAAAAGCAGGAAAGCAGCTGGAATAAACAGATTGAAGAGTGGAAAAAGGCCTATCCTCTTAAGTATAAGTGCAATGGCAACTTAAGCCCTCAATATATTATCGAGAAGCTCTATGAATTGACAGAGGGGCAGGCAATATTGACTACAGAAGTAGGGCAGAACCAGATGTGGGCTGCCCAGTTCTACAAGTTTTCCCAGCCAAGGACCTTCATATCTTCAGGGGGACTAGGCACTATGGGATATGGACTGGGAGCTTCCATAGGCGCAGCCCTTGGCAGGCCGGATAAGAAGGTTATTAATGTAGCTGGTGACGGCAGCTTTAGGATGAATTCTACTGAACTGGCTACAGTGTCTAGATACCAGATACCAATTATCCAGCTGGTTTTAAACAATAGCTCCCTGGGAATGGTAAGGCAGTGGCAGGACCTTTTCTATAACAAGAGATATTCCCATAGCCAGCTGGGACAGGGTGTAGATTTTATTAAGCTAGCTGAAGCCTATGGAATAAAAGCCTTTAAGTTAGATCATAATGACCAGGTAGAAAGCGTGCTGAGCCAAGCTCTAGAATTAAAGGAGCCAGTGCTAATAGAGTGCGTTATTCATCCTGATGACAAAGTATATCCTATAGTACCTCCTGGAGCGGGGATTGATGAGCTGATTGATTAAATACTAGTAAATAAGTAAACAGGCAGACTGCATTTGAATAGCATTTTTGCAGTCTGCTTTTTTATTGTAAAAAAATGTATAGATCCCTGTGTATGGATATATACACATCTGTAATTAAAAATAACAAAGAATAATGCGAAAAATTTGTAAATATAGAAGGGAAAGGGATAAGGGGGATAGAAGAAAATATAAAAACTAGTTTATTTCAATAAAAATTAATGATACACATATAATGTCTAATTAGTATGTTAAAATTACCAGTAGGAGGATATTACAATGAGCAAGATTTCGATGATGTTTCAAATCGTTTCTTTGCTACAAACAAATTATATTCTAAATGCAACTGAGTTAGCAGAAATTTTAGAAACAACACCCCGGAACATAAAGGCTTATATAGAAGCTTTGAGAATGTCTGGTGTGCCCATAGAAGGGATGACAGGGCGGAATGGTGGTTATTTCCTTAGCGAGGTATACGAATTTAAACCACCTAAGTTAAGTGAAAGTGAATATAATGCTCTTTTATTAGCTGAGGAAATACTGACTAAAGAAAACGGTTTTCATCACGAAAAAGAGATCAAAACAGCTTTTGCCAAAATAAAATCAGCTCAGGGAGAGATAATTGGTAACTCCGATTTAGTCTTTGAAAGTGAAAATGTTTTTACTAGAGGCAATACAGACATATCAGATAAAATAAAAAGATACCTTTCAATTATTAGGAAAGCCATTTTTGCAAACAAAAGCCTTTCAATCACGTATTCAAATCCTACCAGAAAACAGCTAACAGTTCGCAAAATAGATCCATACAATCTAATATATCGTAATTCTTCATGGTATGTAATAGGGCACTGTCATTTGCGGGGAGAAATAAGAATGTTTAAATTAGCTAGAATTAAGGAAATTAAGACATTAGATGAAAAATTCCATGTTAGGAAGGATTTTTCTATAAGCTCTTATATGCGTAATACATTAGATTTAATTAACACTGGTAAAGAGTATATTGTTGAGATACGATTTTTTCATCCAGCATCTGTTTGGATATCAGAAAAATATTGGCTACCTACTCAAAAAATTGTGTGGCTAGAGGATGATTCCATCATATTTAAAGCCAGAGTTAATGGACTAGTAGATATAACGAGATGGATATTAGCTTATGGACATTTAGCAAGGGTATTAAAACCTAAGGAGTTAGTAGATAGAGTAAAAAATGAGATAGAAGCTATGAGAGATAATTATGAGAAAGAATACAATGAGGATAAAGTAAGAAACCATTGAGAAAATCCCAATGGTTTTTACCTTCTAAAAAATATAACTTCAATCCACACTACAGCTATGTAGTGACATAAATATAATAGCACAAAAAATTTAAATAAAAAAGATTTTTCCCTTGACAAATATTAGGAGGCATAATATTATTTAATTAAACGTAATACCTTTTAAAATATATAGAATAAAATAAAGGAAGGGGAAGTATTTTGATCGACTATAATAGTCTTGTAGCTCACTATGATAGTGAAACCGAAGGGCAATTATTGATAGATCATTTACTTCAAGTGTCTAAGATTGCTAAAAGTATTGGAGAACTTATAGATTTGGAAAACATGTGTCAACTTATAGGAGTACTTCATGATTTTGGCAAAGGCAGCAAAGAATTTCAGCTTTATATAAGAGATCAATATAAAGGCAGAGTAGATCATTCTTCTGCTGGAGCAAAAATTTTAGATTTTATTCAAGGAGAAGTATGGCTAAAGTATAATATAGACATCATGTTGAAGGCTGAAAAAGTAAAAATTAGTGTATGGAATCTTTATAAAGAGATACTACAATACCCTATATTAGCTCATCATGGATTATATGACATTATTGATAATAATTTTGATTATCGTACAGGAATCAGGTTAGATTATGATCTTGACAAAAATGCTTTTCATTTTTTTGATTTTATAAACAAAGAATTTGAACGTAAAAATGGCAACTCTCTATATCATGTGTATTATAAAGGATTTATAGAGTTTATAAGAATCTATGGGAAGTTAAAGAAGATGGCTTTTGATATAGCAGATAATAAAAGTAGAGAAAGCAAAAGATACAGAAGAAGGGCTTTACACTTTTATTATGGCGCTTTAGTTAGACTATTGCTTTCTATCTTAAAAGAGGCGGATATTTATGATTCATCAAATTATTATAGAGATGAAAAAGATAAGGTCTATTCAAGAGAAGAACTGAGTACTATATGGTGCCACATGGAGAGTGCTGTTGAAGAACTATATCGTGGATTTAATAACAAACCTAACAAATCAGAATTGGATATTGTAAGAACAGATCTTGCAAATCAAATATATGAGTTTTCTTTAAGACATAATAAGGGAGTATATAAGCTTAGCATGCCTGTTGGATCTGGGAAGACTTATGCAGCTCTTAGATATTCAGTAGCTAATGCAAAAAAGTACAATAAAATGAGAATTATTTATTGTACAGCTTTCTTATCTGTTCTTGAACAAAATGCTTCATCTATTAAAAATGTATTAGGCGATGATTATGTATTGGAGCATCACAGTAACGTGATTGAGGATTTTGAGGGAGATGAAAATAATGAAGATAAAAGAGAGTATGAAATTCATGCTTATTTAAAAGAAAGTTGGGAATCCCCTGTTATTTTGACAACCATAGTTCAGCTATCGAACACAATGTTTAAACACAGATCTTCTAATATTAGACGCTTTGCTAAATTGATCAATTCAATAATAATAATTGACGAGATTCAAAGCTTGCCTATAAAAGCTATTTATAATTTTAATCTAATGACCAACTTTTTAGTACATATCATGAACTGCAATATAATACATTGTACTGCGACACAACCAAACTTCGATAATAAAGATACACTTAAATATCCTTGTCTGTATGGAGACGAATCTGGACAAAAATCTATGGTAGAGTCAATCAAAAATTGTCAAGTGTTCCATCGAGTGGATTATTATAATCTTATGGGCGAAGATTTCGATGAGGTTTTAGATACAGATGAGATAATAAGCCATGTAAAACACCAGTTGAAGAATGAAATGAGTGCTTTGGTGGTTTTAAATACCAAAGCAGCGGTTGCAAATCTTTATAATAACCTAATTGAAGATTATCAGATACAGGAGTTAGGATGGGAGGTTATATACTTAACTACAAATCAGTGCCCCAGACATAGGCTAGATATTATTGAAAGGATGAAAGAAAGATTAAAAGATCTAAGGCAAGGTAGGAGCGATCGGAAATTAATATGTGTTAGTACAAAATTAGTAGAAGCTGGAGTAGATATAGATTTTGACTTAGTATACAGATCCCTTGCGGGTATTGACAGTATCATACAATGTGGTGGCCGCTGTAATAGGGAAGGTAAGAAGTTATCAAAGGGTAAACTTTTTATCTTTGAGTATAGAGATGAAAACTTAAGATATTTGCCAGACTTACAAAAGCAAAGGACAGCTGCCAAATCTGCTTTAAGACAATTAAAAGTAGATGGTTTGGAAGGAAGCAAAATAAATATAGAAAAAGCTTGTGACTATTATTTTCAAAAACTCTATGCAAATGAGAATAATTTAGGCAGTTATATGGAGTTTCCAATAAAAAATAAAGATTATACAATTCTAGAGTTATTAACTACTAATCCTAAAGCAAAAGCCAATTATGAGAGCAAGAATGGGACAACTCCTCGCTTTATACTAAAACAGGGATTTAAGACAGCTGCAGTTAATTTTGATTTAATAAAAGAGGATAGTATAAGTGTTATTGTGCAATACAATAATGATGATCTAATGGATGAGTTATATCAAGCCATAGGCTTGCAAGATTATTATAAGATTAAGGTGCTATTAAAGAGACTCCAGCCTTATACAGTATCTATTCGAAGATCTGACGACTATGAAAATTATATAAGTAAAGAATTAGATGGCCAAATATTAATTTTAAATAAAGAAGCATATAACGAACAAGTAGGCCTTACAAAAGGTGAATTACAATTGTTGATATTTTGAAAGGAGGAGCCATGAGTAAGTTTAAATCCAATCCGTTTTTTATGAGAGTATTTGGTGACTATGCGCTGTTTACGGATCCTGCGACAAAAGGAGGTGGAGAAAAATTTACTTACCAGGTCCCGACATATCAGGCACTAAAAGGGATTGTGGAAGCATGTTATTGGAAGCCTACGCTTTACTACGTAATAGATGCAGTAAAGGTAATGCAGCCAATTAAGACTGAAACAAAAGGAATATTATCTCCTATGAAAGACGGTGGTAAGGATCTTAACTATTATACCTACTTAAAAGATGTTGAATACTTAATCAAATACCACTTTGAGTGGAACGAAAACCGAAAAGATTTAGAATATGACAGAAACGAAAAGAAACACGAGCAGATTTTATTAAGATCAATGGAAAGAGGCGGCAGGCGAGATGTCTTTTTAGGCGCTAGAGAATGTATAGGTTATATTGAACGGATACGGGAAAGTGATTTCAATAATGCTAAGAGCTACTATGAAGGTGAAAGTATTTCCTTTGGTATTATGTTTCATTCTTTTGTATATCCCGATGAAGCTTATGATGAGGAAACTGAAAATACTCTTACTGCTAATTTTTGGCCAGTTGTCATGACCGATGGAGTAATAGAGTTTATAGAACCTAAGGATTGCAAAATAAAACATAAAATAGGAAACTATAGCATTAAAAAGTTTGATAAGTCTAATTTCACCAGTGTAGATGAATTATTTGATATTTATGTAAAAGAAGGGGTGATAGATGATGAGTCTTATGGCCGCACTTCTTGAGACCTATGATTTTGCTCTAGATAGAGGGTTAGTTGACAATCCGGAACTTAGCCCAAGTGGATTGACACTTTTACCTGTATATCACTCCAGTAGGGTTAGCGGCAATGAAGATATATTTGAATTAACCATAGATAAAAATAGCAATGCCATAGATGGTAGATTTTTGGATAAAGGTGAAATTGTCGTATTTCCTATAACTGAAAATTCAATAACACGTTCCGGATCTAAGGTTGCACCCCATGCTATAAGTGATGAATTATCTTATCTTTCCAAAGAGATTGATGCTGAAAAAAATGAAGCATATTTAAAGGGCATAGAGGAGCTAATGGAGTTTGAAAAAAGGCATAACTACCCTAATTTTAGGATTTTAGCTGAGTATATTAAAAAAAATAGAATTTTAGAGGATTTTCTAAAGTTCCACTTAAGAGGACAGGAATATACATTTGATAAAGAAAAGAAGAGGTTGAATTATAGCGAGATTGGAACAGATGGAAAAGCTAAAAAGAAGACCATCGATTTAAAGAAGGTATTTATAACATTTAAATTAGAAAAGGAGTTATCGGGAGATATAACCTTAACTAGAGATATAGGTATGCATAATTTTTATATCAAATATGTAAGAGAGAAGAATTCTAACTCTAAAGAATTATCATACTGCGATATTACAGGGAAGCTAGATTATTGTATAGAACGGCATAGAGGGTTAATAGGAAACGCCAAACTAATTAGCATTAGTAATCATAAGGAAACCTATTACGGAAGAATAAAAGATGGTAAAGATATATATCGCATAAGCTATGAAGCATCTCAAAAGGTTCATAATATGCTCAAATATTTAATTGAAAATAAAAATCATTGTAGTTATATAGGCGAAAATGCTTATTTAATCAATTGGTTATCACAAGATTTAGAGAAAGGAGGTTTAGAGTTATTATCCGACATTGATGACGTAGAGTATGATGATTTTGAAGACTTTGATGATGAAGATGAAGAATCTATGGCTTTGTTAGGAGGTGAGGTTTCTGCCAGTTTAAAAAAGTACTTTTTAGGACAACGCTCAGAATTTAGTTCGGAAAGAGATTTTCATGTTTTGATTATTGAAAAGATAAGCAATGGAAGGATAGCAATTAAATATTATAGGAAGTTATCAAGGTCCGAAGCATACAAGAGGGTTATGGACTGGTATAAAAGTACTAGCTGGAAGTTTTATAATTATAAGCTTCAAAAAGCAATAAACAAATCACCAATTCCTTATGAAATAGTGAATTTTATTTATGGGCAAGAGAATTCTAAAGGTTTCTTATCTTGTGAGAACAAAAAACTGCAACGTAGCACAATAGAAAGATTAATACCCTGCATTATAGATGGTCAAAGATTACCTAAAGATATTTCAAGAACTGCTTTTCATAAGCTAACCAAAAAGCTATCTTATAAGAACAGCTGGAATACGGCATTAAGCATAGGCTGTGCTCTTATTAAAAAGCAAAAATATGATTATGAAAACAGCCTTATAAATGTTGATGAGATAAGCGAGGTGAAAAAATTGCAAGAAAGCATAAGTTTTTATTATGGAAGGCTGATGGCCATTTTTGAAAAAATTGAGCTAGATGCTGTTTCTAGGAGAGGAGGAGATGCTCAAAATAAAAGGGGAACAAGTCAAAGGATTACTAACTCGGATAGGTTATGGAATGCTATTATAAGAACGCCTTCGAGAACTAGGTTCGTTTTAGAATCTAAAATTAAACCCTATTTGAATATGCTTAAGAAAAACAATTATGGCCTATATGTTTATTATGACAAATTAATAACTGAAATAACTTTAAAACTTATAGAGATAGAAAAGAGAAGTGCTAAAAAGACAGGATCGCTGAACGAAGACTTTATTTTGGGATATTACTATCAGAAAAATGCATTTTATGAAAAAAAGGATAAAGGTGAAGAAACTGCTGTAAGCAGCAATTAAGTAATTAAGAAGAGGGGGATTTTAATGAGTATTTTAGAAAAGAAAATAGATTTTGTAGTGTTTTTTACAGTTAACAATGCTAACCCAAATGGGGATCCGCTTATGGGCAACATGCCTCGTACTGATTATGATGGTTATGGCGAAGTGTCTGATGTTTGTATTAAAAGAAAAATAAGAAATAGAATGCAGGATTTAGGTCATGAAATATTTGTACAATCTCAAGATCGGATAGTAGATGGCCATAGATCATTAGAAGCCAGGTTTAATGCTCATTTTAAGAAAAATAAGGATGATGATGAAACTGTCGCGAAAGAATCATGTAAAAAATGGTTGGATGTAAGAAGCTTTGGACAGGTAATGACCTTCCAAAATAGGTCTCTGGGCATACGAGGACCTGTTTCCATAAGTTTGGCTAAGAGCTTAGATCCTGTTAATATAATTACATTACAAATAACCAGAAGTACAGATGGTATGATAGCAGAGGAAGGAAAAAGGTCCAGCGATACCATGGGAACTAAACATTATGTTGAGTTTGGCCTATATAAATTTGTAGGTAGTATAAACTGTTATTTTGCCGAAAAGACTGGATTTACAAATGAAGATGCAGAGGTTATCAAAGAAGCACTTAAAACCCTATTCGTTAATGACATGTCTTCCGCCAGACCAGAAGGCAGCATGGAAGTAAAGAAAATTTACTGGTTTAAACATCCAAACAAATTAGGTGTGGCCTCCTCAGCAAAGATTCATAACTTAATTAAAGCAAAATTGAAGGATGGAGTAGATAAAGCTACGACTTTTGAAGATTATATTTTAGAAATAGATTATGAAAGGCTAAAGGATTACAAAGAAGCAGGTTTAGAATTAGAAGAATTGGAAGGAATTTAATGGAATGAAAGAGCTTATAGAAAGTATTATTAAAAAGAAGGAGGATGATTATCTACTAATATCAGGGATTCAACATTTTATATTTTGCAGGAGACAATGGGCATTGATCCATATTGAACAACAATGGGATGAAAATTTCTTTACCATTGATGGGCATATAAAACATGCAAAAGTGGATAGCGGGGAAATTTTTGAAACCAAGAAAAATATTAAAATTATAAGATCAATGCCCGTTGTATCCCATGTATTGGGTCTGCAAGGTAAATGCGATGTGGTTGAGTTGATTCCTGATGCTAATGGATATTACTTTAGTAAATATAATGAAAGATATAAAGTATATCCTATTGAGTATAAAAGAGGTAAAACCAAGACTGATGAAAGTGATATCATGCAGCTTCTAGCGCAAGCTGTATGCTTGGAAGAAATGTTAGGTCTGGAGATAACGGAAGGGGCATGCTTCTATTTTGAAACAAGAAGAAGAGAGCGAGTAAAGTTTACTAAAGAATTAAGAGAAAGATTAAAGACTATAGTTAGCGAAATGAAAAATTATTATGATAGAAGATATACTCCTCGAGTCAGAAAAACGAAAAAATGTAGAGCCTGTTCCTTAAAAGATATATGTCTTCCTGAGTTAGATAGCACTATACCTGTATCAAAATATATGGAAGAGAGGATAAAAGAATGAGACAGTTACAAAATACTCTCTACGTCACATTACCAGATGTATATTTATCAGTTTCAGGAGAAAACGTTGTAATTAAACGTGAGAAAAAAACGCTAGTTAGATATCCTCTTCATAACATAGAAGATATAGTACTATTCTCATATTTAGGAATGAGCCCTGAACTAATAAAGAAGTGTATGGATTACGGAATAGGTATTAGCTATCTAACGCCTACAGGTAGGTTTATAGCTAGATTAAGAGGCCAGACTAGAGGTAATATTTTATTAAGAAGAAAACAATATAGAGTAGCTGATGATGAGCATGAGAGATTGGGAATATCAAAAAATATAATATGTGCAAAGATATATAATGAGAAATGGACAATAGAGCGCTATATTAGGCAATATTCTCATAGATTAGATCCTACACACCTAGTAAAAACCTCCCAATATTTAACCGAGCTTCTACAAAGAGCTAGTGATGTTAAAGATATAGAAGAGTTAAGAGGAATAGAAGGATTAGCGCAGGCTGCCTATTTTAGTTGTTTCAATGAAATGATTCTTAACCAGAAAGAAGATTTTGAGTTCAAAAAAAGATCCAGAAGACCACCACTTGATCCTGTCAATGCAATGCTTTCCTATATGTA
>CALKWV010000060.1 GCA_938003915.1 uncultured Bacillota bacterium | reverse complement strand
TGTATGTAGATTTCAACTTATTCCCTCCTGTGATTTTGCTGCAGATATTTATTACAACCGGGTCCTATATACTATCATTAATCAAAAAGAGTTTCAAGATGGCATCTGGTATGTGGAATCTTTCATCATTTATTAGTAACTCTTGTAGATCGTTATCATAATCTTGGTTATTCTTAAATTCTAAAACTTGTTTATGAATATTTTCCATCTTTTTATCCAATTCAGCTGCAGCTTCAGCTGCCTCTTTTAGCTGTCTAATTAAATCTTCTGGGACATCTTTATCATATTTGTAATAAATTTTGTGTTCTAAACTAGCCCAAAAATCCATTGCAATGGTTCGAATTTGAATTTCCACACTAACATTTTCTACTCTATCAGACATAAATACCGGAACTTTTACCACTAAGTGTAAACTCCGATAGCCGTTGGGTTTAGGATTTTTGATGTAGTCCTTGTACATGATGACTTGTATATCTTCTTGTTTTGCAAGCATTTGGCTTATCTTGTATATATCTGAAACAAAGGAACATATTATTCGGATCCCAGCAATATCATGGATATTCTCTTTTATGGAATCCAATGAAAGCTCATAGCCTTTTCTATGTACTTTTTTTAAAATACTTTCAGGGGTTTTAAGTCTTGTTTTTACATGCTCTATGGGATTGTACTCATGAATGTAGTTAAACTCTTGATTTAAAATATCTATCTTTGTTTTGACCTCATCCATAGCAAATTTATAGGACATCATAAAACGAGTAAATTCTTGCTTTAGTTTTCTTATTTGTTCCAGATTAAGTGGCTTATCTTTTCTCATAATACAAACTCCTTTAGTCATCTTTCTGCATAACCGTAATAATTATATCACATATATATATAATTGAATAAACTTTTGAGATTTAATCCTTTTTTATCATATAAGATTCTAATGTTTATTTCATAGAAAGTAGGTTAATGATATAATAAAATAATAATAAAAATTACAGGGAGTGTATTAAATGGCGAAGACTAAAATACATGCGAATCTAAAGGGCAACATGGCCTTTGAAATGAATCTAGATGGACACAAATTGATTACCGATGCTTCAGAGGATATTGGTGGAAACAACCTTGGACCAAGACCAAAACAACTGCTATTAGCTGGACTTATAGGTTGTACCGGTATTGATGTAATGTCAATACTTAAAAAGATGAAAGTGCAGCTTGACGACTGTATAATAAAAGTGGAAGCAGATAATACAGAAGAACATCCAAGAGTATATGAAAATATACATCTTACCTATATCTTTAAAGGCAAAAATCTACCACGAAAAAGCTTAGAAAAAGCTGTAAGCCTATCTCAGGAGAAATATTGTGGAGTTAGCGCAATGCTAAAAAAGGCCACTACCGTTACTTATGATATAATTATAGAAGAGTAAAGATAAAGGCTATGAACTCTAGTAGTCCATAGCCTTATTATATGGTTACCAAGATTTGTTAAACGGGCTTAATTTTCTAGTATTCTTTTTGCTGTATCTATAGCTTTATCATAATCAGGATGTTCTGTTACTTCCTTTACGTATTCTACATGTCTTACAATATTATTTCTGTCCAAAACTACAATACCTCTGCTTAATAGTCTAAGCTCCTCTATAACAAATCCATAATTTATACCAAAGGAGAGATCTCTGTGGTCAGATAATGTAATAACTTTATCAATTCCCTTAGCGCTGCAAAATCGCTTTTGAGCAAAAGGCAGATCAACGCTTATAGTTAGTATAACAACATCCTCAAGTTCTGATGCTGCTTCATTAAATCTTAAGGTTTGCATTTCACATACTCCTGTATCTAATGAAGGCACTACGCTAATTATTTTTACCTTATCGCCTGCATCTTTAAGGGAGTATGGTTTTAAATCTCCTGTAAGGACTGTAAACTCTGGTGCAGGATCCCCTACTTTTATCTCTTTGCCTAGTAAAGTTACGGGCTCTCCTCCCATGGTTACCGAGCCTGCTCTTCTTTCCATTTATATATCTCCTTTCAACAACTACTTATTTTAAAATTATATAATACTCTTTCATATACTTACCCATTAAAGGAGATATTTAATCAGAAGAAATTCAATGAAAAATTATGCAGTAAGCTCACAGACTTATTTTTCGTAATATTTTATCAAGGCCTGTGTCCCCAATTCGTCTAATTGTTGGTCTGCTAATTCTTTATACATTTCTAGAACTTTATTTAACACCTTTAGTTCTAAATTAACATCCTGTGCCTCTTCTTTAGCTATTTCCATATCTTTGATAAAATGTTTGATAAAAAATCCAGGCTCTAGATCGCCCTTTAAAATGCGAGGTGCAATATTAGACATCTGCCAACTTCCTGCTGCGCCTGTGCTAATGCTATCCAGCATTTTTTGTACGTCTAGGCCAACAGATTTAGCATAAGTAATTGCTTCACAAACACTTGCAATAACACCTGAAAGGGCTATTTGATTGGCCATCTTAGTATGTTGTCCTGATCCAGCGGGACCTTCATAAATGATATTTGTGCCCAGTGATTTAAAAATAGGATAACATTTTTCAAATGCTTCTTTGTCTCCTCCTACCATTATAGATAGGGTCCCTTTTTTAGCACCTACGTCTCCCCCGGAAACAGGAGCATCCAAAGCAAAAATTCCCTTTTTTAAAGCTGTTTCATATATCCTTTTACTGAGCTTTGGACTAGTTGTGGTCATATCGATAACATAGCTTCCAGTCTTAGCATGATTTAAGATACCTTCATCCCCGAAATATACTTCCTCTACGTCTTTTGGAAAACCAACCATAGTTATAACTGCTTGTACATCCTTGACACAGTCCTTAATGGAATCACACCATATAGCTCCTTTTTCAATAACTTCTAATGCTTTTCTTTTTGTACGGGTGTAAATATAAACCTCATATCCGCTTCTCATAAGATTAAGAACCATAGATTTTCCCATGACACCTACACCAATAAAGCCGATTTTCTTCATGCTGACACTCCATTCTATCATTGTAGTAATTCAACCTTATATTAGCAAATAATTGTATTATTAGCAAATGAACAATGTATTAAAATTCTATATTCTACATATTTATATATATATTTATATA
>CALKWV010000059.1 GCA_938003915.1 uncultured Bacillota bacterium | reverse complement strand
GCTGAAGATAGGCTGGTGGTTCCCCCATCAGCTTTTAAAATGTATAGGGGAGCATCTATTCCTTCCTTTTTCATGGATTTTTTTATATTGTTGGCGAAATCCTTAAAGGTATGGTAGGTTGCTGCATTTAGATAGGATGTGAAGACCCTTCTTGGGAAGTTAAGCTTGCCTGATAAGCTATGGCCCATGGTAATAGAAGAAAAATGTTTTTCCAGGAGTTCTTTTATCTTTAGTTCATGATTAAAATTTCGTGTACAAAACTTCGTTACTACAGCGCAGGATGTGATATTCTTTTTCTTAAACAGCTCAATGGCTTTTTGAATTTCTTTTAGATCTAGATCTTTTACTAATTTACCTCTGTGATCAACATATCCAGAAATAAAAATATTTTCATCTCCACATGCCAAATAATCCTTAGGCAGTCCCGGACCACTTTGAATAATCATGCCTACAGGAGAAGTTTTATTTTCTGCTATGGCATTAGTGGATACAGTAGTGCTTAAATTTATTCTTTTTATCTTTGTCTTGTCATGCCTAGAAAAAAGCTCTTCTAGAGTTGTCCAAATGGAGTTAAATAAATGTTCATGGTGAACTGGTTTCTTGATGATGTCTATGATATTCCCCTGCTCTACAATAACAGCATCTATATGGGTGCCGCCCACATCAAGACCTACAATCAACCTTATGCCTCCTTATTGATTATCTAAATCTATAATATCATTATACCCCTGATTGGTGCAAAATCAATTAATGTTAGTGGACAAGACTGTGCAAATCATAAGTACTCGGTAAGCAAAAGCTTTACTTTTTGCAGCTATAGAAATAGCTACAGGTGAAGGGCTTTTAACCTTAGATGATCCTGTAATAACCTAATGGTCCATCAAAAGTATGACTTGAATGAAGCTGATTGGATAAAATTTGGAAATAAATCAGTTAATATATATTTTATATCAAAATACATAGGGCTCATAAGCCATAGGTATGCCACATCCTTTAGCCACAGTTTCATCTATGGCTATAAGATCATCTCTACTTACCTGAGCAAATGAAGTTTTGCCTAGAGCCCTTACCCCATCTGCAATTTCCAGATTGCATGCCTCTAGAAAATTATTAAGGCTCTCAGCCCCCTTTTGGATATCAAAATTACGGGAGTAGTGAGCGTTGTACCATACTAGCGAGGTAGGAGGTTCAAAAGGCAGAACTTTATATAGTTGGGGATGGGATACGGCAAAAAGTGCTATAGAACCTATATAACAAGCATCTGCTCCCAAGGCTTTTGCCTTGAGTATATCTCCAGGGGTACGAATTTTGCCCGATGCAATAAGAGATACTTGATCAGCATAGCCATTGTTTTTAATCCACTGGGCAGCTCGATGTATGGCAAAAACTGTAGGCACACCAAAATCGTCTTGAAGGATAGGGGGAGAACCTTTAGATGCAGCTTCAGCTCCATCAATACAAATAAAATCTACACCGCTGGAGCATAGGTATTCCAGATCCTTTTCCAGATATTTACCGGCGCCAATTTTGGCACCAATGGGGACTCCGCCAGTGATATTTCTCAGTTTTTCAATTAGGATAGGCAGATCTTCAGGTGATTGGACTTCAGGCTGTTTTGAATGAGCTACTATATCCTTACCCTTGGGTATTCCGAAATCTTTGCGGAGCTGCCTGTCTATAAGTTCACTTTTGACAATATGTCCAACTCCAGCATAGGCCCCTTGGCCAAATTGGATCTCTATTGCATCACAGCTTCTAAGGATTTCCGGAGTTTTACCCCAATCTCCCCTGTTATATTGATATATTAGTATGCCTGCTTCTTCTCTTTCCTCAGGTAAAAAAGGCCCTGCTCCGCTGTTGGTGGCTATTCCAGCCATTTTAGATCCTCTTGCCAGGGCTATTTTTACTTTCTTGCTAAGGGCAATACCATATGCCATAGGAGCAATCAATATTGGCATCTTGATGGTAAAGGGTTTAACTGCCATTTTGCCTATGGTGACCTGGGTATCAATTTCTGTAAGAGTATCGGTGGGCATAGTATGAAATTGGGCAATATTAAACTTTAAGCTATCCAAGCTAGGAAATTTGGTTGGAGTACCCATAGGCCTTTCCAAGAGTTTTGGTTCATTGGAACGCAGATTAGTTTCCACGGCTACTTGGGGCGTCATTCTAATAGTTGATGAAACCAGCTCCCAGAGATTTTCATCATATAAGTCCTTGCTAAGAATATTATAGAAGCGGTCACTAATTTTATTAGCAATGGTACGAGCAATTAGATTAGCACCAGCTGCTCCGGCAATAGCAGCCCCTGCCCCAATCATAGCAAAGGTTTTTAGCTTTTTCTTATCTATATTCAATTGGATTTTCAAACTCTTTCTCCTTTCTTTAAACTATTATGATAGACAAAGATATTTCTATGTTTTTATTAATGTGCTATAATAGCTGTTGGATATAAAAACCATTTTTTGTACTAATACTTTAGATATAGTATGCGAAGAGAAATATTTATAATTCAATTAGTCATTAATGAATTTATTGTAATTATTAGAACCAGGAAATGGAGTAAAGGGGAGTGTTGTCATGAGCAAAGTATATTTTATAAAAAATTCCGAATCAGATTATAATCAGCTTGGGAAAGATGCCTTGAGACTTTTGAAAAAGATAGTGGCTGAGACTGAACATAAATTTGAAAAAGAAGTGCCCATAAAGGTCCACTTTGGTGAGAAAGGAAACAAAACCTTTATTCCTCCTGAGTGTTATAATGAAGTAATAAGTTATTTAAAAGAAATGGGGGTTTCTCCTTCCTATATAGAAACTAATGTGCTTTATAGGGGATCTAGGACTAATAAGAAAAGTCACCTTGAAACTGCAAAAGCCCATGGTTTTACTCAGATTCCAATTATAATAGCAGATGGAGATATTGGAACAGAATATGACGAGATTGAAATAAATAAAGAATATATCAAGAAATGCAAAATAGGAAAAGGATACGGCAGGTTCAAACAATTTATCGTTATGAGCCATTTTAAAGGTCATGCGGAAGCTGGTTTTGGCGGTGCAATAAAACAGCTTGGCATGGGATTTGCTGCTAGAGGAGGAAAGTTAGAGCAACATTCTGGAATATTCCCTGTAGTAGATCAAAACAAATGTATAGTATGCGGTCTTTGTGCAAAGAAGTGCGACTTTAATGCTATCGAAATTTTGGATACTGCAGTAATTGATAAAAACAAGTGCAGTGGCTGTGCTGGTTGTATTGCCGTATGCCCAGAGGGTGCCATTAGAAATGTTTGGGGTGGTTCACATTTCCGTGAGAAGCTTGCAGAATATGCCTATGGTGCTTCTAAAGATAAGGATATCATATACATTTCTTTTGTTCATAATATTACTGAGCATTGTGACTGTACAGGCAAGCCTATGAAGCCAATTGCAAACAATATTGGAGTCCTGGCAGCTAAGGACCCTGTTGCTATAGATACAGCTTGCTTAGACCTGGTACAGAAAAATAGCCGACAAAAGCTTTTTGAGAAAGGCAGAGAAGTTCTTAGGCATGCAGAGAAAATTGGATTAGGAAAAATGGAATATGAACTTATTGAAATTTAATCACTTTTAAGTCAAATTTTCTAAAGTCAAAACAGCGAGGGTGTTGGCTTATCAATGGTCATTACATAGAATAAACTAGCACTATAATTGTTAGTTTTATTAATTCTAAGGAGAGATTAATATTGATAGAGGTGAAATATTTATCAAAAAAATACGGTGAAAAAGAAGCGCTCAAAGGTATCTCATTTGATGTTAATGAGGGTGAGATATTTGGATTTTTGGGTCTCAATGGTGCAGGCAAGACCACAACATTAAAAATTCTCACAGGACAGTTATCTGCTGATGATGGTTGGGCAAAGATAATGGGTTTTGATGCAATGAAAGAGGCTAAGAAGTTACATGCTTATTTAGGAGTGGTTCCGGAAGAAGCTAACCTATATGAGAGACTTACCGTGGGACAAAACTTAGATCTTTTCTGCCGCTTGTATGGGTGCAGTATTGAACGAACTAACTATTATTTAGAGCGAGTAGGATTGATAAAAGAAAAAAATACACAAGTCAAGAAGCTTTCTAAGGGAATGAAACAAAAAGTGCTATTAGTACGATCCTTGCTCCATAATCCTAAAATCCTTTTACTAGATGAGCCTACCTCAGGTCTGGATCCAACATCAGCTGAGAATATACATGATTTACTGTTCCAGTTAAATAGTGAAGGAATAACCATTTTACTCACCTCCCATAATATGGAGGAAGTTGATAAGTTATGTAATCGTGTTGCTATATTAAATCAAGGAGAAATAGTAGAGGCAGGTAGCCCCTTAGAGCTAAAGTTGGCACACTCAACTCGCCATATTAGAGTTTTAATTGATGAAGGTCAGGGATTAGTATCTAAGGAGCTGGATATGGACGATGTAGAATCTGGACCTATTTTAGCTAAATGGATGGCAGATGGTAAGGTTCGTTCCATTCATTCCTGTGAACCCACTCTGGCAGATATATTTGTAAAAGTTACTGGGAGGGAATTTTCATGACTTTTTCATTTAAAAGAATAGCAGCTATTGCTGTTAAAGAATTACAGGATTTCAAGACCAATATCAACATATTGATAATGTATATAATTCCCATAATGATAGCTTATATATACGATAAGCTTATTCCCAGTATGCCAGAAGGCTTTGCTCTGATGTTCGGACTCCTTTTTTTAGTAGTCCTGGTAGGTATGTATGTTCCCTCCATGATGATTGCAGAGGAAAAGGAAAAAAAGACTTTAAGTGTTTTATTACTCTCTCCCGCTACACCTGTTGAGATATTCATAGGTAAGGGATTATTAACCTTTGTCAGTATATTGGTAAGCATGGTTGTTCTGATACTTATTTCAAGTGGAAACGGTTTTGCACACTGGGATGTAATTTTTGTAGGAGGCGTGTTAACCACTATATTTTGTATATTGATAGGAATCATAGTGGGCCTATTATCAAAGAATCAAATGGCTACAGGAGTGGTTGGTACGCCAATTTATATGGCTTTATTACTAATACCTATGCTAGGCAGTATGGGTTCATCCACTTTG
>CALKWV010000058.1 GCA_938003915.1 uncultured Bacillota bacterium | reverse complement strand
TTACTCCTCCTTGAGATATATAATGAAAAACTCAGCAATAGCTGAGTTATCGCTCGTCCATATATTATCTATACTTCTCCACAAAGCAATTAATTCCTGCATAGATATGACAGACAACATTCATACTACAAACACATATTCTGGAAGTACTCCTGGATATGTTGGCTAATCACATTTGTTTTTGAATTATATATTGGTTTAATATATTCTCGTTTTTATAGCAACTTTACTATCAACTTTTGTCTTAATTATTGTATATAAATCAATATCGTTTTCAGGTGTTTCAATTGTAACTATTAAAGAATATCTCACTTTTGAATTATATCTCCGCAAATTAATTCTTGTTTTCCACCACCCTGTTATTGGGTAAACAGCAATATAGTTACTTTGGCTTAATTCACTTGCTGTTCCTTCCCAGATATCCGAATGTATTGAGCCAACATTCCGATTCATTACCCCAATAGTCCATCTATCACTGTCATTTTTAACATTTCCTTTGTCATTTTCATTTTCTCTCATCGCCTTATTAATTCTCTTTATAAAATTTTCCTTATCTTCCGTAGGATTATTTACATCAAATAAGAGACCACATGACGGATATCTGTATTTATCTCTCCAACCTATTTCTCCAGGACCAGGCTCTATAAAATACGAAAGAGTTACTTTCATACGTGTGTATGCATCGCCGAGTTCTAACAACAGTTCATCTGGCCAGGGTAATTCATGAAGGTGCATTTCATTAAAGACAACACTACTACCCTTCTTGATAAATGGCTGTAATTCATCTTCAATGATTAAATTTACGCTGTTTTCAGCACTCCATATTGCTCTATCTAAATCAGGGACCCCATATCCACAAATCCGTAACAGTTTCCTATAATCTTTCCTTGTTGGTTTCTTAGTCCTCAATATGTTCCGTTTCATTGTATCAGTCCACTCAGCAGAGTGAATAATAAGGGCTCTAACAGTTTCCGGCCAGAGCTCGGGATAATGATGTTGAATATTGGCACCTAACCAGGCAGCCTGGGCTGTTGCTGCACTGGTCATACTGATAGTATCTAATGATTTTCCTTTCATAAAATCTTTATTAGTAGTCAATAACTCTAAATCGGCGAATCTTGAATAGAAATCAAAGTCTTTATCGTAAGCCAGATTACCTCCTTCTAAAACAATTTCCGGTTTTATTGGCCACTTTTTTTCCCAATACATTGAAGAAGAAGTAAATGGCGAATAATTTCCTGCTTCCACAAGAGGTTCATAATTGACAGCATCAGGATCATTTATTTCCACTTTATTTGTATAAGCACCGACAGTTATTGCATTCCAGGCCTGTCCTGGATCTTCAACAGAATGATTGGTAACAGCTGCTTCATAATCGCCCGCTTCTTTAATCTCTTCTATCGTCGTATTACCTGCTGATATAAAAAACAATCTACGATTATTATCCTGCCCATTAAGGATAAAACTCCCGGAAGTTATTGCATCAATAGCCCCTGACCATGAGGAAGGACGACCATCTGGAATAATGGCAGTATCTTCAGACGTTATCGCCATACAAATCGAACGATTAATATCAGGATTTTCAATTTCGGCTAAACTTACTGCATTGGCTGTAATATATCCATATAATTCCGGTGGATTATCCTTTCCAGTATCCATTATCTTAATAGATTCAAGAAAATGATAAACTTCTATAGTATCCATGCTCTCTAATTTCTCTTCCAGATTAAAATATGTTGCTATTCCAGCCATACATGTCCCATGTCCATCTTTGTCATGCACATCTTTGGATGGATCAACAACATGCATGTCTTTATCTTTTAATACCATATTCAAAAGAGGATGACCATTATTAACACCTGTATCCAATAAACAAACTGCTGTATTAGATCTTTTAGATGTATCCACCCTGTCAACCATATCCCTAATAAATTCTCTCTGTTCCTCCTGGGATAACTCAATAAAATAACTTACAGGAGTAGCCATTTTCCTTATCTCAGCTACTCTTGCACTTTCCAGCTGAAGAATTGATAACTGTTTCCTGTTAGCTTTCACCCCTACAATTACTCTTCCCGGGAAAATTATTTTTTGTTTTTTATAGGGTACATTATTTGCTTGACATATCTTATAAAATTCACTTATTACCTCTTCTATATCTTCACCCACTTCAACCATAAGCCATATTTCACACCAAATTGGTTTATCTTCAGGAATTGATTCTTTATTTCCTATCCATAATGCTTCTATAAATGCTAATTCAATATTCTCTATCGTATCAATTACTTGCTCTCCTTTTTTAGATTCTTTATATTTCTTGATTTTCTTTAAAAAAAAGTCCCTTTTATTATCAGGAACAAATACCGTACAACTTACAACTTCGTTTTCAGATTTTTTCACATTATATAATCGAACATGTTGACGGACATCTTCAAGACTCTTTGTTAACAAATCATATCCTTCTTTTCCTTTTATCTCCAAGTATATTCCGCTTTTTGTACTTGTAGAAACTACATTCTTTTTGGGATTTCTTTTTAAACCTTCATCCCAGGCTTTAATAAATTGTTGCTCAATATAGTCACCATGAGCCCGCCTATTTTCTCTTTTAGGATATTTCCCTCCACCTCCTCCTGGACGTACAGATTTAAATTTTAAGGATTCGGATATTTCATTTAGATATATATTCCTTAGATTTCTTTTCAGCATGATTATGCCTCCTTATATCTATAGAAATCCTTCCGATCCTGGATATAAGTTAAAATAATATTCTTCTTTATTTCCTTTCCCTCTAGAATAGAATATTTTATTGAATCCTCACAAACTTTGGTTATATCTGCATGGTTGAGTCCTTCTGCTGCATTATATATTTCCTCTGAAAAAATTTCATCGGAAGCAATCCCCTTTAACTTCATCTTAAATAAACGTTCAATCTGAGAAATGTCAGGATTTTTGTACTCTAAAACATCATCAAATCTTCTGAATAAAGCATTATCTAATAAAAACGGATTATTAGTAGCCGCAATGATTATACTATACGAATCATCTTCTTCAAGATATTGCAAAAATGAGTTTAAAATCCTTCTCATCTCTCCTACATCATTATCAAAGCTTCTGTCAGAACCTATAGCATCAAATTCATCAAAAAGATATACTCCTCTAATTTCAGATATCTGTTCAAATACCTGACGTAGTTTGACACTTGTTTCTCCCATATATTTAGATATTAACCTGTCTATAGGTATAATAAACAGAGGTAAATTCAATTCGCAAGATATAACCGAAGCAGTCATTGTCTTTCCTGTTCCTGGTTTACCTACCAGTAATATTTTGGAACGGTTTTTTAATCCGTTTTTTCTAAGCAATGCCATTTGTTTGTATTCTTTAATAATACGCTTTATCTTAAACTCTAGCTCTTCTGAGACAACCAGATCTAACAAGGTAAAATCGGGATATCTCTGTTCCAATATATCATGTTTGGTTTTTAATTTAATAATTTTATTATTGGTATAATATTTTGGATCCTGTATTATCTCCTTCAATTCCCTGGCGCTAGAAGTATGGCCAATCTTAGCTTCATGTGCAGCAATCTGCAACACAATTGCCTTAAACTTTTCATTATTATTTTCAAGATGTGCTCTCACTAATGCCTTTATTTGTTCAATTGTAGCCATCTCAAATTCACACCAGCTTTCTAACCACTATTTAAGTGTGCTATAAAACCCATATTCTTTAAAACACACTTAAGGTATTTTAATCCAACACATCCATTGTAATACATTCGTTCGTGTTGTGCAAGTGCTCTTTATTTCTCTAATTTAATATAATCATGTTCCCAGGGCACATAATTTATCCTGGAAGGTATTGTCACCCTGCCTAAACCAAAAAGACCACCAGCATTAATGGAACTGTCCAGATAAG
>CALKWV010000057.1 GCA_938003915.1 uncultured Bacillota bacterium | reverse complement strand
GCATAAGTTAACAAATTTAAAATCCATTTTTTTAGACCATTTAGTTTGATAAAACTGTTTAGTAGCAGGGCCTCTTCCCCTATGTTGTTGACAGGATTTAAATATTCACTTATGCTGGGCATGAGAATTGCTATTTCTTTTATTAAACTAGTAAAATAAGTACACACTAGATTCTTATCCACTGGACAGCTGTAAATGTATTCAAATAATTCCTCCACTATTGCAATAACATCTTCTTTATTGGATGAAATAACCCCATCTAATATTCTTTTTGAATAAGAAAAAGCAACTGTGAAAAACTGACTTATATCCTCTTCATCCATTTCCTCTCTATATGCTATATCTTCAAAAAAGAGAATAGATGCTTCTTCATTAAAGAAAATATTATCCAATGCAAACTTTGCCTGCAAGTAGGATTCTTTATATTTACTTAGTCCCTTGCAAATAGATCCCACTCCTACCGCATAACCAGCTGGTTTTAGTTTGCAATTGGCTATAATACTAAAGACAATGCTATTTATATAATCTCTCTCCCTGCCTCTTATGGGAATGCACAAAACAATATCATGGTTTTCAGAGTCATCCATAGCTACTATTCCTTCATTTCCTATCCTTGCCTGGACCTTCCTGTATATCTCTCTATAGCAAAGCTGTTTTTCCTTATATTCCCTATTATGACAAAAGTAAAAAGGATCAAATCGGATAATTATGGCTACTGCATCCTGTTCAAAGAAAGTAATCCTCAAATCTTGTACCCTATCCCGGCTTTGGCTATAATCTAAATCATTTCTAATAAGATTGAGCAAAAACCGTTCTCTTTCAGCATACATTCTTTCTGTAACTTGTTGTTTTAAAATATGTATTTGTTCAACATGCTTCTTTTCTTGTAATATATCTTTTATTACTCTATTTATTGTATTTAAAAGCTCTTTTTTCTGCACAGGCTTTAGCAAATAATTGTACACACCAGCATGAATTGCATCTCTAGCGTATTCAAAATCATCATAGCCGGTAATGATTATTATTTTGCATTGAGGTAAAAAAAACTTCACCCTCTTGGAGAGTTCTAGGCCATCCAAAATAGGCATTCTAATATCTGTAATAATGATATCAGGCTGATGTAGCTTTGCCATTTTTAGCCCTTGAATTCCATTGGATGCAGTACCTACAATCTGGATATTAAGTTGACGCCAATCAATAAAATCTACCAGCCCCTCTCGCTCCCATATTTCATCTTCTACAATCAATAGCTTATACATGATTATGCCCCCTGTTTTTAATTTTCTTGAATTTACCGGGACTGATTCCAAATTTATCCTTAAACAGCGAACAAAAGTAGGATGTATTGGGAATTCCAACTTTTTCTGCCAAATAAGATACTTTAATGTTTTTGGACAGGAGCATCTCCTTTGCTTTATTCATTCTATAATCATTTAAGTATTGATTGAAATTTTTTCCTGTATAGTCTTTAAAAATACTGCCGATATAATAGGGAGAAAGATGAATCTCTTTAGATATGCTCTTTAAGTCTAATTCCTCATAGTATCTTTCTTCTACGATTTTAAGTATTTGCTGTACAATTTTGTCTTTAGAGTAGACTGTTTTAATGTTTGAAGCAAGGCTGTTTATAAAATCTATAATATATTTTTTTGTCTGAGAAAGGGAGTTCAACACAGATAAGTCTGTATATGCATTTTTATATGAATTGTACAAAGATAGCATGTTTAACTCATTTACAATATCCATAAGAAAACAATTAAGGAGTATTTTGCTTCTAGACATGTCTTTTCTAAGTAAGATTATAAACTCATCAACTAACTCTGAACACTCTTGCATATTAGCTTTTTGAATGCTATGAGCAATCTTCTTTGAAAGAAGATTGCTTTTTTCAAATAATTGACTTGGTATACTTGACCTATCACAATTTTTATTTATTATATCATCGTAAAACAACAGCTCTCCAAAATTCGCTAAAAACCCAAATCCTATAGCCTCACGAGCCTGTAAATAAGATTTAGGAGCCAGTTTCAAATTATCCACAACTTGACCAATACCAGCAATGGATTTAATGCCCAGCTTCTTATCTAGCTTATCAACTATCTGACTCAAAGCTCTTTCCAACTGCTCTGTGGAAGAAGGTGCCTCCAGGCATATCACCAATTCTTTTCGGAGTTCATTATTAAATGCCCCAATTCCTCTGTCTCCCAGCATGTGGTCAATTATTTTTAAGGTTTCCTGCCTTAAGTTCTCCCAGGAACTATCCTCAAAAGAGGATTTATCAAAATCAGTATATAAGGATAGTACTACAACTACTTTTCTGCCTGAAACTTTTATCTTATCCGTAGGCAAATAGCCTAAAATAGACTTTAACTCTATTTTTCCTTCTAAAAAATCAATAAAAATCCTGTCTTGACCTGTATAAATGTAATTCTTCCATTGATCTTCCAATAATATTTTTTCCTTCTTGTTCTTTTTCTTATGGTCAAGTGTCTCCACTGCTTTTTTTATAATATCTTCAAATTCCTTTTTCTGAATTGGTTTTAAAAGATATGCAAAAGCATTAAAATCAAAAGATTGCTTTGCATATTCAAATTCATCATATCCACTGATAACAAGTATAACAGCATCAGGAAGAAATGCCCTTATATTACGGGACATCTCAATTCCATCTATTTTGGGCATTATAACATCTGTAAGTATAATATCAGGCTGATATTCCTGTGCCATTTTTATTCCCTCTACCCCATTGCATGCACAGCCAACCAACTCAACGCCCATATCTTTCCAGTTAAGGAAGGCCCGCAGGCCTTCCCTTTCCCACTTTTCATCTTCTACAATCAACAATTTATACATAGGACACCTCTTCTTAAAATAGAGTCCTTAAAGTCCTGTAATAATGAGAGTCTTGTAGAATTCTGGAATATATTAAAATTAAAACTGTACTACTATTTTTTCCCCTTTATAATTTACCACTTTATCATATTTCTTTGCTTCGTCCAAACCAAATCCATTTGTCTCTGAAACTAGTACAATATTATAGGTCCTTTCTTCAACCATACCATCAAATTGGCCCTTGCGCTGTTCAAATATTAAGGTCCTGGCTTGGTCATCCCACCTAATAAGGATTTCAGAGTATTCACCCTTTTCATAATTGTAATTATCTCCTTCATCTTCGTATATAGTGAATGTTGCATCTTGGCCAGGATAAATCCTAAGTTCTATGGCCCCTTCTTTTTTCTGGTCAACATACTGACTTTCAGGACCCATAGGCACAATGGAACCGCTTTTCACAAATAGAGGCATTATATCTAAGGGTGCCTGTGCACATATCTTCTGACCACCTTCTATACGTTGGCCGGTCCAGAAATCATACCAATCGCAGCCTTTGGGTAAATATACCCACCGGGTTTTGTCCACACCATCTAATGGCTGTGAATTTGGGCCATAATACATGGGCTGGGTTACTGGATTTACAAGAAAGGCAGGACCAAACATGAATTGATCCCCTATGTTGTAAACTTCCTTATCCCACCTAAAATCAAAAGCCAAAAGCCTCATCATGGTATAATCCTTATGAGTAACCATTCCCGCTACAGAATAAATATAGGGCATCAATCTGTAGCGTAGTTTTAAAAAGCGAAGCAGAGTATCATAAAATATTGAACCTGGTTCTCCAAACCTCCACACTTCTCTTGGTGTGTCGGTACCATGGGAGCGGAATATGGGTAAAAAGCTGGCATATTGAAACCATCTAACATATAGCTCCCTATAGCCTAAATCATTACAGCCCTCATCAAAATCCCCGTCCCAAAACCATAGATCTGGCTTGTTCTTTGTAAAAAATGCTCCTATATCATTTGTCCAGTAGGGCTCACCAGTTACACAAAAATTTAGACCTTCAGGGATTTGCTTTTTCAAAGTGTCCCATTTGGCAGTAATATCTCCCGACCATGTTATGGTCCCGTATCGATGCTGTCCTGCATAGGCTGAGCGGGTTAGATTTATAACTCTTTTTTCTTCTGTAGTCTTTCTTTGTCCTTCATAAATGCCTTTGGAATGCAATAAAGAATAAGCGTTTATATATTCCGGATCCAGATATTTTTTGGCTTCCTCGGTATTAATCATCAACCTTTCCTCAGGTTCAGGCTTTACTGCTCCTTTCCAGTCGGCTTCAAAGGGTTCAGTACAATCACACCACCAAGCATCAATACCTTTTGAGAATAATCCCCTATTAGCCTGATCCCAATATAATTCCCTGGCCTTTTCTTCAAAAGCGTTGTATGTAGCCTGATTACCTAATAGAAAGCCATTTTCTTTCATCTCCTTATGGTTTTGCCCGCCAGCATTCATAATGGGCCATATGGATACCATCAAGCGTGCATTCATAGAATGAAGCTCATCCATCATTCCCTCAGGGTCAGGAAATCTTTCCTTATCAAGTATTTTCTCACCCCAAAGATCCCCTGGCCATGACATCCAGTCCAACACTATTACATCCAGAGGGATCTGGCGCTTTCTATATTCCTTTACTACTTCTATGAGCTCTTGCTGGCTTTTATATCGTTCCTTAGATTGTATATATCCAAAAGCCCATTTAGGCAGCATAGGAGTTTTCCCGGTAAGATGTCTGTAATTTTTGACGATGTCATCAAATGAAGGCCCATATATGAAATAAAAGTCCATCTCATCATCCACATCTGTCCATATATAGGAACCATATATATCATCACGAAAGATCATAAGGGAATAACTATCTATCAGTAATCCATATCCTTTGGTGGAAACCAACATGGGTACTACAGCCTTCATGTTTTGCTGATAAAGATATCGGTGCTGACCTCTTAAATTCATAATCCCTTCTTCATGAGAACCTAGACCATATAGAGCTTCTCCTTCATCCCATTCAAATGATAGCTTTGTATGATAGGCTCTACGATCTATCTTTTTTGTATAACTTTGGCTGCTGGCTCTCAAGCCATCTGCACTTTGTTCAGTTTTTATTTGGACATCTTGCTCAAATACAGTTTTCTCTACATCTATAGGATCCAGGAGCTTGCCTCCATGTTCTGGCTCCTTTACTAGTATTTGGCCATTCCTATCCATGTAGATAAAGGCACCTGTTTCTTTATTGATTACAATTTGTAAATTCTTGGTGTAGAACTTTATCTCATCTTCTGATTCCATTACATCATAAGCTAACTCTTTCTTTGCATCCCTTCTAACTATCAAACTGTCCTTTGGGCTAAAATCATCTTCCAAAGTATATACTATTCGAACAATGCTATCTGTAAAGGGTTCAAGTTTAATTTTGCCCTTTCCAGTTTTTAGCAATAAGTGATCCTTATGTTTTTCATAATTACATATTCTCATAATTACACCCCCTGGAAACCTTTCAATGATTTACCCTATAGAAGTAAGGTTTTTATCAAGAACCACCTTGTTTTCTATATCAATATTAGCAGTTTTGTCCCCGTATCTTACAGCATAGACCCCCGGATTTTTGGCTTTCAAAACTACTTTAGACAATTCTCCCTGCTTCCATTCAATGTCCAGTTCAATGCCTCCCCTTGCCCTTATTCCTTTTACCCTTCCATTAGGCCAGGCTTTGGGTAAGGCTGGCAGTAAATTGATCTCCCCATCATGGCTGTGTACCAGCATTTCAACAATTCCAGCAGTACCGCCAAAATTTCCATCAATCTGAAAGGGAGGATGATTGTCGAATAGATTAGGCAAGGTTGATTTAGCAAGTAATCCACATAGGTTCTCGTAGGCTTTTTCGCCGTCTTCCAATCTGGCCCACATATTAATTATCCAAGCCCTGCTCCAACCTGTATGACCTCCGCCATATTTTAATCTTCTTTCCAAAGTCTTTCTAGCCCCTTGGGCCAGCTCCGGTGTTTTGCGAACGCTGATCTGATTGCCAGGATGCAGTGCAAAAAGATGAGATATATGTCTATGTCCAGGCTCTACTTCCTCATAGTCCTCTGCCCATTCCTGTATCTGTCCATATTTCCCAATCTCAGGTTTTGGAAGCCTCTCTATTACTTCTTGAAACTTCTCAGTATATTCATCATCTATTTCCAGAATTTTTGCCGCCTCAATGCAACGAGTATAGAGAGCATAGATTATTTGACTGTCCATAGAAGGTCCAATGCACAGAGCCCCTTCTTCACCATTTTCTAACCTATAAGTATTCTCTGGAGACACCGATGGACAAGTCACCAGACGTCCTTTTGAATCCTCTACCAAGAAATCTAAAAAGAATTCTGCTGCCTCTCTCATAACAGGATATTTATTTCTTAAAAATTCAATATCCTGAGTAAATTCATAGTGATCCCATAGGTGTAAGCATAGCCATGCTGCTCCCATTGGCCAATAGGTGGCTGGAATATAGATATCTTGAGGTGCTGTATCTCCATAGATATCTGTATTATGATGGGCGGTAAAGCCTCTGCATCCATACATTACTCTTGCAGTACGGCGTCCCGGTTCCCTCATCCTTTCGATTAAATCAAATAAAGGTTCATGGCATTCCGACAAATTGCACACTTCTGCGGGCCAATAGTTCATCTGAGTGTTAATATTTATAGTGTATTTACTATCCCAGGGGGGTAACATATCTTTATTCCATATTCCTTGAAGATTAGCAGGCAATGTTCCCGGTCGGCTGCTGGATATTAAAAGATAACGTCCAAATTGGAAGTACAGACAAATAAGGCCTAAATCCTCTTTTCCATCCTTAAGTCTCTTAAGCCTCTCATCTGTAGGAAGAGACTCCAACTCCTCATTGTTGGAACTTTCCAGATCTAGCTCCACACGACAAAAAAGCCCCTGATAATCCTTTACATGATCTTGTAAAAGATCTTCATAATTTTTTTCTACAGCTTGGTCTATATATTTCTTGCATACATCAAAGTAGTTTTCATGTCTAAATGAAGTTGCAGCTGAAACAAAAAGGACAACTTCATCTGCATCTTCTACTATAAGGTTTTCACCAATGGTATACACATGCCCTCCCTTGGCTAGAGCGCGTACTATGGTGCAAAAGTCAATACCCTTTTGCCCGCCGGAATTGCCCTGAAGCATGATGGCATCATCAGATATTTTTCCAATTTTTTCTATGTATTTTCCTCTTCTAAGTTGGGCATTAAATGATACTCCAGCTGGCTTATCTGCCCTAATCCTAATAACAATTACTTGATCTACTGCACTTGCAAAGTATTCCCTAGTGTATTTAACTCCGTCATATAAATAGCTTACTCTAGCTACACTTTGGTTAATATCTAATTCACGTTGATAACTCTCTACTTTACTTTCATCTTGGTGGAAATTTAAGAATAGGTCCCCTAAAGGTTGATAGTGCCTCTGCCCCTCTGGTGTGCCAGATAAGGCCATGGCAGCAAGCTGCTCTGCCTTTTTTATTTCTCCTTTAAATAGCAGCTCACGAATTTTAGGCAAATATCGCAAAGCATCGGGATTATTCCTATCAACTGGTCCTCCATACCAAATGCTATCTTCGTTTAGTTGAACATGCTCTCTCTTTACAGTACCAAAAATCATTCCTCCTAGCCTTCCGTTACCAATGGGCAAGGCTTCATTCCAATCTGCTGCCGGTTTTTTATACCATAACCTAGTATTTTTCATTTTCAAACCCCTTTCCTCTTAGTAGCCAGCATTATAATTTTATCTTATGCCATCCCAGGCCCTACCACTTGAGCCACAAAGTTGTATTTTTTTACGGGCTATCTCTTTTACAGCCTCTTTAGCTTTCCCCATATACTCCCTGGGATCATTTTCATTTGGATTAGCTGCAAATACATCCTGAATTGCCTGGGCCATAGGTATTTTCAGTTCAGTAGCAATATTTACCTTACATATGCCTCGGCTTATGGCTTCTTTTATATCCTTATCACTAACTCCTGAACCTCCATGAAGTACCAGTGGAATTTCTACCTTTTCCCTAATAGCTGATAACCTGTCAAAATCCAATTTGGGCTCCCCTTTATAAAGTCCGTGTGCTGTACCTATGGCAATTGCCAAAGTATCAACCCCTGTAGCTTGGGCAAAATTCTGGGCCTCTTCAGGTACAGTAAGGGCAGCATCTCCCTCATCTACAGTTATATCATCTTCGGTTCCGCCAATTCTTCCAATCTCACCCTCTACTGCTACATCCACCAGCCTTGCAATATCCACTACCCTTTTAACTGTGGCTACATTTTCTTGGTATGGGAGCTTAGAACTGTCTATCATAACTGATGTGTAACCTGCACGAATACACTGCATGATTGTTTCAAAGGATTCACAGTGGTCAAGGTGCAGTGCGATGGGAATATCATAAAGCTCTGCTGCTGTCTTAACACAGGCAACTACATAGGGTATTCCTGCATGTTTTAATGTGCCGGGTGTAGTTTGTATAATTAGGGGCGATTGTTCTTCCCAAGCTGCCTCCACCACTCCTTGAATGGTCTCTAGATTATGTATGTTAAACGCAGCGATGGCATATCCTTCTCTTTGTGCATTTTTTAACATCTTTATTGGATTAACAAGTGGCATTATTCTTCCTCCTGCAAATATTAATTAATTGGACATTAAGCAAAAATATATTGTCATTGATGATCCCATTAATATGATCCC
>CALKWV010000056.1 GCA_938003915.1 uncultured Bacillota bacterium | reverse complement strand
CGGGCAGAGCAGGTAAGAAATGCAGGGCAATATGGCTTTGCAACAGACACTCTGCTTCGTGCTATCAATTGGGAAACGGGATTTACCAGTTCACCATCGCATTCCACACGTACTGCCGCAGCAAACTCAACTTCAGCTTCATGCCCTCTTAAGAGCATGGTATTATCATCCACCGTTCTAATTGAATCAGCAAAGGGTGCAGCCCAGCCTCCACCGCTTACCTGTCTCCCAGGCCTTCTGTCATCCATTATCGCCCCATCTGATATGACAGTTCTGTTCAGCATAATATCTAAGTTGATTGCCCCGGGAGTTTCGCTAGTATAGCGAATACACATTACCTGGGCAGGATAACTGATAAACATTTCCCGATGATAGTGAATACCATCCTTAGTATGGCTTATATTTAGTATCCCTGTCATAAGATCCAAATCACAAGAATAATCCTGAGCACCTATGCTGTTTGGCATCCATCCATCTTCAAATGGCAAACGCTGGTTAAGCCCAATATCCAGCTCACCCAGCAGAGTATAATGCCGCATGCCGCTAGGTGTGCCAATCATATGTTGTAATATGAGCTCCTCAGCAGCATAGATGTCTCCTGAGAGTATTAATCTACGAATCTCTGGCAATTTCTCCTTAAGGGAGGGATTATTACGATCTATAAATGTACCATACCAAAGGGAGTCATCGTTTAATTGAATTCTTTCTACATTAGTGTGACCATATACCATAGCACCAAGTCTGCCATTGCCTAATGGCAGTGCATCAAACCAGCTATTGGCCTGGTTCTTATAATAAAGGTGAAAAGGATGTTCCATAAAAATTGCCCCCTTTATAAAAACAATTGCTATTAAATCCAATTAACTCCAATTTTATCATATTCTAAGTGAATTTTGTAACATTAATCAAGTGAGGTTGCTTATATAAACAACCTCACTTGATTATATCTAGAAAAGTTATTTAATACCCTTTCTTTCTAAATCTTTTTTATGGTTTTCTGTCATTACTGCCCTTACTTGCTCCAGACCAGCATCTTGAATTTCCTTCATCGCCGCCTCATATGCAGCATCAAATTCTTCGTCGTTTTCAGCAAGAATCATCTGACCTAAATATTTGTTCCATATATTCTTTATCTTTGCATAAGCTACACCTTCGTTGGAGTCTGGATCAGGATCCAGATTATCAAGTCCTAAATCCCATACATCCACTCCATACTTGCCCACATCTAATAGATAATCAGTATAGGACTGTGGTGCCAAAGCTACCTTTGAAAGAGATCTTTTCTTTTTACTTGCCATCTTTGTTGTAACCATTGTTTCCAGATTCATTGCATCACACCTTTTTTATAGAACTTTATCTTATTCTAAGATAATTGTAAGATATACTCTTTCAACCTATCAATTATAAAAATCTACTTTTATATCATAAATTAAGAAACTTTACAGTCTTGGGTATTGTAATATTAACTGTACAACCTACTCCAGGACGGCTCAATATTTTAATATGACCCCTTTCTCCATATACAGCCTTTATACGCTCCCGTATATTTCGAATACCATAGCCACTTTCACTATTGATTAAATCCTCTCCCCTATTAAGGCTTTCTAATACTTGGCTATCCATACCTATACCATCATCAATTACAGTAAGATATAGATACTCCCTATCCTGCTTCACTCTTACAATGATAGTACCCCTGTAATCTTTTGCTGCTAATCCGTGTTTGATGGAATTTTCCACTATTGGCTGAAGAATGATTTTTATCATCTTACAGTCAAGGCTTTCTGGATCAACATCATATATTACCTGGAACGAATCTCCAAATCTTGTTCTTTCAATTTCCACATACGCTTTCAAATGATTTATTTCATCCTGAACTGTAATAACAGAATTGCCTTTGCTAAGAACAAGCCGATAGAATTTAGAAAGAAGAAATGCCATATTATCAATATTTTCAGCATTAATCTTTCTGGCCATCCATGATATAGTAGATAAGGAATTATATAAAAAATGAGGATTTATATGGGCTTCCAGTGCTTTGAGTTCATATTCTTTTTCCATGATTTGGGCCTTATATACCCTCTCTATCAACTCATAAATTCTGTCAGTCATTAGATTAAAACTTACTGCTAACTCTCCAATTTCATCATGACTAACTACTGGAATTTTTACATTTATATTATCATTTCTCATAGACTTAAGGGCCTTGACCAATATTTTCAATCTTTTTGTAAGACGATTGGCAACCAAATGTATAATTGTGCCAAATAAGATTAAAGATATAGCAATTACAACTAAAATCATGGTTCTATAGTCACCATTATCCGCCATAAAAGTTGTTAATGGAGAAATGCCCACAAGACTGCAGCCTATTCGACTAATAGGAACTGTAGAAGCTATAAACCGCTGATTTTCAAATTCTAAAACACCGTCTATAACATTTTCCTTTGCCTGTGTCAGAAGTCTTCTTACTTTTAAACTGTTAAGAAAAGATGAGGGCAGGTTTGTTGTAATAACATTACCTTTATCATCTAAAACAAGGTAATATTCAACCAGCTTCTTATCTTTATATAAATCCTTAAATAATAGCTTCTCTGTAATTTCAATCTCCAATATCCCTATTACTTTCATTTCACTAAAAGATATGAGCTTTCGTGCAAAAGAAAAGACCTTTTCTTTGGAATCCTGGGAATCATGTATAGGATACCACATTTCCATTTTTTTATCTTCCTCTAAAAGCATCCTAAATCTTTCATTCTCTTTAATCCTGTCCATATGATATATACCATTCCAAGCATCAGGAAAAGTAGTATTTTCTACATATAAGATGGTATTATAGATATATTGGTTTTGCATAATATAGCTTTCAAATAGGGGGCAAAAAGTAAAATAATAATTTTCATAACTTCTATAATTATTTTCAAAAGGGATATCAAGATATCTAATGATTTGGGGGTTTTGAGTAATATAAATGGAAGTCCTTTCAATACTGTCAATTTTATAATTAATTATCTCCCTTTTTTGTATAAGGCTTTGCTTCATTAGTAATTGGGACTGATTAATAAAGGATTGCGTTGTGGTGTAGTTTATAAACAATCCAGTCCCCACTATTGGTAGCGCTATAATTATAAAATAGGCACATGTAAGTTTCCATTCCAATCTCATATCACGAAAAAAACAATATATTCTTTTATAAGCTTTAAAGAGTTTCTTATACATTTTTTTCACCCTGTTTTTCTTTGCAATGAGAATATTTTACACGATATTCCGTTGGAGTAGTTTCATAGATTTTCTTAAATACTGTACAAAAATATGAAGCACTAGTAAATCCAACAGACTTGGCTATATCCATAATGCTTTCATTCCCTGAGACCAGAAATTCTTTTGCTTTTTTCATCCTTAGCTCTGTAAGAGCTTCCGTAAAACGTTTACCTGTATGCTGTTTAAATAAAGAGCTTAAGTAATTTGGTGAAAGGCCTAATCTGTGTGCAA
>CALKWV010000055.1 GCA_938003915.1 uncultured Bacillota bacterium | reverse complement strand
CTGCTTATTACAGGAGTAGCTATAGCATTTTCTACTCTGATCTTTCAGACTTTAACGAATAACCGCATATTAACGCCCAGTCTATTGGGATTAGACTCTCTGTATATGCTGATACAAACTCTTGTAATATTTGTCCTTGGCTCAACCAGCCTTATTCTAATAAATAATAAAATAAATTTTTTCATATCTGTTGGTTTGATGCTGATATTTTCTAGTCTACTTTTTAGAACTCTTTTTAAAAGAGATACCAGCAATATCATGTTTTTTCTACTGTTTGGGCTAATACTAGGTACTTTCTTCCAAAGCCTAACTACCTTTATGCAAATGATGATGGACCCTAATGAGTTTTTGCATATTCAGGATAGGATGTTTGCCAGCTTTAATCATGTTAACACTGAAATTCTGCTTATTGCTTTTATAGTCATCTCAGGCCTGGTGCTTTATTCCATAAAGTACTTTAAACTATGGGATGTTTTGTCCCTTGGAAGGGATCATGCCATAAATCTGGGAGTTGATTATCATAAATCCATAAGAAATATGGTGGCTATTGTAGCTGTATTGGTCTCAGTTTCTACTGCTCTAGTTGGTCCCATTACCTTTTTAGGATTGCTAGTTGTAAATCTAGCTAGAGAGTTTTTAAAAACCTATGAACACAAATATTTATTTATTGGCTCATCCTTAATCAGCATTGTAGCCCTATTGGGCGGCCAGCTATTAATTGAAAGGATATTTAATTTTAGCACGCCTATTAGCGTGGTCATAAATCTTATAGGCGGAATTTACTTTTTATATCTTTTGTTAAAGGAGAATGTGGCATGATAGAAATTCGTAATGTTGTAAAACAATATGGAGACAAAAGAGTTCTGGACAATGTTTCCACGGTGATTAATAAAGGAAAGATTACTTCCTTTATAGGACCCAATGGTGCAGGCAAAAGTACTCTATTATCTATAGTAAGTCGCCTAATACCTAAAAACAGCGGAGAGATAATCATTGATGGCAAAGCTCTGGAAAACTGGCAAAATAATCAATTAGCTAAGAAACTTTCAATCCTTAAGCAGTCAAATCACTTAAATATTAAACTTAAAATCAGGGAATTGGTAAGCTTTGGCCGTTTCCCCTATAGCAATGGCTACTTGACAAAGGAAGATGAAATCTATATAGATCAAGCTTTGGACTATATGCAACTGAAAGATATTCAAGATATGTATTTAGATCAATTAAGTGGCGGACAAAGACAAAGGGCTTTTATAGCCATGGTCTTGGCTCAAAATACTGCCTACATTTTGCTAGATGAGCTCCTTAATAACATGGATATAAAGCACTCCGTCGAGATCATGAAAATGTTGAGAAACCTGGTGGATGACCTAGGTAAAACTATAGCTATTGTTATCCATGATATTAATTTTGCTTCCTGTTATTCCGACCATATTGTAGCCTTAAAGAATGGCAAAATTGTAGATGAAGGGGGCATTGATAGGATAATCCATAAAGATTTACTGGGACAAATATATGATATGGAATTTAGTATAGCTGACGTCAACAATATGAAACTTTGTGTGTATTATTAGTAATTATCTAAGAGAGGTGTATAAAATGAAGAAAACATTAAAATTAGTTATAGCATTATCACTAATAATTTCTATATTTAGTCTTGCTGCCTGTGCTTCTAATCCAGAAGCAACAACTGAAAAACCTACATCTCAAGAGAATACCGCCAACTCCCAGGAAAATTCATCCAATTCACAAGAGAATAGGTCTGATTCACAGGAAGATGTATCCAGCTCACAAGATGATATCTCCCTCACCATAAAGCACCAGCTAGGTGAAACCACTATAGAAAAAAAGCCTGAGAGGGTTATAGTCTTTGATTACGGAGTATTAGATACAATAGATTACATGGGAGAAGATGTTGTTGGCTTGCCAAAGCAGTCCCTACCTCCTTTCCTAAACAAATACAATGATGATAAATATACCGATGTAGGTTCTCTCAAAGAACCCAATTTCGAAACCATTTATGAGCTAAACCCGGACCTAATTATTATCTCCGACAGGCAAGCTAGTCTATATGAGGAATTTGAAAAAATTGCTCCTACATTGTACTTAGAATTTAAAGGCGAAGATTTCTTAAACTCCTTCAAAAATAATTTAACTATCCTAGGACAGATATTTGACAAAGAGGAACTACTGGCTCAAGAAATTGAGAACATAGAGAAAGAAATCAATGAATTACATGAACTAGCTTCATCCAACTCAGCCACTGCATTATTTGTTATGGCTAATGACGGCAGCTTGAGTGTCTATGGAGCCGATTCCAGATTTGGGATTATCCATAACGAGTTTGGATTAGCCCAAGCCGATGAAAACATAGAGGCTAGCACCCATGGTCAGAAGGTTACCTTTGAATATATTCTTGATAAGGATCCCGACTATCTATTTGTGTTAGATAGAACTGCTGTGGTGGGAGGCGAAACCTCTGCACAGCAGGTGATGGATAATGACTTCATTAAATCTACCAAGGCATATAAAAATCAAAATATAACTTTCCTAGATCCCTTTGTCTGGTATGTTGCATCTGGTGGAATCACAGGTATAAAAACAATGATCAGCGAAGTACAATCAGCTATAAGTAAGTAAAAGAACCCCTTGTCTAACAAATGTAGACAAGGGATCTTTTATTCTATTAATCCTAATCCCTATCTTTAAAACACTTGGTATCACAATCCTATAAAGCTCCAGTTAATTAGCTCCTTGCGCTAGTTTGATTCTTTACATAAGGGCTATTAAACTAGCTCAACGGATTAGATTAGCAACTTTTAATAAATTTAATTGTTTGCAACAGCATATATATGTATAATTAAAAGTATAAGACTTAACATACTTTTGGAGGATTTAATATTGCATAATGCTAGAATTTTGGTTGACGCTGATGCTTGTCCTGTTAAGGATATAATCGTCAAAGTAGCCAAAGAATTTAATCTAAAGGTGATAATGTTTACAGACACCAGTCATATAATAGAAGATGGGTATTCTCAAGTTATTACTGTATCCCAAGGAAAGGATGCAGTAGATATTGCCCTTATAAATCAAACCCAAAAAGGTGATATTGTTGTTACCCAGGATTATGGAGTAGCTACCATGGCTTTGGGCAAGCAAGCCTATGCTATTAATCAAAATGGTCTAATCTATAATGAAGCTAATATTGACAGATTATTGATGGAGAGGTATATTGCCCAAAAAGTAAGAAGAGCAGGGGGCCGAACTTATAATCCTAAAAAGCGTAGTGAAAAAGCCAACATTGATTTTGAAAGATCTCTTAGAAAACTATGTACAAGTGCCCTAAATATATGAATATAGGATATAAGGACAGCTATATAAACCATTTTTTGAAAGGAGATTTTATATTATGAAGGGTAAGAAAATTACATGGATAGTTATAGGAGTGATAGCTCTATTCTTTATTTTTAACCTAGTGGGAAGCTACAATAGACTAGTAGATTATAGTGAAGATGTAAACAATAAGCTTAGCGAAATCGACAATCAATTGCAGCGTAGAAATGACCTAATCCCCAATTTAGTGGAAACTGTAAAAGGCTATGCTGCCCACGAAGAAGAAGTTATAAATAGTGTAACAGAAGCCAGAGCTAAGCTAGCTGGTGCATCTAGTGCCCAAGAGATTATTGAAGGAGATGCAGAGTTATCAAATGCTCTATCCCGACTCTTGGTTGTTGTAGAAAATTATCCCCAATTAAAGGCTGACGCTAATTTTAGGCAACTATCGGATAACCTGGCAGGTACTGAAAATAGAATTGCCGTAGCTAGACGTGACTATAACCAGGCGGCTACCCGTTATAATACAGCTATTAGGCGCTTTCCTACCAATATAATTGCAAATATTTTTGGTTTTGAAAGGGTGGAGTATTTTGAGGCACAGGAAGGTGCTCAAGAGGTTCCAAAGGTGGACTTTAGTGACTAAAAAGAGGAGTTATAATTGATGAAAAAAATATTATCTCTTTTGTTGACAATATTGGTATTATTTATTCCAATAGGTGTATGGGCACAGGAAGAAGATATACCCTCTCCTACCCAAAACTTTTATGTAAATGACTTTGCTAATGTTTTAGATAGTCAAACAGAGCAATACATAATGCAGCACAGTATCAGGCTTGATGAACTTACTGGAGCTCAAGTTGTAGTAGTTACCCTAGCCACTATTGGCGACATCCCATTAGAGGAATACTCCCTTAACATCCTTCGGGGATGGGGTATTGGCAGTGCAGAAAAGAATAATGGTGTACTCATTTTAGTTGCAGTAGACGATAGAAAATCCCGGATTGAGGTAGGATATGGTTTGGAAGGTGCCCTGCCCGATAGCAAAACTGGCTGGATACAGGACGATTATATGATCCCCTATTTCTCCGTTGGTGATTTTTCTACCGGAATCCTAGAAGGATACAAGGCTATTTTAATGGAAATTTATAATGAATATAATATAGACACTGATAGTTTAGGAGAATTAAGCCCCCTTCCATCTTACTATGAACAGGCAGAAAATTCACAGGATAGTGATGGTAGTAGATTTTTTATTATATTCCTAATAGTTTTTTTACTCTTTGATAGATTCTTTTTAGGTGGCAGGATATTACGTTTTCTGCTCTTTATGCTCTTCACTGGCAGAAGAGGCGGTCCTAGAGGAGGTAACTGGGGTGGAGGCAGCTGGGGCGGCGGTGGCTGGTCCGGCGGCGGTGGATTTAAAGGCGGGGGCGGCTCTGGTGGTGGAGGTGGCAGTTCCCGAAGTTGGTAAACATATCTCAACGAATAAAAAACATTAAGCAATGGCAAGATACTTTATAGAAAGCATAAGAAAAGGAGTATGGCATTGCTTAATGTTTTTTTTAGAGCCCTTATTCTCTATATTGTAGTTGTAGTGGTAGTTAGAGTAATGGGCAAGCGACAGGTAGGCGAATTACAGCCCTTTGAACTGGTCATTGCAATAATGATCGCTGAGCTTGCAGGTATTCCTGCTGATGATGTAGGCATCCCATTAGCAAAAGGCCTTGTTCCCATATTTGCCCTAGTTTTTGCCCAGGTAACCATATCCTATCTGTCTTTGAAAAGTGAGCGAATTAGAGGCTTAGTATGTGGATCTCCTAGCATATTAATTGAAAATGGAGTAATACAACAGAAAAACCTAAATAGGTTAAGGATCAACATTAATGACTTATTAGAACAGCTCAGAGGCAAAGATATTGCTAATATAGATGATGTAGAATTTGCTATTTTGGAAACCAACGGCAATCTAACTGTATTCCCAAAAAGCCAAAAGAAAACTGCAACCCTAGAAGATCTAGGATTGCAGGCACAGCCCGAATCTATCCCTGTAACCTTAATTATGGACGGTCGTATTATGCACAAAAATCTTAAAAAAGCAAACCTGGAGCTAAACTGGCTTTTATCCAAAATAAAGGAACAGGGACTAGAAAAAAATGGAGTTTTCTTTGCCTATCTTGATACCCAAGGTCAACTAAAAATAATACCTAAACAAAAGGAGTAAACCAATGAGAACCTTTGTAGCCATAATTATAGTATTATGCTTATTTTTAGGACTGGCATGGTGGAATACCAAATATCTTACTGAAACATCCGAAAAACTAGCCCAACAGGCAGAAAAAATACGACAAGCTACTGTAGAGGAACTATGGGAGGAAGTGGATACCCAGGTAATGGAGCTTCGCCGCCTTTGGGGACAGCACAAAAAGATTTGGCTACTTCTTGTAGAACACGAAGATATTGATGATATAGATCTTGCCATATACAAAATAGATGAAATGGCAAAATTACAGGAAAAAGAACAGCTACTATCCGATATTGCAGAACTAAGATTTTTGTTGCATGACCTTGCTGATAAAGAAATTCTAAGCCTATCCAATATCTTCTAGTTATTATTAATAGCCTCGCTCCAACACCTTTTTAATAAACTGTCCCGTATAGCTATTTTCCATCTGAGCTATCTCCTCTGGGCTACCAACCCCCACTACTGTACCGCCTCTATCGCCACCTTCCGGTCCTAAATCAATTATATAATCTGCCACTTTAATAATATCCAAATTGTGTTCAATAACTACTACAGTGTTACCACCATCGGCTAATCTCTGCAATACTTTTATAAGCATATGCACGTCCGCAGTATGCAAGCCTGTAGTAGGTTCATCCAAAATATATAGGGTCTTGCCAGTGCTACGCCTGCTAAGCTCTGTTGCAAGCTTTACCCTTTGTGCCTCGCCTCCGGATAAGGTAGTTGAGGACTGGCCTAGCTTGATATAGCCTAATCCAACATCCTTCAAGGTTTCCAATTTTCTATGAATCTTAGGTATATTCTCGAAAAACTCCAGAGCTTCCTCCACTGTCATATCTAAAATATCAGCAATGGTTTTACCCTTGTAGCGTATCTCCAGTGTCTCCCTATTGTATCTCTTACCTTTACATACTTCACAAGGCACATAGACATCAGGTAGAAAGTGCATTTCTATTCTAATGATTCCATCGCCACGGCAGGCCTCACACCTACCGCCCTTGACATTGAAGCTAAATCTTCCTTTTTTATAACCCCTGGCCTTGGCTTCATTAGTCATAGCAAAAACTTCCCTAATATCATCAAATACCCCTGTATAGGTAGCAGGATTTGACCTAGGAGTTCTGCCAATAGGAGCCTGGTTAATATCGATTACCTTATCTAGATACTCTACTCCTAATATTTCATCGTGATCTCCAGCCACTACCCTTGCACGGTTTAGCTCCCTCGCCAATGACTTATATAGTATCTCATTGACTAATGTGCTCTTTCCTGAGCCTGATACCCCTGTAACACAGGTAATTAGACCTAAAGGGATCTTTACATCAATATTTTTCAGGTTATTCTCCCTAGCACCTTTTATTTCAATAAATTTACCATTGGGAACCCGTCGCTCTTTGGGTATTTCTATTCTTTTCTTGCCTGATAAATACTGGCCCGTAATGGAATTTTCATTATTCATAATTTCCTCAGGTGTTCCTACAGCTACTACCTCCCCACCGTGCCTTCCTGCTCCTGGTCCTATATCCACTATATAGTCGGAGGCTAGCATTGTATCCTCATCATGTTCTACTACTATAAGGGTATTCCCTAAATCCCTCAAGTTCTTAAGAGTCTTTATAAGCCTGTCATTATCCCGCTGATGAAGGCCTATACTGGGCTCATCCAGAATATACAGGACACCTACTAGACTTGAGCCAATCTGGGTTGCCAATCGAATACGCTGGGATTCTCCTCCAGATAAGCTGCTGGCAGATCGGGATAGGGTTAAATAATCCAATCCAACATCTACTAAAAAACCAAGTCTGGACCGTATCTCCTTAAAAATTTGACGGCCAATCATCTCCTGTGTGGGTGTGAGCTGTAAATTATCAATGAAATTTATTATCTCCTTAATGGACATGCAGGTAAGCTCATAAATATTTTTACCGCCCACTGTTACCGCCAATGCCTCAGGTTTTAACCTAGCCCCACGACAGGCATGGCATGTCCTCTCACTCATTAGCTTTTCAATATACTCCCTGCTATAATCCGAACTAGTTTCCCTATATCTTCTGTACAATATGTTAATTATCCCCTCAAAGGAGCTTGAAAAAGTTTCATTTCTACCATTGGTCTTATAGTTTACGGTAATTTTCTCTCCCTTAGTACCATATAGGATAATGTCCATTATTTCCTTACTTAAATCCTTGACAGGAGTATTTAAATCAAAGTCATAATGCCTACTAAGAGCACTAAAGTATGCCAAGGCAACACTTTCTTCCTTAAGCGTACTCCAACCTGGTGCCACAATAGCCCCTTCCATCAAGGATAGTTCTTTATTGGGAATGACTAAATCAGGATCAATTTCCAACATAGATCCCAGTCCACTACAAGTCTCACAAGCACCATAAGGATTATTAAAGGAAAATAGTCTGGGGCTTAATTCTTCAATGCTTATATTACATTCGGGACAAGCATACTTTTCACTAAAGAGTATTTCTTCCCCGCCAATAACATCCACAACAGCCAGCCCATCACTTAACTTCAAAACAGTTTCCAAAGAGTCAGCCAGCCTCTGCTCAATGCCCTCTTTTACTATTAAACGATCTACTACTACTTCGATGGTATGCTTCTTGTTTTTTTCCAGCTTTATTTCCTGGGAAAGTTCCATAATTTCTCCGTCTATACGTACACGGACATATCCGTCCTTTCGTATCCTATCTAGAAGCTTTACATGCTCCCCTTTTCTTCCCCTCACAACGGGAGCTAATAGCTGTATACGACTCCTATTCTCTAGGGACATAATGCTGTCCACCATCTGCTCTATGGTCTGTTGCTCTATTACTCTACCGCATTTTGGACAATGAGGTGTGCCTATTCTAGCATATAAAAGTCTCAAATAGTCATATATCTCAGTAACTGTTCCTACAGTAGATCTAGGATTATGGCTAGTGGTTTTTTGATCTATAGATATAGCCGGAGACAAACCTTCAATATAGTCTACATCTGGCTTATCCATTTGGCCTAAAAATTGCCTTGCATAGGCTGAAAGAGATTCCACATACCTTCTCTGGCCTTCGGCATATAGGGTGTCAAAGGCCAAAGAAGATTTTCCTGAACCACTAAGTCCAGTAAACACAACAAATTTGTTCCTTGGAATTTCTAAATCTATATTCTTTAAATTGTTTACCCTGGCTCCTTTTACAACTATATTTGATGTTTCCATCTCTCGTCTCAGTCTCCTTTAGTCAATTTATACTGCTTTCTAATTCTTCTTTTAATTTAAATATTTCATCCCTTAATTTTGCAGCTTTTTCAAACTCCAGCGCCGCAGCTGCATCCTTCATTTCTTTTTCTAAGTCTTTTATAAGTTTCATTAACCCTTCTTGGGTTTTTGGCTTAGCTATCTGATATTCAGGCACATCTTCCGCGGCACGGGTAGCTTCAATTAAGTCATGTACCTCCTTAACAATGGTGGTAGGTACGATTCCATGCTTTTTGTTATATTCCATCTGGAGAGTTCTCCTTCTGTTAGTCTCATCAATGGCCCTTTGCATTGACCCGGTAATAGTATCTGCATACATTATTACCTTACCATTGACATTCCTAGCAGCTCGTCCTATGGTCTGAATTAGAGAGGTTTCAGATCTTAAGAACCCTTCCTTATCAGCATCCAATATAGCTACCAAGGAAACCTCAGGTATATCCAAACCTTCCCTTAAAAGGTTTATACCCACTAGTACATCAAATTCTCCTAAACGTAAATCCCTTATAATTTCAACTCTTTCTAGAGTATCAATATCTGAATGTAGATATCTTACCTTTATATCCATCTCCCTTAAGAAACTAGTTAAAGTTTCCGCCATCTTCTTAGTTAGGGTAGTTATTAGCACCCTTTCATTTCTTTCAACTCTTTTTTGGATTTCTCCTATTAGATGGTCAATTTGTCCCTCTACAGGACGCACTTCTATCTCAGGATCTACCAGTCCTGTGGGCCTGATAATCTGCTCAACTACCCGTGATGAACGACTCAGCTCATATTCAGCAGGAGTAGCACTTACACATATAATTTGATTAATTCGCTCTTCGAACTCCTCAAACTTTAAAGGCCTATTATCATAGGCTGCTGGCAGCCTAAAACCATATTCCACTAAACTATCTTTTCGTGACTTATCTCCGGCATACATGGCCCTAATCTGTGGTAAGGTTACATGGGACTCATCAACAAAGATCAAATAGTCTTCAGGAAAATAATCTAGAAGAGTGAAAGGAGGCTCTCCAGGCTGCCTGCCGTCCATATATCGGGAGTAATTTTCTATCCCATTGCAATAGCCTATCTCCCGCATCATCTCTATATCATAGTTGGTCCTCTGCAGCAGACGCTGTGCTTCTAACAGCTTATCCTGATCTCTCAGCTCTTGGACCCGCTTTTCCAGGTCTGCTTCTATCATAGCAATAGCCCTCTCCAAGCTCTCCTTAGAAGCAGCATAGTGGGAGGCAGGGAAAATAGCTATGTGATTTCTAAGTCCCAAAATCTCTCCAGTTAGCACGTCAATCTCTGATATTCTATCGATCTCATCGCCAAAAAATTCTACTCTTATGGCTCGCTCTGTTGAAGAGGCAGGAAATATCTCCAATACATCGCCTCGAACCCTAAAGGTTCCCCTAACAAAGTTAATATCGTTCCTCTCGTATTGGATATCTACCAGTTTTCTTAATATTTCGTTACGCTCTCTATTCATACCTACCCGTAAAGACAGGGTAAGCTCCTTATACTCCGTAGGATTACCTAAACCATAGATACAAGAAACACTGGCCACCACTATTACATCCCGCCGCTCAAAGAGAGCAGAGGTAGCAGAGTGGCGAAGTTTATCTATTTCATCATTGATAGACGCATCCTTTTCTATATAAGTATCACTTGAAGGTATATATGCTTCAGGTTGATAATAGTCATAATAACTTACAAAATACTCCACAGCGTTATCTGGAAATAGCTCTTTAAACTCATTGTACAACTGTGCTGCCAAAGTCTTATTATGAGCTATGACCAATGTGGGTCGCTGCACCTGCTCTATAATGTTGGCCATGGTAAATGTCTTACCAGAACCAGTTACACCAAGTAGGGTTTGATATTTTTCTCCCTTATTTAATCCTTCAACAAGTGAAGCGATAGCCTTTGGCTGATCGCCTTGTGGCTTCATGGAAGATTTTATTTTAAACTTCATTTTATTTCACACTCCTACAAGCCTACATTATATCATACTATATAAAATTTTAGAACGCCTGTTCGCAAAAAAAGAAAAACTTCACACAAACTAATGTTTGAATGAAGTTACCTTACTACATCACCTATTTATATAATTACCCCATATTCTTGACAACCAACCATCATATTTATTAAGAAGATAATATTTCCCTGTGGTACGGGGAACAAGTATAATGCCTAGATCATTTATACCTTCTTCATAGTCCTTATACTCTAACTCCACAAGCTCATTTTCATCTCTTAATACATCCATCCATATTAAAGAGGGACCATCTTCTAAAATCTCCCTAAGCATTGTTTCACTATTAACCTGCCTACCATTGACATTTAGAATTATATCCCCTTGCCTTATACCCATCCTTTCTCCAATACTCTCTGGTAAGGCATCTAAAACCCTAATACCTCTCCAAGGCGCTACAAAAGCAGGCTTTCCGGTACGTTGACCTCTCCTGTTAAGTATAAACAGCAATTCCCGTAAAAAAAGAGTAACAAAAGCTGCAATATATGCCAACCATTGAATTCCATATGAGGCTATAGCTAAAATTAATATGACAAGTCCATAAAAAGCTGACCAAAAGCTGGATTCTTTAGCCCTTCTAAGAGGTATCTGAGTAATGGCCTCATCTTCATAGATCAATACTGCCACTATTGGAAAGGCAATCTTTCCTGTAGTCAAAAGAGTGACTAGGGGAATAGGCCACATTTTATTCATTATATAGGCGCCTGCTGGAGTAAATCTTTGATGCTCTATGTATACAGGAATAGTATCTCGAGTGCCATCTATCAATATAAGAATGCTTTCTATCAGATGAAGTATGCCCACTATTACAATTAAAGATGGAACATTAACCTTTGGGTATCCAAATATCAAGGAAAATAATGATACAATTCCAACGGAATAGGATAGACAGAGATAGCGTTGATTAAAAAGAGACAAAAATAAAGACAGGGTCCATATAATTAGCATAACCTGATAATCTAAAGCAATGCGCAATACTAGAATAATGGAACTTGCCACTAATCCTCCTATTAAACCATAAAGAAGGACATAATATAGTTTGGTAGTCACTGAATTGCGAAGAATGCCCAACCAGGATTCTTCCAGTTGGGCATTCCTCTGTATTTCAAAATAAACCAACAAAACAATTGCAACATAGAAGAAACTAGTAATTGCCTGTGAATATGCGGTAAAGAGTTGTTTAATAAACTGCACTTTCCCGCCTCCTAACTCTGCTATAGGTGGTGGACTATTAAGCTGCTTCCTCCAATTTCTTTTTAATTTCCTCTATTCCTCTCAACAGAGGAGCATCCAACTCCTTAGGCAAACTTTCTCTAGGATTCTCTTTCAAGAATTCTATTGCTTCTTCTGTCATCTCTACTTTTATATCTGGCTCGATACCTTTTTTATCAATATCCCTACCCTTAGGAGTGAAATACTTATAGGTAGTCAGTTTCAATGCCCCTCCATCCTCATAAGGCTTCATGGTTTGCACCACCCCTTTTCCAAAGGTTGTGGTGCCTATTACAGTGCCAACACCATAATCCTGAACAGCACCAGTTAATACTTCTGAAGCACTGGCACTATATTCATTGACCAATATTACTAAAGGGATTCCTAATGCATCAGCATCTGATTTATACTCAGTTCTCTTACCGCTTCGGCTCTCACTATAAACCACTAAACCTTCTGGTAGTAAAACATCTGCTATCTCCCTGCAAACTTCTAAAAGTCCACCGCCATTACCACGAAGATCTAAAATAAGACCCTTCATTCCCTTATCCTGTAATTCTTCTATTGCATTTTTAAAGTTTTTGGCTGCCTGCCCATCAAAACTATATAGCCATATATATCCTATATCCTCATCCAACATTTCATACTCCATGTCGGGAATTTCCACAATATCCCTGCGTACTTCAACTTCCATAGTTTCGCCATCTCTAACTATGGTAAGCGTAACAGTACTTCCAGGTTCGCCAGACTTCATCATGGCTACAGCCTGCTCGTATACACTCCAATCTACCTCTTGTCCATCTACCTTTATAATCTTATCCCCAGTTAGCAAGCCAGCCTCCATAGCTGGGCTGTTTTTAAATACCTGGAATATCATTATTTGATTATCCTCAGATTTTTCAATTTGTACACCAATCCCCTGATAGGTCCCTGAAGTAGCTACATTAAAATCCTCTAGCTCTTCTTCTGTTAAATAATATGAGTAGGGATCTTCTAGTGCTGCTACCATTCCTTTAAGAGCTCCCTCAAAGAGTTTTTCTCTGTCGGTATCTTCAATGTAATTATTCTCTATATCTCTCCTAACAGTTTCCAGTTTTTTATAGAAAGTATTAAGAAGTTGATAGTCCTGTTTGGAGACTATTATTCTATCACCATTTTTAATGTCAATATAGGTGCTAACCTGTACTGTTAAGAAAGCTGTGAAAAAAGCTGTTACAAGTATTAGGGCAACTGCTCCCAGTGCAGCTGATTTTTTACTAATCATGCATTTAATCCTCCTAACGTAGGCCTAATTCATATTTCAAATCATATTCTATTATAACACTTATTATTCAGTGGTACAAACCAAAATTGACCATATATAAAAAAGGGCCCCTAGGACCCTTTTTCTTAGCTTTTTGTTCCTTTTAAGCCATAGCTTTGATTTCTTGCTTTTAAAATACGCTTATACAATTACCTCCCTAGATAAGGTAATGGATTGGTATGACTTCCATTTATCCGAACTTCAAAGTGTAGATGAGGGCCTGTAGACACGCCGGTACTTCCTACTTTCATGATAGCTTGTCCCCTGGAAACCTTTTGCCCCACGGATACCAATAGTTCAGATCCATGGGCATATAATGTAGTCATGCCACCACCATGATCTATGACAACAGTATTTCCATATCCGTCACAATACTGAGATAGAATAACCACACCATCAGCAGCAGCCACCACACTCTTTCCATTTACGCCTGAACCACTGATATCTATTCCAGTATGGAAATCATATCTGTTGTATACCGGATGCCAGCGGTTGCCGTATGACGATGTTATGGTATAATAACCTGGCACTGGCCAAGTTAAGGTGCTACCAGTGTTTTGACTAACACCGCTTTGCTCTTCCTCTTTACGTCTTTGCTCTTCTTGCTGTCTCTTTAATTCTTGCTCGCGCAGGAGTCTCTGAATGGTTTTTTCAATTTCTTTAGACGCCTGTTCTAAGATTTCTAGATCCTCTAAATACTGCTGCTCCTGTTCCTTAAGCTGCGCCATAAGTTTAAGTCTTTCTTGCTTTCTATCTTCTATTTTTTTCTTTTGTTCAATAATTTGAGCTTTGGTTTGACGGATGGTCTCTTCCTGTGCTGCTAATTCTGCTTCTTTTTCCTTTATAGCATTTTGCAGCTCCATCATCTTATCCAAAACTTGGTTGTCATATGTAATCATAAGCTTGACCATCTCTAAACGATCCAAAAAGTCATTTAGACTCTTAGCACTAAATAAAAGCTCCAGATAGGATGTACTCTCTGTCATATACATGGCACAGAGGCGACCAGCCATCAGTTCCTTAAATTGGTGGGCTTCATCTTCCGCCTTTTTTAACTCTACTCTGGTATCCTCGAGGGAAGCCAAGGTTTCTTCAAGCTTTTTTTCTATTTGTTCTAGTTCAGCCTCTTTGGCCTTAATATCCTTTTCTATAGCCTCTAATTGCTGGGCTACCGTGGCTTGTTCACCTTTAACCTGATCCAACAATTCCCTTGTCTTGGTTATATCCTGTTTAACCGCCTCTGCTTCTTGCTTGTGCTTATCAATTTCATTAGCGAATACCACGGATGCTGAAGAAAGCAAAATTCCTATCACACAAATCCAAACCACTAAACGCCTCACAATAACACCCCTCTTAAACATACATAAGTAACTATAATAGCTATACTTTAAGATATTTTCTTGTAGAAATTATGCTGGCTATTATGCCAACTCCGCAGCCTACCAACAAGAAAGCTAAACCTATATCATATATCATTTTCTCTATAGGCAAAAGCTCAAATAAGTTTAAGAAGCTATGATTTCCCACCATTTGCCCTGCTCTATTGAGCAATAAATTGTATCCACCAACAACTAGTGCTCCTGCTAAAATAGCAGCAATAACACCTATTGTAAAACCTTCAATAATATAAGGCCAACGAATATAGCTGTCCGTAGCACCAATATACTTCATTATACTTATCTCTCTACGTCTGGAATAAACGTTAATTCTTACAGTGTTATTAATAATAATCATAGCTATTATTATTAGCATTATCATTAGTAAAAGTCCCACCAGCCTAGTAGTGTTTACTATTTTACTAATAGATTCCACTACCTCCTGGCTGTAGTTAACCTTGTCCACTTCTGGAATATCATTAATCTTAGATATAATACTGTCTACGTATTCTGGTTTTTCAATTCTGAGTATCAGCTTGTCCGGCAGTGGGTTATTATTGCCTTCATAGCCTTCAAGAAGATCTCCTTTTTCCCCTAATTCCTTCTTCCATTGAGCTAAACCTTTATCTTTAGAAATAAATTCTACTTCATAGATTCCATCAATTCCTTCTATCTGACCCACAACTGCTTTAGCTTGATTACTACCTACATCTTTATCCAGAAAAACAGTTACTTCAACCTTTGATTCTAATCCCCCGGCAATATGCTCAAGATTAAAAGCCAATATCAATACAACACCTAAAATAAATAAAGCTGACATTATAGCAACAATAGATGCAATGGACATTACCCTATTACGAAAGATATTGCGCAATGCTTCTTTAAAGAAATTCTTAAAAGTTCTGAGCTTCATTTACGTAGCCACCCTTCTCTTGGTCACTAACTACTATTCCCTTTCTAAAGGTTATAACCCTCTTTCTCATAGCATTGACAATATCACTGGCATGAGTAGCCATTATAACTGTAGTGCCCCTATGATTGATCATATTTATAAGCCTCATAATATCCATTGCTGTGTCTGGATCTAGGTTCCCCGTAGGCTCGTCAGCTACCAGAATAGACGGATTATTAACTATAGCTCGAGCTAAAGTTGCCCTTTGTTGTTCTCCACCAGATAATTGATGTGGATAAGAATTAGCTTTAGATTCTAAACCCACCATGGCAAGAACATTGGGAACCTGCCTCCTTATATCTCTTTCCCTTGCCTCTACAATTTCCATAGCAAAGGCCACATTCTCATATACGGTTTTATCAGGCAGTAATCTAAAATCTTGAAAAACCACACCCAGATTTCTTCTGTAGAAGGGTATCTCTTTCTTTTTCAGCTTAGTTATATCCCTTCCATTGACAATAATCTCTCCCTGGGTGGGCTTTATTTCCCTCAATAACAATTTTACAGCAGTAGTTTTTCCAGCACCACTAGGCCCCACTAAGAAAACAAATTCCCCGCTGTTAATGGTAAGGTTTACATTTAATAAGGCTTTTGTACCGTTTTCATATATTTTTGTGACATTCTTAAACTGTATCAATCTGAACACTCCCGATTCTGTCTTTCTAGCATCATCATAATTTTGAATGTTACTGCATCATGGAAGTTTCTTAGATCAAGCCCTAGTGTCTTTTGTATCTTATCTAATCTATAGACCAAAGTATTTCTATGGATATACAATTGCCTAGAAGTTTCACTTAAGTTTAGGTTGTTTTCAAAAAACTTCTCAATAGTTGCAATCATCTCGTCATTCAAAACTTTATTAACCTCTCCATGAAATATATGCTTATAATATTTTTCACTTATATTTACAGGAACTTCACTAAGAAACCTTTCTAATAACAAAGTGTCATAATAAAATACTCTATTATTAGGCTCAAATGTCCTGCCAACATCCATAGCCTTAATTGCTTCTTTATAGGACTCACGAATTCCATAAATGCTACACTTAACTTGTCCAATACCTATATATGATTTTATCGAAGTTTCACTCAGAATGGTATCCTCTATAGCAGCTCCCAATTGTATCAGGTCCGATTCGTCCATTTCGTCTATTACAGTTTTAACCAATCCTACAGTTTGACTATCCATAAGAACTAGAAAATCTTCCATATTCTTAGGAAACACATTTATCATTACCTTGTGTATCTCGGTAGCTTCCATACCCTCGGTCCTAATTACAAATACACATCTTGGCGTTGCGGTATCAATGTTATATTTTCTCACAGCTTCTTGAAATTCTAAATCAGATATCTGCCCCAACATCGCAGCACATATTATATCTTCTTTATCCATCCGTTGGCTAGTAAATTTAAGATGAAGTTCTATAAGAGAAATTATCAAAATGCAATAGTTTCTGATAACTTCACTAGTTCCCATCATTGATAAATAATAGGCACGATTTAAATTTGCATTGAATTTTGTGTAGGTTCTCCCATTATAAGCAAAATTGTTATTTGTTTCAGCGGCTCTTCTACTCTTAATATAAGAATCTTGTTTCCCGATTCTAGTTGTATCACTGCTTGCCACTATTATACCATCTAAATTAACAATATCTGCCTCAACTTGGATACTGTCAGTTATTTCATTTAAAAGCTTCTGCATGCGCTTTTCAATTTGCATTTTTTCACCCTTTTCTACCATTCCCAGCTGCTTTTTATATACCTATATTATCTTGTAAGTATAAGTATATATAATTTTTACCACTTTATAAAGTGGGAAATTTGTCCTATTAAAAAGAAAGCAGAAATACTATACTAAGATAATATTTCTGCTCCTATTTATAAAATCCTTCTTTTTTTGTCTAAAACTTATATTCCTTAAGAAAAATTGTCAATTATCTTTCCAATATAGTTTCTTCTGTGTCTTTATCGAAGAAATGTAGTCTGTTGGTATCAAAAGCAATCTTGATAGTATCACCTGCTCTAGCAGTGGATCTAGGATCAACTCTAGCTGTCATATTAGTACCTGCAACATTGAGGTATAGATAGGTCTCAGAACCCATCAACTCTACAACGTCAACATATGCCTTAACTGTGCTGTCAACTGCGCTTTGTAGGAAGATTTCCTCGTCATGTAGGTCTTCAGGTCTGATACCCATGATGACTTCTTTACCGATGTAGGAAGGATCCTTTAACTTCTTAACCTTTCCTTCAGGAACTTTAATTTTGTTTTCTCCGAATACTGCGTATACAGCATCGTCTTCCTTAACTAAAGTTACATCTATAAAGTTCATTTGTGGACTTCCAATAAAGCCAGCAACAAACAGATTTACAGGATAGTCATATAGATTCTGAGGAGTATCAACTTGTTGTATAAATCCATCTTTCATAACGACTATTCTAGTACCCATGGTCATAGCTTCAGTCTGGTCGTGGGTTACGTAGATAAAGGTAGTCTGTAGTCTGTTATGAAGCTTGGTTATTTCAGTTCTCATCTGAACCCTTAACTTAGCATCTAAGTTTGACAAAGGTTCGTCCATAAGGAAAACTTTTGGCTCACGAACAATAGCACGACCTAGGGCTACCCTTTGTCTCTGTCCTCCTGACAAGGCTTTTGGTTTCCTGTTGAGCAAATGCTCTATGTCCAAGATTCTAGCTGCCTCTTTAACGCGACGATCAATTTCAGCTTTAGGAGTTTTTCTCAATTTCAATCCAAAAGCCATGTTATCATAAACCGTCATGTGAGGATAAAGCGCATAGTTTTGGAAAACCATGGCAATATCTCTATCTTTAGGGGCGACATCGTTCATTAATTTATCACCAATATAAAGTTCCCCTTCAGTAATTTCCTCTAGTCCAGCAACCATTCTTAATGTAGTAGATTTTCCACATCCAGAAGGTCCTACTAGAACTATAAATTCTTTATCAGCTATGTCAAGATTAAAATCGCTTACAGCAGTTACTCCTCCTGGATATACTTTATAGACATTCTTTAAAGTTACACTTGCCATAATATCCCTCCATTTTTTAATTTAGCACCATAGGATGCTAATTAAGGGTTTACTAGTATACTACAATTATATCTTTATAGGGACAATCTGGCTATAGCTATTATTAACAAAAAACATGACTATTTTTTTTGAACAATTGCATAAAGCTACAAGGACATTTACATTATATGGTTATTATGTGTAATAATTATATTATTCTATCTAAAATAATTATATTTTCATAATTATTAATTTATGAATAACCCGTCGAAGGTAAATATCCATATCGACGGGTTATTTGATAGTTAGTCTTGATATTTAATTGCTTCAGTAGGACAGCTTTCTACCGCCTCTTCCACCTCATCGGTAAGCTCTTCTGGAATCTCCTCATCAATGGCTTGTGCCTTATCATCATCATTCCAGGAGAATACATCATCGCATATACTTATACACAGTCCGCAACTAATGCATAAATCCTGATCCACATATACTTTCAAGGCCATTCCTCCTAAGTTTGTTTTTTAATTTATACCACTATCCTGTGCATTCAAACAAAAATTATACTTATTCTGATATTTTATAACTTTCAAATTTTCCATATGTTGCAGCATCTAACTCTGCTAAAATATAAATACCATCCTCTCTGTACTCCTCATTTAACACTTGACCCTGAGCATGAATTTGGGATAATACTTGTCCTTCAGTGTAAGGAATCAGAAATTCAGCTTTTTGTCTTTTGATGGGCAGATTTTTTTCTATAATTTCAAGCAGTTTATTCAAGTTGAACTTATTAGTAGCTGAAACATAAACAGCGGGCTTTTTAACAGGCAATAATAATTGCTGTCTTTCATCTAAAAGATCTATTTTATTGTAAACCGTTATAATGGGCTGATTGCAACCTAATGAATCCAATAATTCTTCTACCACCCTTATCTGATCCATGAGATTTGGTGATGCTGAGTCTACTACATGAAGTAGCAAATCCGCATAAGTTGCCTCCTCCAAGGTGGATTTAAATGCTTCAACTAGGTCATGGGGCAGCTTATTTATAAATCCAACAGTATCTACCAATAATGCCTGTTGACCATTAGGAAGATCAATAGCTCTTGATACAGGATCTAGAGTAGCAAAAAGTTTATTTTCTACTAATACACTACTACCACTTAAAGCATTCATTAAACTGCTTTTGCCTGCATTGGTATATCCCACCAGCGCCACTACTGGCACCTGATTTTTTTTCCTTCTTTGCCTGAGAGCCTGACGCCTATCTTTCACTTTTTCTAGATCTTTTTCTATCTCTCTAATACGTCTATAGATATGTCTGCGATCAGTTTCTAATTTTTTTTCTCCAGGTCCTCTGGTACCTATTCCACCACCCAACCTAGATAGGGCTATACCCATTCCTGTGAGCCTGGGCAACCTATATCTAAGCTGGGCTAATTCTACTTGAAGTTTACCCTCTCTGGATATTGCTCTTCTAGCAAAAATATCAAGAATAAGGGCAGTCCTATCAATAATTCTAAGTCCTATTATGTTTTCCAGGTTGCGAATCTGTGATGCGGTTAATTCATCATCAAATATTACCAAATTTGCATTATTGGCTCTACACATCAATGCTAACTCTTCTGCTTTTCCCCTGCCTATATAAGTGGCTGAATCAGGTACTTTCCTATTTTGTATCAATTTACCTACAACTATAGCACCGGCTGTATTGGCCAATTGTCCTAATTCTTCTACGGAAGCAACACCTTGTCCATCACTATCTATTCCTACCAGTACAGCTCTTTCCTGCTCATCTTCTATTACTTCTACTACTTCTTCATGTTGAATTTCTTTATCCCTTTGATATATATGATCCATCAAAATACTACTACAAAACTCTTCTATTGATAGAGGACCTTCAATGGTAATCTCCTCATGACTTCCAGGAGGATTAATAAAGGCTGCGTATCCCTGGTTGTATCTTCCATTTAGAACACCAACAGCAGCCATAGCATCCATTCTCATATTCACTAAAGAATTTAGGTCCACTCTAGACAAGCTACCGCTACTGCCAGGGTGAGTATGAATGCATCTAATACCATTAAGCCTTGTTTCACTTCTGCGCATTCTCATATATGGCAGGGACACTTGGCCCACATTTCCCACCGATACATCTAAAATATCGCCTTTACGATCAATGTATATAGAGATTTCCCTATTGATATTTCCCGTTATCCTACAAAGGATGTCTAGCAATTCAGGAGTACAGAAAACATCCTTAGGCACTTCCATTTCATATATAGATTCCAATTCTTCAATAATAGACTTTGATAGTCCATCAATATTTCCTTGAACCACGCTGTACCTCCTTTAAAGAACTCTTAATATTCTCTACCAGCCCAATTCCTATTGTTATAATAATTATTGATAAATGAATAACTTCAATAATTTGAAGAGAACTAAAGCTTTTTATCATTATACTACAATATACAGCTATCTCAAAATATCATTTTTTCCTTTATAACGCTGCTTATTCTTCTTTTTAAAAGAAGTTATTTTAAACTATATTTAAAAGCACGAAATTATTTAATATTAAATAAATTAAAAGGGGCCTTATTGTGCCCCCTTTAGAATATGGACTACTTATTAAAAATATTTCTTTGATTCTAAGTACTCTTGAACTTTCATTAATGCCTCTCCAAATCTCTGGAAATGGACAACTTCACGTTCTCTTAGGAATTTTAATGGTTCTATAACATCTGGATCATCTGCCACTTGGATAAGGTATTCATAAGTAGAACGGGCTTTTTGTTCAGCCGCCAGATTTTCATATAGATCTGTTATAGGATCGCCTTTTGATTGAATGTATGCTGCTGTAAATGGATTACCTGCAGCTGATTGAGGATATACACCACGACCGTGATCCACAAAATAATCTGCTGCGCCTGCTGCTTTAATCTCTTCTGGACTAGCACCTTTCATTAGCTGATAGACCATAGTACCAACTATTTCGAAATGTGCCAGCTCTTCTGTGCCAATATCTGTCAATAATGCTTTTGCTTCAGGTATAGGCATGATGTAGCGTTGAGAAAGATATCTAAGTGATGCTGCCAGTTCACCATCAGGACCACCATACTGGGTGATTATTAGTTTCGCCATCTTAGGATTGGGGTTTTTTATCCTAACAGGATACTCTAGCTTTTTTTCATATATCCACATGTAACTATTCCTCCCTTTAATCTAATTCCCATGGCCAAGGGTTATTTATCCAAGCCCAAGGATATTCACTAACAGCGGTACCAAAATTACTCAAAGGACCATATCTTTTTTGGTATTCATCCTTTAAGGCCATTAATTGTTTGGTATAGGTATTGTAATCATTTAAAGCTTTTTGATCATCGGGATGTGTATCTAAATACAGATTCAGTTCTATTGTCATAAATTCAATTGCACGAATTTCATCTAAAAGACGAGCTCTTTCATTATTTCTCACGAATCTCATCCTCCTTTATATGCCTTTCCCATCATGGTAAGGATAAGGACTATATAATTCAGGAAACATGGTTCCCTTGTCTAACGCTTCTTTTGGGGAAAAACTTCTTGTATACCTTTGATAAATAAAATATGCTCGTGCCAACTTGGAATTTGGCGGAAATGGAGGTATATAAGAAGTTATAGGATAATTTTGCTCCCAAGGGATAATAGGTTGATTATACGAGTAGCCGTTTATCATGTTTAACTCCCTCCATATAAATGTTATTCGTTTACATACTATGAAAATAAATACAAACTTGAGCATGACCACTTTATCATTCCCTTAAAGATTTAACTCTTAGTGGCAGATCACTTAGAATAACCTAGTCCAGTTAATTCATTACTGCCAAAAAAGAAAACACCGCATATGCTAACGCATATACGGTGTCGGTTTTTCACAAAAACTCTTGCCAACTGCCAGTTGTGGGTTCCGGTCTTTTTTTGACCTCGAACAGTTCATCTATTCGGGTCATTTCTAACAGCTTCTGTACCCCAAGTTTGGGATATTCTAAAACTACTTTTCCTCCACGATTTTTCATATGCTTAAGAAAGGAAATTAATAAACCAATACCTGAGCTATCTATAAAATCCACTTTTGAAAGATCTATCACTAATACAGTATCATCTGCATCAATAAAATCATAAACCTGTTTCTTAATCTCATTTATGGTCAAAAAAGATATAGCTCCTTTTGGTTTAAAGTATACTGTGTTTTGATCGCGGTAAATCTTGATAGTAAATCCCCCCTTTAAGCTACATGAATGTAGGCTTGGGTCAATTATCAAAAATTTGACATTGCCTATACTATACATACACACTTTTTTTGTTTTTAATCCATCTTTTAAATATACTTATTTAATTTTGTAATTATTCTATAATTTAACTCGTTGTATTATTTTATTCTATACCTATAATGGCTATTGCTAAGCAAATTACTGATACTAATTTAGCTTTTCAAGCAAAATAAGCACTAATTTCTACAATCAGTAATGCCTAACCATTATGTAATAGCTGTTAGATTATCACAAGGGATTTATATTAGAATATTTCTCTATAAATATCTATAATCTCAAAACGTCCGTCCTGCTCTATATAATTGAGCACCTTATCTAATTGTTGTTGCGCATGTGTAGAAGAATTAGAAACACATGCAATACCCAAGCTTGTTCGTTGCCAGGTATCCAAATAATTAATCTCAGCTATAGCCACATTAAACTGGTTGCGAATTTTTGTAATAAGGCTATTGATAATCTGTCTCTTTTCTTTAAGGGATTGTGATTCATATAACAATAGCTCTATCTCCGCTCCAGCTATAAACATTCTCATTGATTATACACATCCACTCTAAAACCGTGAACCATAGGGTGTCTCCTGCCCATACCGAAATCTCCGTCACTTAGTTTTATAATGGGGGGAATTTGCCTACGTTTGTACTCTGCCCTATCTATCATATTAATTATCCTATATACAGTTTGACGATCATATCCTTTATCTATAATCTCTTCTAATGGAACTCTCTCTTCAATATACATTTTCAATACCTTATCCAAGATAGAATAGGGGGGCAAGGAGTCTTCATCTTTTTGACCTTCCCTTAGCTCGGCAGTTGGTGCCTTGGTTATTATATTATTGGGTATTATTTCAACATCACGATTAACATATTTACATAGTTCATAAACTTCTGTCTTTAGTATATCGCCTATAACAGCTATTCCGCCACAGGAGTCACCGTACAGGGTAGAATAGCCTACAGCTATTTCTGATTTATTGCTGGGGCACAACAATACCCGGCCTTCTCTATTTGATATAAACATGAGCAAATTGCCCCTAATGCGCGCCTGGATATTCTCTTCTGCTAAATCTCCATGAATTTCTCCTTCGGGATTGAATATACTAATATATTCATCAAACAACTTTTCGATGGATATCTCCCTATATTCAATACCTAAGTTTTTTGCCAATTGCCTTGCATCGTCTTTACTCTCCTGAGAGGTATATCTTGAAGGCATCATTACTCCCAGTACATTCTTCCTTCCTAGTGCCTCTGCTGCTATACAGGCTACTAATGCAGAATCTACACCTCCGCTTAACCCCAAGAGAGCCTTGCTAAATCCATTCTTATGGAAATAGTCCCTCACTCCAAAGACTAGACCGCGGTATAGCCATGAAATGTCTTCTTTCCAGTCTGGTATATTGGGATATGATTTATCGGTATCATATATAATCATATCCTCTTCAAAGCTTTTGCCATGGAGTATTAACTGACCATCAGCATCATATACCATGCTGGAACCATCAAAAACAAGCTCATCGTTGCCCCCTATCTGATTTACATATATAAAGGGAATACCATATTTCTTAGTGTAATGGGTCAACATTTCCTTTCGGATTTCATGTTTTCCATAATGATAGGGTGACGCTGATAGATTTATAAATATATCAGGATTATGAGCATAGAGTTCGTCTAAGATATTTCTGGAATATCTCTTTTGCCCAAATACATCTTCATCATTCCAAATATCTTCACAGATGGATATGCCTAATCTCATTCCCTTAAACTCAATGCAATTTACCTGTTTTGAAGGTTGAAAATATCTTGCTTCTTCAAATACATCATAATTGGGCAGTAAGCTCTTGTCTACTCTCCCAATTATTCTTTCATCGTGGATTAAAAGGGCACTATTGTGAATTAGAAATCCATTACCATCATCTATAACTGTACCTACTATAACTCCTATTCCTTTGGTATAAGGAATTATCTCCTGCAATGCCCTATCACAAGCCTTTAAAAAGTCATCCCTCAGCAAAAGATCCCGAGGGGGATATCCAGTTAGGCTAAGTTCAGGAAAAACTACTAAATCACATTTTTTCTCCTTGGCTTTTTCTATATATTCAATGGTTTTTGACAAATTTCCATTTAAATCTCCAACTGTTGGATTATATTGTGCTATAGCTATCTTCATGCCTTCCTCCATCTAATCCTAAAATATTCTTGACTACATGACTTATTTGGTCCTTGGAAACCACAGCCTTATGTACTATGGTTTTATCCTTTAAATTCTTTAAACCTGATGGAATGCCCATCCCGGATATGGATTCCAATATCTCAAGTCCCTCAAATTCATCCTTATCCTTGATAGAATCTGGACCTAGGATAGCCCGCAATACATCTTGGTGAAACTTATAGGGACTTGCAGTAGACACCAGTAGTGTCTTTCTATTATCACCAGTTTCCTTTTTATATTCATCATATACCCATTTTCCTACGGCGGTATGGGGATCTATAACATAATTATATTGATTGTATGTATCCCTAATAGCTGCCAGAGTTTGTTCCTCGCTGGCATATCCTCCCCAAAAATGAGATTTCAATCTTTTATAACTTTGACTATCTAGTTTATATTGCCCAATTTCCTTTAAATCCTTCATCCATTTTCTCACTTGTCCGTCCTGCCTATCACACAGTTCGAACAACAACCTTTCTAAATTGCTGGATATTAAAATATCCATAGAAGGGGAGATAGTTTTATAAAACTCCCTATTTATATTATACATTCCAGTATTTATAAAATCCGCTAACACATTATTACGGTTAGAGGCGCATATTAGCCTTCCTATAGGAATACCCATATTTTTGGCATAATAGGCAGCTAAGATGTTGCCAAAATTGCCCGTAGGAACCACCACATTGAATTCATCGCCATCATTTAAAGCGTTGATATTAAGCAAATCAATATATGCTGATACATAGTAAACTATTTGAGGAACTAACCTTCCCCAATTAATGGAATTAGCAGAAGAAAATTTCTTACCATGCTTTTCTAAGCTCAGATTAAACTCCCTATCTGTAAAAATGGTTTTTACTGCTGTTTGGGTATCATCAAAATTCCCCTCAATTGCCACTACATGAACATTTTTTCCTTCCTGGGTTATCATCTGTAGCTTTTGAATATTGCTTACGCCATCATGGGGATAAAATACAATAACCCGAGTTCCTTCTACATCCCTGAACCCTTCTAAAGCAGCCTTTCCCGTATCTCCTGAAGTAGCAACGAGGATAACTATCTCCTTATCATCCCCTGTCTTGGCTGCTGCAGTAGTCATTAAATGAGGCAGGATTTGAAGGGCCATATCCTTAAAAGCATAGGTGGGACCATGCCATAACTCTTGAATAAATAGATTGCTGTCTAACTTTACTAAAGGAGCTATCTCGGGACAATCAAAGTTATCATCCCTATAGGCTGCAGCTATTATATTTTCTAAATCTTCTTGGCTAAAATCAGTGAGAAACAAGGAAAGTACCTTATAAGCTCTTTGCCTATAATCCACTTTTCTCATAAATTCTATATCCTGTTTTTTTAGCTTAGGCATATATTCCGGTACAAACAGTCCACCTTCTATTGATATACCTTGCTTTATAATTTCCATGGAAGTTTTTTTCAAACTACTATCTCTTGTACTTAAATAAACCATCTTACCATTCCACCATTCTACTTACTTATCATTTCTTTCAGTCATTATATCCTACACTATTAACGGCGTCAACATTGATACGGTCTAAAGGCAACAATAAAAAAACTTTCCTTAATTATTGGAAAGTAATAGGCGGCCAATGGAAAAGCCAAGGGTCCCGGTGCTCCCTCGGCTTTCCGTGTACATCTTTATTACGACTAGGCAATGTACTCCTTCAAGAAGGTAGGAACGCTATTGGGATCACCATTCATAGATATAACAAATTTTATATTGAATTGTTTAGAGATGCGGTTTATGTCTGCTAAGAAATCACCAATGTCTGTAATGTCCTCATTTAAAAACTCGAATAATCCATCGATATAAATCCTTTCGATATCATAGTTCTGCGCAATAATTCCATTTAAAAAACCATAGAATACCTCCAGGTCCTTAACGTCAAATTCTCTGAGCCTGATGAGTCGTATTCTATGGTTTAACTCAAGCATTCTGCGTCTTTCGGCACTGATAAAAACAATCTCGCCCTTTGCTTCCTCCAATGCCTTATTCGCCATGTTTACTAAGGTTTTGGTTTTGCCGGTGCCCTTGCCCCCGACCACTGCCTGTATCATGTTGACCGCCTCCCACTATATTGTTTTGTATTTGATTGGTAATATTATTATAACACACTAGCAATTTCTTTACCAAGTAATATTTATTATTTTTTATTAGTTATAATGCCTTATTGCAGACAGACTTTAATTTTTTGTCTAAACTTACTAATATTTCTAATAATAGAATGTCCTAAGTCATTCTATTTTATTTCTAATCTTTACTCTTTATTCCTTTTTATCTTATTTTCATAAACCAATTAAAGAATCAATCTATGAATAATAATTTCTAATTCTATTTCATTGAGCAATTTCATCAGTTACTAGTTTTTTAAACTTAAAGTTTAGGCAAAATACTTAAGGCAGCTTCCCTCAGTAAACAAATGATTGGAAAGCTGCCACTTTATAGCTAGTTTTTCTTTTGCTGTCTTCTTCTTTGAGAAGTATTTAAGATTTTTTTGCGTATTCGAATATTCTTAGGGGTTACCTCCACTAATTCATCGTCATCAATAAACTCTAAGGCCTCTTCCAACGATAATTTTTTTGGTGGCGTTAAACGTAGAGCTTCATCGGATCCTGCAGCCCGTATGTTGGTTGCATGTTTCTTTTTGCATACATTTACCTCAATATCACCTTGACGATGATTTTTACCTATTACCATCCCCTCATAAACCATTGTGCCCGGCTCAATAAATAGGGTTCCTCTTTCTTGAGCGTGATACAATCCATAGGTTACTGCTTCCCCTTGCTCAAATGCAACCAATGACCCATGCTGCCTAGATGGAATATCTCCTTTAAAAGGCTCATAGCCGTCAAAAATAGAGTTTAATATGCCCTCACCTCTAGTGTCCGTCAAAAACTCAGAACGATATCCAAAGAGTCCCCTTGATGGTATGGAGAATTCTAACTTAACCCATCCTCCCCCATTTTCCTTAATACTTAAAATCTCACCTTTTCTCCTGCCCAATTTCTCTATCACTGTACCCATATATGCATCGGGTACATCAATAAATAGCTTTTCCATAGGTTCACAAAGCTTCCCATCTATAGTTTTATATATAACTGTTGGCTTGGAAACTTGAAATTCATAGCCTTCCCGCCTCATATTTTCAATCAAGATGGAAAGATGCAGTTCTCCCCTTCCTGATACTACAAAGGCATCTGGGGAGTCGGTTTCTTCTACCTTAAGGCTTACATCGCTATATACTTCTTTAAAAAGCCTGTCCCTTAAATTACGGGAGGTCACATATTTTCCGTCCTGCCCTGCAAAAGGACTGGTATTTACCGAGAAGGTCATGGAAATAGTAGGCTGGGATATTTTAACAAAAGGAAGGGGTTCAGGATGATCTACATCGCATATGGTATCGCCTATGTTTATTCCCTCTACCCCTGATACAGCTACTATATCCCCTGCTTCAGCATGTTGAGCCTGTACCCTTTCTAAGCCATTAAATAGATATAAGTTGGTTATCTTTACCTTAGAATTCTGGCCTCCACTATAGTTACATAACAGGGCTTCCTGACCTACATTTATTTGACCTCTCTCTATTTTACCAATTGCTATCCTTCCAACATAATCGTTATAGTCTACTGTAGAAACCAACATTTGAAGGGGAGCTTGGCTGTCTCCTTTGGGGCCAGGAATATATTCCAATATGGTCTCAAAAAGAGGTGTCATGTCATGACCTGGCTGGTTAACATCTAAAGATGCCCTACCTTCCTTGGCGGATGCAAATACAAATGGGCAGTCTAATTGCTCTTCATCTGCGTCTAGATCAATAAGCAGCTCTAATACCTCATCCACTACCTCTTCAGGTCTGGCATCCGGCCTATCTACCTTATTGACAACTACTATAACAGGATGCTTTAATTCCAAAGCCTTGGACAAAACAAATCTGGTTTGGGGCATGGGACCTTCAAAAGCATCCGCCAAAAGAAGTACACCATCTACCATCTTTAGAACTCTTTCAACCTCGCCACCAAAATCCGCATGTCCAGGGGTATCAACAATGTTTATTTTTACGCCCTTGTATGAAACTGCAGTGTTTTTGGACAGTATAGTGATTCCTCGCTCCCTCTCAATGTCATTGGAGTCCATCACCCTGTCTTCTACCTGCTGGTTTTCCCTAAAAACACCACTTTGCCGCAATAGCTGATCTACTAATGAAGTTTTTCCATGATCAACATGGGCTATAATGGCTATATTCCTAATGTCCTGTCTGTTTTTCATATTATATCTTATCCCTCGATTCTATTTAGTTAATGATCTATTAGGAAATTATTCCACATAATTATATAAAAATAGTTATAAAAATTGATCAATCAATGGAATTTTACAATAGCCTTTGACTAAAAAATTCTAACATAAAAGCTTTTCAATTGCAAAATAAAATTAAGCAGGGAATAACCCTGCTTTATGCTTCATCAAGATAATTTCTCAAGGGACTAACATCCAATGCCTCATATTTTTCTAGGAAAGGTAGAAGTTTTGCCGCAATTTTCCTTACTCCTCCTGGTGTATCAGCTTCTATATTAAGAGGCATTAAGGGATCGTGTAGTGACATTCGCAGTAGGAACCAGCCATCCCCATTATCGGCATCAAAGGATACCCGTATTCCTTCATAGTTATCAGGAGCAATTTGCCAACCCGCCGACCTTTTTGCATGGTCCTCTAAATCCTGTAAAATAGCCTGTCCATATTGGCTATAGTCTTCTACCAGGATATTCATTCTAAACTCCTTAGCTTCTGCTGGTTCAGCTAAATTTTCAATAAGAGAGCCGATATCCTTGTTCTCATAGATTTTCATCCTGGCCATCTTTATTAAAATAGTGGTTATCAGATAGGCTCCATCATCTAGAAAATAATTTTCTTTTAGAGCGCCATGACCAGAAGTTTCAATAGCTAAATGGCATTCCTGACCTTCCTTGTTAAGCCTAATGGCCTCGTTTATGACATTTTTATATCCTCGTTTAAACCTATGATGTATGCCTCCTAGATCATCTTCTATAAAGGTTTTTAATCCTGTTGAAGTAATGGAATCAGTTACTATAGTAGTACCTGGATGCTTTTCAAGAACAATTGCCGCCATTAAAGCCACCAGTCTATTCCTGTTTATTTCCATACCATTTCTATCCACAGCACCAGCCCTGTCAACATCAGCATCAAATATAATACCAAAATCAGCTTTATTTTCTTTAACTGCCTTAACTATAGCATCCATGGCTTCCTTGTCTTCTGGATTTGGCTGATGGTTAGGAAAAGTACCGTCTGGCTCTAAAAATTGGCTGCCTGTAGTATCTGCTCCTAAAGGTATTAGGACCTTATCTACATAAAATCCTCCTGCACCGTTTCCGGCATCAACCACTATCTTAAAGCCTTCAAGGGGGCGATCATAATTATTAGGATTATTTACCTCACGGCGAACCTTATCAACCAAACCTTTGGCGTATACGGAAATGAAGTCTACAGTGCTGACGCTTCCCTTTGTCTGCGCTGCAGCAAAATCTTTATTTTGTGCCCTTAAAAGAATATCTGTTATATCCTTACTTTCCAATCCGCCTTCTCTGGTAAAAAATTTTAAACCATTTCTATTAAAAGGCAGGTGGCTAGCTGTTACCATTATAGCACCATCATACTCATAACCAGGTGTCACTGTTGTCATAAACATAGCCGGAGTAGATGCCATACCACAGTCAAATACCTGAATTCCTACCAGGTTAAGCCCCCTTATAGCTGCATTTTTAATCCTGGATGCAGAAAGTCTTGAATCAGTACCTATAGAAACCCTTAGTTCATTGGGTTCCTTATTAGTTTTCTCACTTAACCATGCTCCAAATGCTGCACCGATTCTTTCTACTACATCATGGGTAAGGTTAACTTCTTGTCCTTCTATACCCTCAATAGCTATACCCCTAATATCGCTACCATTTTGTAATGCTTTCCAATGATTACTTAACATAATCTTTTCCTCCGATACTGCTATTTTTATACTGGATCAACTTATTCATATATTACTTATCCGGAAATAATTATAACAGCATATTATTGGAAAATCAATTGCACTATATTTTAATCAAGTGCATTTAAAAAATGCGCACCTTAAAGGGCACGCATTTTCACCTACTAATACTTATCTATTTTTTATCTACTTCTACTTGGTCTATTAAGGCTTTAATAGTCCCTACGCTGGCATTACCCAGGATCTATATGTCAAGTTGTTATTTTATATCTATTCCTGAATTATAGCAGGATTTCGTATAAAAGGCTCACTAAACTCTAGATTACCAAATGTCTTTACAACTTTGCCCTCTACTAAAAACTGTACTTCCTTTACATTGGAAGTGTTAGCGGGATCTGTTAATGAGTTAACTATAGCATATAAGGTCATCAAAGTACCCGTGCTTCCCATCTTATTACCGTCTAACTTTGCTGGAAGATCCACTATTACTCTAGTGCCGCTTTCATCCATCCATACCTTTATATCTCCTCTAGATATGTCTGAAGGTATAACGGCTTTTTGTCCAGTACCCTCACGAGGTCCCAATATTAATTCGTCTATAATGGTTTTGGCAATCTGTAAATTTTCCCTACTCATAGCCCTATAATCTGGGACTAAATGAGTAGCATTTTCATTGGCAAAGTAAATCTTTATCTTCCTTCCCAATTTATTGGGAAAATCCCTAGTAGTTAACGGTTTTTTTAAATCTACACTATACAATGGTGTATCAATATAGTTACCATTTCTATCCTGATAATATATTTTTACTCCTGATATATCATTTAATCCTGATAAACTGTATACAATAGAACTTAGGATAACCGCTTCCTTATCCTTTATTTCTTCCAGCTTATCCTTGACCAATTGAGAATTTTGGGTGCTATCAGCTCTGGGCGCCACTGGCTGATCCAAGAAAGGCTCTTTTAACTCCTTTGAAAAATAAAGAGCTATCACTTTTGAGTTCATATCTTCACTATCTATTAGATTAATATCTAGCAATTGAGTTCCCTGGGGAAAAACAGGGTATAAGCCTGTAGATGTTTCCACCGGACCTTTAATTAATTCTTCAATTATAGCTCTAGCTATACCCCCATTTTTTACGTTTATAGTCCTAACTTCTGATAATAGATACTGACCTCTAAAATCCCTAAAGAATAATTCCCTATTAATCTGTTTAACTGTATCCTCGTCTTTTTGGCGATTAGTGGCTGCTAATAACTCATCAATATTATTAGTTGATTTGCTAAGCACACCTAGAGGTTCGCCATCTTGAGTTCCATCCCTAGTCAGTTCTTTACCATTAACAAGGATCTTAACATATTTAACACCTTGTCGCTCCGTAAGGGTATTTACTAATGCGGTACGGGCAACTAACAAATCTTCAGCATCTAAAAACTCTTCTGAGAAGTTTACAGTAACAATATTATCAGTTTGATCTATATCAATAATCTTAGTTTGTCGTGGAATAACAGGCTGAAGATCTTTTGATTCAGGTCCTCTCAACAATTCTACAATTATATCATTTAAAGTGAGATTAACTCCCGTTGTTATTATATTTCTATTCTCACAAACCAGCTTATTATTTTCCTTATTCCAAAAGTATAAAGAAATATTCTGTTGACTAATATTATTGGCATCTTTTGTACTATTTGTATCAGTATTTACATCTTCATTATTATTTTCTATCAATAAGGAAGAACTAAACTCTTCCTCTTTTTCCATTTCATCAGCATCCTTTTTTATTAAACCCTCAGGCGTTTTACCAGTTAACCCACATCCAACAAAACTATATATTAATGTAATTGCTATACAAATTAATGTTAGCTTCTTCAAAATATCTCCCCCTGTACTGTCAACGGAAGTCGCTCACAAATCTGGGCAGCTTGACCTTCCAAATATTATCCTCATTTACAACAACGATAGTATCCCTATGCTTCTTTTCCTTTTTACCTGAGGTAAAATTCACGGTATATGATACTGTAACAAAGGCTCTGCCATCTGGTTTAATTTCTTCATCTAATATAAAATTGTCATCCAACTCAATCCCAGCAACTAAAGCTGACCACAAACTGGCTAATTCCTCTTTAGAAGAAATCTGAATCTGGCTGGCTGTTTCTTTTGACAACAATGAATAAACAGTATCCCAATTAGGCTCACCCAGTAAGCTCTTAAAAACTGTCTCTACTGACCTGGAGGGAGTAAGGATATATGACTTGTCTCTAGACAAGGCAACCATCATAGGATTGATGGATTGAGCATCATCTAGTGCCTCCAATTCAGGAAAGAATAGGGATGCCAGATCATCATCCAAATCAGTATAGGATATTGCCCTATTCTCTACTAAAAACCTTACCTGTTCTACTCCTTCCAACTCTGTCAAGGAATTGACTATGGAATAAATACCCAATAGCTTCATCTCCGCTTGAACTTCATCTTTCATGTCTTCTGGAATATCCTCTTTGCCTGGTATACTGGTTAAATTGATATCTTCCGTAAATTCCTGGCTGAGATTTACAAATACAGTATCACCTTTACTTGTAACATCTATTACTCTGACTCCTGGAGGCATTATGGCTACTCGATCATGTTGACTGGGGCCTTTTAACAATTCTTCCACTATCAGCTGCTCCCAGGATTGTTTGTCGCGAACAGCTGTCCTAACCTCTGGTACTAAATAGTCAGAATATCTATGTTTAAAGTAAAGTGTGATAGTTTCCTCCTCTGGTCTAGGATCCGGGTCAATGGATAACACCTTCTCCTGGGTCAGCGAACTATCATCCTCCCTATTATCATCATTCTTATCTCCCTCTCCTATAGCACTACATCCACCAAGCAGAAAAACTACTAGTACTAATATAATTATATGACGAAGATATTTACCCAATGTCTCACCTCCAGTTGCATCAGAGCAACCCTATACTAATATAATATCCATTATAGGAAAGTTAGTTTACAAAAGATTTAAGTATTATTAACAATTCCGTGAATATATGGACTCTAATTTTCTACACTGTTCAGGGGCAAATGTACAAAAAATGTGCTTCCTCTGCCTTCTTTACTATCAACCCGTATATTACCGTCATGCATAAGAATAATCTTATGGGTTATGGATAATCCTAAACCTGTTCCTCCAGTATCCCGAGATCGCGCTTTATCTACTCTAAAAAATCTGTCGAATATATGGGGAATATCCCCAGCGGGAATACCAATTCCTGTATCTGATACTTTAACTATAGCCTCATCATCACCTGTATATACATCTACCATTACTCTGCCGCCATCAGGGGTATATTTTATAGCATTGTCTACAAGATTGCTAATGGCTTGTTGCAGCTTCGTAGCATCTCCCATAGTTATTACTTCTGGTTCAATCATGGTATCCAAAGTAATATCTTTCTTTTTTGCAAGAACCCGCAAGCTCCTTACAGTTCTATCTACAAGTTCTGACAAGTTCACAGGCTCTTTTTGATCTAAGCTGGCATTATCATCCATTTGTACCAAAGACAATAAATCTGTTATGATGGCATTTAATCGGTCGATTTCTTTATTTATGTCATTTAAAAATTCAATATATATATCTGGCACATCTCCACCCATGTGAATTAAGGATTCTGCCAAAACCTTGATTGCACTTAAGGGGGTCTTTAGCTCATGAGAGGCATTGGATACAAACTCATTTCTGGCCCTATCTAAATTCTCCAGTTTCTCACTCATAATATTGAAGGCCTGTCCTAATTCTCGGAATTCTCCTCCACCTCTCACTTTGACCCTCTGGCCAAAATGTCCCTGGCTCATCTTTCTAATTACGTCAGTTAAAGACTTAATTGGTCGGGTTATATAGGCACTAATTCCAAAGCTTACGATTATAACAACAATAATTATTATTAACGAAGATCTAAATAACATTGATCTCATAGCTTCCAATATTTCGCCTATATCTGAAAGAGAAGTAGATAAAATAACTGCCCCAATAATCTCTTGATTCTCATATGCAATGGGAGCATAGGAATACAGTACCCACTTTTGTTTAGTGAATCCATTGCCAATAAACAGAGGGGTTGGATCTATATTTTTACCTTGAAGAAGCTCATTAATAATTGGATATTCATTTCTCAGATTCCGCCTTAAAAATCCATGCTCACTTAAATCATTGTAGGAATCAAAATCCACAATCCCATTCTTATCTAATACCAGAATTCTAGTAGGTTGTCCTCCCTCACGGTACATAATGTCATTGCCAATCTCTTCAATAGTAAATATTACATTAGCCTTTATATCAGCATCAGAGCTAGCGTAATCCTTGGCAATAACTTGGGCTACCTGTACTGCATAGGCTCTAAATCGCTCCTGTTTTTCATAAAGCTGTCGATTTTCAAATATCTTCAAAATAGATATATTAGTAACTATAAATCCTAGTCCAATTAATATGAGATAGGCAAATGAAATCCTCCAGCGCAAACTGGAGAATATTTTTCTATTTATCGACAAAGTAATATCCCACTCCCCATTTAGTAAAGATATATTCTGGTTGGCTGGGATTCGGCTCTATCTTTTCCCTAAGCCTGCGTATATGAACATCTACTGTTCGCAAATCTCCTAAGTAATCATATTTCCATACCATTTCCAATAATTGTTCTCTACTATATACTTTTCCTGGATTGCTAGCAAATAGTTGTAATAAATCAAATTCTTTTGCAGTTAAATTTATGTCCTTTCCGTCTATGGTCACACTTCGATTGGCAATATTAATAGTCATGTTTCCAACTTTAATAATCTGGTCTTTATCGCGGGGTTCTGCATTATTAGCCCTTCTAAAGATTGCCTTGATTCTAGCCTTTAGTTCCAAAATATTAAAAGGCTTGGTTATATAATCATCAGCCCCGTACTCTAACCCCAATATCTTATCCATGTCTTCACCCTTGGCGGTCAACATAATAACAGGAACTGCAGACTTTTCACGAATCCTTTGCAAAACCTGAAAACCATCTAAACCGGGAAGCATAACATCCAAAATTACCAAATCAAAGTCCTGAGATTCAAACTTATCCACAGCTTCTTGCCCATCATAGGCCTCTTCAATTATATATCCATCCTGCTCTAAACTGAATTTTAATCCTTTTATTATTGCAGGCTCATCATCTACTACCAATAACCGTTTCTGCATGTCATGTCACTTCCCTTTCTATCTATATTTATAAACCCGTTGTGCTAGTTCAACAGTAACCGTCTTATATAATGTGTTATTGACATATGAACTCCCCCGCTGATTTGCTTTAGAAAACTCGTTCTTAGTTCTCTCCAAATCAGTGATGAAGGGAATATATAATAAATAGGCTGAAAATAGCACAAAGGCCCATTTATTCTCATTATTCATTATTGATTAAATTTTATCATATAATACCCCTAAAATCAATTTACAGTAATAAGATCCTTCAAGCCCTGGAAGGTCTTCTCTCCTATTCTAGGAACGTTCATTATGTCCTCTATTCTCTTGAAAGGTCCGTTTTGCTCTCTGTATTCTATAATATTCCTGGCTAGGGTTGGTCCAATGCGGGGCAATGTTTCTAACTGGCTCTGATCTGCAGTATTTATATTTATCTTTTGATTTTGCCCTTGACTTGAAGTCATGGAGGAGTTTTGATAGCTAGGTCCTGGCTCAGGGAGCTCCTCCCCTATCTTTGGTATTATGTACATGCCTTCATCCTGAACTTTTATGGCTAGATTAACTCTTAGTAAATCAGCATCTGGTAAAAAACCACCGGCCATTTCTACCACATCATTAAGGCGGCAGTCTCTTGGTACTTCTAATACACCTGGATGTTTTACCTGGCCTACAATATATACTTTTATTGTCTCCGGCTCTTTGCTCTCTTGCTGATTCTCCAAAGCTTGATCTGACACTTGAAGTTGGTCATCATTGTTGTTTACTATGACGATATTCTCTTCTCCTGTACCGGATAGAATATGATCTTTAAATATAAGAAATGATAAGAGCCCAATTATAATAACTCCCATGAGGGCTAAAAGCTTTAAGTGATTTCTATTATAATGAAGCATGATAATCATCCTTCATTATTTTTTTATTTATTTATTATTCTACCCATTCTCTAAAATTCCTCTTTTTTCATACATCTTTTATCCTCCTAGTACTGTACAAATATATGGTGTATCTGCTATACTAAAAA
>CALKWV010000054.1 GCA_938003915.1 uncultured Bacillota bacterium | reverse complement strand
GCTACATAAAGAACTCTAAAAATAATACCTGCCTCCAGTAGATTGAAAAGCATTACTAATGTGATTAATTCCCCAACGGCCTGGTCCATTTATAATAATTTCAACTACATCGAAACGAAAAGAAGCTCCATATATACCTTTTTCCTTGGCGTATATAGATGCCATTTGGATATATTTATTTTGTTTCCTCTTACCTATGGATTCTGCTGGAAATCCATAAGACACAGAGGTTCTTGTCTTTACTTCAATAAAAACTAAGTAGTCTCCATCTAAAGCTATTAAATCTATCTCACCAAGTCTACATCGATAGTTTTTATCCAAAATTTTAAAACCCATATTCTCCAGATATTTACAAGCTTGTTGTTCTCCCCAATGTCCTATCTTTTTTGGATCCATAATACCCTTCTCCAATTATATATCACTAGAGATATAACTTACGAAAGGTAATTTCTATTTTATTCTAAAAGTGGTGAAAAATGCTTTGCTTATTTGAAAATCGTTTATGCAGCCAATAGACAATGAATCATATAAACTAATATTATGGATTAATTTTATACATTAATAATTTTATAAGTAAAGGATCTTCTATGTATAGGGCATAAACCATATTTTTGAATAGCTTCTATATGCCTGCTGGTTCCATAGCCCTTATGGTTATCAAATCCATACTGAGGATATTTTTGATGCCATTTTAGCATTTCCCTATCCCTAGTTACTTTAGCAATGATAGAAGCGGCAGCAATGGAATGGGAACGGCTATCTCCTTTTACAAGTGATGCAGAAGGCACAGGTAGCTCAAGCTCCATAGCATCTACCAGTAAAAAATCTATATTGGGATAACACTGTGATACTGCCTGCTCCATAGCCAAGCGAGTAGCTTCAAAAATATTCATCTCATCAATTTCCTGTGCATCCACACGACCAATTCCTACAGCTTTAGCTCTAGCCATTATAATATCAAAGAGCTTGTCTCTCTTGGCTGGAGACAGTTTTTTTGAATCGTCTATTCCTTCAATATATGTTTCTGGGCTAAAAACTACACATGCTGCTATCACTGGACCTGCAAGAGGTCCTCTGCCAGCCTCATCTAGCCCACCAATATTATGGTAGCCCATAGCCCAAAGTTTCTTTTCTTCTTCTAATAGTATTTCCCTCTTTTTGATCCTATTTTGTTCATCTTCAATCCGTCTAAGAATTGTCCTATATAAATTTCTAATACCTTTTCTACTGTCTTGCTTTACTAGCTCTAATAACCTGTTTAATTCCTCTGTTGAACTACTATTAATTAATTCTTTTACCTCGACAATAGTTAGTTTATCAATATTCATATATTACAACACCATATCCTATATTATTTAGGAGGTTTCTCTAAGGTCAACCTACCTAGCCTGCCTTGTTGAAAATCATCTAAAATATGCCTGGAACCTCTTTCTAAATCCGGTATTCCACCTGCCTGCACCCAGCCCTTTTGCAGGCATATATTCTCCAATATTTCATATCCCTTTAAGTCCATATCCAATTGCCCATATCTGCCTACAATAGCCTCAGGAAATTCCACCTTGGCCTTCTCTAGAAAATAATGTGCAACCTCTTCTGTATCCAATATTTCTTCCTTAATGGTTCTAGTATAGGCTAAGTTAAGAGCTATCTCCCTATTATCCAATTTAGGCCACAATAATCCAGGAGTATCCATAAGCTCTAGATATGGAGTTACCTTTATCCACTGTTTAGCCCTTGTAACGCCGGGTTTGTTTCCTGTTTTAGCTTTTTTAGCTCCAGCAACACCATTTATAAAGGCTGATTTCCCAACATTAGGTATGCCTATTACCATACCTCTAATAGTCTTATTAATCCCTTTTCTCTTCCGAATTCTATCGTAAAACTCTTTGGCTATATCTAAGATTATACTTTTAGCATTATTGGTATCCCTGGGATTCAAAGAATTAATAGGCACTGCTTTTATTCCCTGAGCAGCAAACCAATCAACCCAGTCCTCAGTTACGGAAGAATTAGCCAAGTCACTCTTGTTTAAAAAAACAATCCTGGTTTTATTTGTAAAAAGATCATCGAAATCAGGATTGGCACTACTTAGAGGAATACGTGCATCCCTTATCTCCAAAATTATGTCTACTAATTTTAAGCTTTCTGATATGAGTCTTTTGGCCTTGGCCATATGACCCGGATACCAGTTGATATTCAAGACAACGTCTCCTTTCATACTATTCAAATATAGTCCACTTATCCAGGGGCCATATACGTAGCTGGGCCTTGCCTATAACATTCTCTATAGGTACAAAACCAACTGATGGATTTCTACTATCTTGGCTATGATTACGGTTATCTCCCATAACAAATATGGTACCGTCAGGAACCACAACTTTAGGAAAATCTCCTTTAGTAGGTTCATTTATATAAGGTTCATCCAACACTTCACCATTTACATAAACCTCTCCATCTACGATCTCAATGGTGTCACCTGGCAAAGCAATTACGCGTTTTACATAATTTTCTTCCATGTTATCAGGATTTTTAAATACAACTATATCCCCTTTACTGGGAAGTCCAAATCGATAAACCAACTTATTTATTATAACCCTATCCCTATCGTGCAAGGTTGACTCCATAGATTTACCATACACTAAAGTAGTTTCAAATAAAAAAGCACGAATAAACATGGATACAACTATAGCAATTAATATGGCCTGAATCCATTCCTTGATATCACTTTTTATATCACTCATATGTAGCCATCTCCCAATAATCAAAGATGTGAAAAAATATGGGACTGCCCTCAGTCCCACATTCTTATACTCGTCTCTCTTTAACTTTTGAAGCTTTTCCTACTCTATCTCTTAGATAGAATAGTTTTGCTCTACGTACTTTACCTCTTCTAATTACCTCTATTCGATCAATTTTAGGAGAGTGAACAGGGAAAACCCTTTCTACACCTACACCGTAGGACACTCTTCTTACGGTAAAGGTCTCACGAATACCACCATGTCTTTTCTGTATTACAGTGCCTTCAAAGGCTTGCAGTCTCTCTCTTGAACCTTCAATAACTTTTACATAAACCCTAACAGTATCCCCTACGTTAAATTCAGGAATATCCTTTCTCATCTGTTCTTTCTCAATAGCTCGAATAACATCCATTTCTACAACTACCTCCTTCCATGACCAACGTTCATAACCATAAACAGACAGAGGAACGCGCGTAATTCAAAACTCATTATAGCACACCAGCATTTTCAAGGCAATAAATATTTAGCTGGCTAGATCTTGTCCCTCTTTAATTCTTCGAGTATTTTGCGCTCTTCCAAAGTTAAATCAGCATCTTTTAACAAATCAGGCCGCTTTCTTAAGGTGTTGCGCAGGCTCTCCCTTATCCGCCATTTCTCTATTTCTTTATGGTTGCCCGATAAAAGCACATCAGGTACCTTTAGTCCTTCGTATACTTGAGGACGAGTATAGTGGGGATACTCTAGGAGGCCCTTGCTAAAGGATTCATCTTCTACTGACTGAGAACTACCTAATACTCCAGGTATTAGTCGGCTTACGCAATCAATAAATACCATAGCTGGAAGCTCTCCGCCAGTTAGAATATAATCACCTATAGATATTTCTTCATCTACAAACTTGTCTATGACTCTTTGGTCCACCCCTTCATAATGGCCACATAATAATATTAGATGAGAAATCTTAGCATACTCCTTGGCCATCTCCTGATTTAGAGTTCTACCTTGGGGAGAAAAATAAATAACTTTAGCTGATGGTGCTTTATCATCCAGCACATGATAAAAAGCATCAAACAAGGGTTGGGGCGACATAACCATGCCTGGACCTCCACCATAGGGATAGTCATCGGTTTGCTTATGCTTATTCTTAGCAAAATCCCTTATGTTAATAAGATTAATGTCCAGTATCTTGTTTTCTATTGCCCGTCCTATAATGCTTGTCCCCAAGACTCCGTCAAACATTTCAGGAAAAAGGGTTAACACATCAATCCGCATTGGGCAATAACCCCTCCAATTCCTGCGCTGATACTATAATCTTTTTATTTTTAATATCTACCTCTAAAACAACTTTTTTCAGCCCAGGAATTAAAACATCTCCTAAAGGACCTGTGGTGACATAGACATCATTGCTACCTGTTTCAATTACATCATCTACGCAACCTAGATACTGTCCTTCTTTGGTATATACAGCGCAACCAATTATATCAGCAATTAAAAAGGTATCTTCGGGTAATTCTCTGACTTGATCCCTAGCAATCCAGAGATACTGCCCCCTTAGCTTTTCAGCTTGATTCCTATCATTATAGCCCTCTAGCAACAAAAATACATGGGTAGGGCTATATTTTCTAGATAGGATCTTAGCGGGCTTATACTCATCATTTTCTTTTATATAGAGAATATCCAATTCGTCGAATCGCTCTATATAATCTGTAAGAGGTTCGACCTTTATTTCCCCCTTAATACCTCGGGGTTTTAAAACATATCCAACAGAAATATAGTCTACCAATTTCTCTTACTTCCTATTTTATAAAATTTCTACAACTGCCCTTTTCTTTTCCTTGGTTGCTGCAGCTTTAACAACGGTACGAATAGCCTTAGCGATTCGTCCCTGTTTACCAATAACCTTGCCCATATCTTCGGGGGCTACCCTTAATTCTATAATAACTGTCTGCTCACCTTGGATTTCATTGACTTCCACCTGATCTGGATTATCTACTAGGGATTGAGCAATAAACTTAACTAATTCTCCCATTTTTCATACCCCCGTAATTATTTTAGTTACTTCAATAACACCTGGCTTTATCCTTCGATAATGCCGCTTTTCTTTAAAAGCTGCCTAACAGTATCAGTAGGTTGTGCACCATTCTGTAGCCATTTCTTTGCCTTCTCAACATCTATCTTAACTACTGAAGGGTTGGCTAGTGGATGGTAATATCCAATTTCTTCGATAAAGCGACCATCCCTTGGTGATCTAGAGTCAGCAACTACAACCCTATAGTGAGGATTCTTCTTTGAACCCATTCTTTTTAGTCTGATTTTTACTGCCATTGTATCACCTCTTTTCTATGATGTTAAATTATATATTGTAGAGAATCTATACCTCCAGGTTTTAGGAAGTATAAATTCCTAATTAGCTATTTAAAAGGGAAATTTAAATCTACCCCGTCTTATGGATTTCTCCATCCCAGACATCTTCTTCATCATCTTGCGGAATTCATTAAAGGATTTTAACAGTCTGTTGACGTCTTGTATAGTTGTTCCACTTCCTTTAGCAATTCTTTTTCTTCTACTAGCATTGATGATGTTGGGATTTTGTCTCTCTTCCTTTGTCATAGACTGTATAATGGCTTCAGTCCTAACTATCTGCCTGTCATCTAAGTCTACTCCTGCAAGCTTACTTGGATTTAATCCGGGAATCATACCTATAATATCGCTTAATGGGCCCATTTTTTTAACTTGTTGGAGCTGCTCCAGGAAGTCATCAAGAGTAAACTGCTGACTTCGCAGCTTTTTTTCTAGCTCCATGGCCTTTTCAGCATCAATATTGGCCTGGGCCTTTTCTATTAAGCTAAGGACATCCCCCATTCCAAGAATTCTAGATGCCATCCTGTCGGGATGGAAAATCTCCAAGTCAGTTAGCTTTTCACCCATACCAGCAAATTTGATAGGCTTGCCGGTTACGGCTTTTACTGAAAGGGCTGCCCCACCTCTAGTATCCCCATCTAACTTGGTTAAAACTACTCCATCTATGCCTAGCTTTTCGTTAAAGCTTTCAGCTACATTTACAGCATCCTGCCCTGTCATTGCATCTACTACCAAAAGAATCTCATGGGGATTTACAGCATTTTGGATATTTTTTAGTTCATCCATCAGCTCTTCGTTTATGTGAAGCCTACCTGCTGTATCGATGATAACTATATCATAATCCTCATCCTTGGCATGGGCGATAGCCTTTTTGGCTATGTTGACAGGATCATCCTTGCCCATCTCAAATACTGGAATTGATAACTGCTGGCCTACTACCTGCAACTGTCTTATGGCTGCAGGTCGATATATATCACAGGCGACAAGAAGAGGGCTCTTTCCTTCTTTTTTAAAGTAACCACCCAGCTTCCCTGCTGTAGTAGTCTTACCTGCACCCTGTAGACCCACCATCATTATTACCGTAGGGGGAGTAGGTGCTAAATTTATTTTGCTATATGTTCCACCCATCAAAGCGGTTAACTCTTCATTTACTATCTTAATAACCTGTTGCCCAGGAGTTAGGCTTTGCATTATTTCCTGGCCTACAGCTCTTTCGCTAATTTTCTTGACTAACTCCCTTACTACCTTAAAGTTGACATCAGCCTCTAGCAGAGCCAGTCTTACTTCCCGCATAGCATTCTTTACATCTTTTTCGGAAAGCTTGCCCTTCCCTGTCAACTTCTTAAAGGTTGACTGTAATTTACTAGACAGCCCTTCAAATGCCATCATTTAACCTCCTTATATAATGGCCAGTTATCCCATCACAAACTGCCCAGGTTTATAACTTTTTCCTTTATAAGCCTTAATCTATCTTTTATTCTATCAGGATTTTCTATTTGATCCCCATCTAACTCCTGTATTAGCCTATCTATGTCCTGTTCAATATCCCTAATCCCGTCCAATATCCTATCCCTAAGTTTCAATATTCCAATACTATTATCTGCTTTTAAAAGAATTTGCTCTGATCTTTTAATAAGATCATGAACTCCTTGGCGGCTGATGTCAAATTGTTCAGCTATTTCGGAAAGGGAAAGATCATAGTTATAGTATAAATCCATAACATCCCTTTGCCTATGGGTAAGCAAACCGCCGTATATCTCTAACAACATACCGATTTGAGCAAACTTTTCCATTCATACACTCCCTAAGGAAAAAGGATAAGTGGGTGTAAAGTATTTTTCCTTTACAGGCATAAATTATAGTATAAAGATTTGCATATGTCAACAAAAAATTGCAATAAAGATATGATAATCTTGATTATTTTAAGTTGTTCTTAGGAAACACTTTATTTAGATACACAAACTCTATTGTTTTTATGTTTAACTGATAAATTAGCCTATTGTACTAGTTCAACGGCTGTTATTCATGATTTTTAATAGCTATTGAACGTTCATTCTAACATTAATTTGGAGAAAATTAGAAACCAGCTTTCTTAGCCAAATTAGTGTAACTCATTCATTTATCAATAGCCATTAAAAGCATTGAATAAGCAAAAAAGTGTTAAATTACTGAAAGGGGATTTGCAAGATGGTAAGACTGCAAGATATACAGAACAATGAAGATATTAAAGCTTTGATTGAAGGAGCTAATAAAAACTTAGAGGTTTTAGGATATACAGAGCATGGGATAAGACATGTAACCAGGGTAAGCGAAACAGCAGCCAGAATATTGAGAGAGCTAGGATATCCTAATAGGTTAGTTGAACTTGCTGCCATAGCAGGACTGATGCACGATATAGGAAACTGTATAAATCGGAAAAATCATGGTATTGCAGGAGCCAACCTCCTCTTCCCTATTTTATTAAAGATGAAAATGCCTATGGAAGATATTGTATGCATTTTAAGCGCTATAGGCAGCCACGAAGAACAGTATGGCAGTCCAGTTAATGAGATAAGTGCAGCTCTCATAATTGCAGATAAAATTGATGCCCATAGAACTAGAATACGGAAAAATATAGCATATGATCCAGAGAATATACATAACAGGGTAAATTATTCTATAAAAAAGAACTGGTTAGAAATAGATAAAGAAAGAAGAAATCTTAGGTATGAAATGATAATGGACATGAACTTATCATGTCCCATGGATTTCTTGGAAATATATTCCACAAGAATGAGAATGTGCGAAGATGCAGCTGAGTTTTTAGATTGTAGTTTTGAGCTTGTAATAAATAATTTTACTTTAAATAGGCCCAGGTATAGGAGATAGGGGATATTCTCTAAGAACTCCCCCGCATTTTCCGCAAACATAGTTTTTGGGTATCCTCCTATATCTATTATAAATGGTGGCACACTTTGGATTGGTACATTGATACATCCATTTATAATCTGATTTACCCTCTTTGGTTTTTAGATTAATTATTGGACTATCTGGTACTTCAAATCTCCTGCAGTTTGCTTTCCAAATTTTATTATGATGGCACGGCCTACCCTCAGTAATATCGGTATACCAGTGAATTAACTCATGCTTGATAACCAATTCTATATCCTCTTCCCTGTATCCGCCACTAAATAGCTTAGCAGCAAACTGGAACCTGACTAGCTCAGGCCTTTTTGTGTTTTGGTTTATTTCCCAAACATATTGCCCCAAAGTTCTTTTCATACGGTTGCTTATCAATACTGGTTTATCCATTTCCCACCCGAACATTTCCTTAGCTAGTCTTTTAACTTTTTCCTCTAAAGCCTTTTGTACATCCAGTGCCACCATTGCAACCTCCAATTGTACTATTACGTAATAATTTTCTTCAATTTAACTCGTCATTCTAGTCCCATACTTTTATATAATGTCAATTGAACCTTAGCTTCATATTATTCTATTTATCTGCCTCAAATGTTGAACCCCAGCTTAAACCCTTAGCATAGCGATATAGCTCTTTATCCTTTCGTGATATGACTTGATTACTTATCCCGTCAGAGCTACATATTTCAAATATGATATGTCCCTTTCTAACTTGTGGATGGCGCAGTATTCTACCTTCAAAAACTTTCCCCTTCTCTCGAGAGACAGCTATAAAGGAGAATTTTTCATCCTCATAAGAAAGCTCACCGAATTTAACTTGTCTGTGCAAGCGAGAGCGGGATATCCTCTGGGAAAAATGACACCAATTATCATCAGGCATTGGACATGGGAATGGGTGAGTACAAGGTGCTGTAATTAAAGCTCCCGCATCAATAAGTTGCTTTCGGGCTTGCCTGATTCGAGAAAAGCCAGCCGGAGTTCCTGGTTCAATAATAAGCAAAGTACCCTTAGTAACTTCCCATAGTTTTTGAACGAAATGATGTCTATCTTGCTCACTAAGCTCCCCTAGTACATATGATGCAATCACTAAATCGTGGGCGCTGGTCTCCCACTGAACAGTAATATCGGTCTTGACCCATTTTGCATGCTTTATTGATATGGATGAGGAATGCTTTGCCAATCTTTTACCTAGGGCAATCATTCCCTCTTCTCTTTCCAATAGAGTTATGGTATTTAAACTCGGATATATTTCATTAGCTGCCCACATAACAGTTCCTGGACCGGCTCCAACATCAAGTAAGGAATGTGGAGCCCAGTCCTCTAATCCTTCCTTCATTTGTTTTAGTGCTGAATACACTGCAGCAAAAGTGGCAGGCATACGGAAGGCAGCATATGCGTATACATCCTCTTTTGATCTAATAAAGCTCTGTCCTCTAGGTTCTTTTCTAGTACGATATCTGTTAGAAAGATCCGACACTATCTTAGAAAGCTTTTTAGGTGAAAAATGAGATAATTCCAATTCTATTGCATACCTTAAATCCTCTGGGAGTTCCACGGATGACATTCTTCCTTTCCTGGTGGTAATTGTTGACATAACCCATAGGGAAATAGCATAAAAATAAATATGGGATTTTCATAAAGTCTTAATTCCCACAATTAAATATTATCTTCTAGATATTTGACTATATCTCGTGCTGTAGGCGGACATCCTGGTACATACTGTGGGCATTTTCTTGTACATTGCCCTATACCAATACCATTATCTATGGATTTATCTCTATAATACTGGCCTATATATAGTTTAGTGTTAATTCTACCAAGCTGTCCACTAGTTCTTAGTCTATCCAAGGCATGAATTAAGCTACCATAACATGCAGAGCAGGCATCCCGTTCCTCTATATATTTAGTGAACATTTTTACCTTTCCAGTTTTGCCTTTAATTTCAGTGCTTTGATCACTGTTAAGTTCTATAATTGAGGATTTATCCCATTCCGTTGTTCCCACTCCTATTTCCTCTGCAATCTCTATATAGGGAATATCCTTTATATCAAACCCTAGTAAATCTGCAGCATAGCTATCTATCATAACTGGATCTGTGCCTACTAAAATCCGGTTCATTTGAACTGGGTTGCCACCTTCCTCAAAGTTCAAATCTCCCATTATCCCATCTACAATAATAAGATCTTGCTTTATAGCTTTACTCAAATAGGCTATAGGTTTATGTAGTCCCATTGTATGAAATCTTCTCTTTTCGGAATTTGGTATACAGCCTTTCATATTTTTAAGAGCGCAGGTTATATTGGTTTGGCAATGCCCTTTTAGAACTGGCACATTGATAAGATAGTCTATCTCTTTCATTTTACTGCAAATATTTAACTTTAAGCCATCTACATTACATTCCTGGTAACTATCCTTTTGTAGATCTACAAGAGGAACATTATATTTTTCTGAAATATCTTCATAACCACATACTTTAAAGGCTCTGGAAGTCCTATCCCCAATCCAGGACCCTTCTAAAATGCATATATTCATATAACCTCTAGATTGGAAATATTCAATAATGCCCTCAACTAACTCAGGCGAAGTGGTGGCTCCGCTAGTAGAAGGTTTTGCTACTACTAGATTAGGCTTTATACCAATTGTCGCTTCAGTACTTAAGTCCTTCTCTGGTTTTATTTTTTCTAAAACCTCTAGAACCATAGTTTTAGGCTCATCACCATAAATAACATATATATTTTTCTGACCCATATTATAAGACCCTCCCCTATTCTTGTTTTTAGATAACTTTCTAAAAAACCAATTAATTAGAGTATACAATTCTCCATTAGCTCAGGTCAAATTTTTGATAATCTCCACTGTTTCACTCTCCAAAAAATTATTCCTATAATAAATCCTAATAAAGATGGTATAAGCCATCCAAATCCATGGTCAAATCCAGGCAAATACATGTGAGCAAAGTCTATCATCATGCTTACAATTACAGTCTCTTTTATAGTTTTGGGTAATGCGTTACAAAAATCGAAAATGGCTGCAAGCATTGTTAATATGGTGGTCCATATATATATGTCCCTTTGTTTATTAGTAATGGGAGCCAATAATGATAATAAAATTAAAGTAATGGCTAGGGGATACAGAAACATAAGTACCGGTACAGATAGCTGGATTATTTTATTTAATCCAAAATTTCCGATTATAAAAGACAGGGCAGTAAATAAAATAGCATACTTATTGTAGGAAAACGAATTTGGAAACATTTCACTAAACATTTGGGAACATGACGTAATTAAACCGATTGCCGTTTTAAGACAAGCAACAGTTACAATAGCAGCCAATAGCAGTTTGCCTGCAAATCCAAAATAATGTTCACTAACCATGGACATGATTTTGCCACCATTATCAGCACTACCAACACTGCCCATACTGGTAGCCCCCATATAGGCTAGCGATGCATAAATCAGGCTCATTCCAGCTAAACATATTAATCCGGATTTGCATACTTCAATGGCTTTTCTTTTTGGATCTTTTACACCTAATTTCTCAATATTTGAAATAACAACAATTGCAAATGCAAGAGAAGCTAATGCATCCATAGTATGGTACCCTTCTAATATTCCTGTAAACAATGGCTTATCAATATAGTTTTCCTGGGCCGGGTATAGGCTGGCTTGGCCCATTGGCTTTAAAAAGGTTGCAATTATTAATATTGATAATAAGACCAAAAAAGCAGGTGTAAGATATTTGCCTACCCAATCTAGTATTCTAGCTGGCCGTAGTGAAAAACAAAGTGTTAAGGCAAAGAATATTAAGGAAAATATAAATAGTCCAATTTGCATATATTCTGCTGTAATAAAGGGGTTTAAGCCTACTTCGAAAGCAACAGTAGCAGTGCGGGGAATAGCAAATAAAGGTCCAATGGTTAAATACAGCATACAGGTAAATAAAATTGAATATATCTTATTTACAGATTTTGCCAGATCATATAAACTTTCACTTTGAGCCAAGGAAGTTGCAATAACTCCCAAAAGTGGCAGCCCTACACCAGTAATTAAAAAACCCATTGTTGCCTGAAATGTATTCTTGCCTGCTAACTGTCCCATTTGCACAGGAAATATCAAATTACCTGCCCCAAAAAATAGACCAAATAATAATGCTCCTATTAATACATTTGATTGAAAATCAAGTTTTTCTTTCATAGCTAAATCTCCTTGTATGTTTAAATCTAAAAGCCAGAAAAGCAATGGAGCTTTTCTGGCAACTTTAAATCAACACTTATAATTATTTGTCATCCCCAAATAGTGCGTCCACAAAATCTTCAGGTACAAAGGCCTGTAAATCATCTACCTGTTCACCAACTCCAATAAAACGTATAGGCACATCTAATTCAGATTTGACCGCTATTATGATGCCACCCTTAGCAGTACCATCAAGCTTTGTAAGGACAATACCTGTAACTCCCACAGTTTCCTTGAATAATTTAGCCTGAGACACTGCATTTTGGCCTGTAGTGGCATCTAAAACTAGCAGCACTTCCTTATGTGCATCTGGATATTCTCTATCCAGTACCCTATTTATTTTTTCAAGTTCCTTCATCAAGTTCTTTTTGCTGTGTAGTCTACCAGCAGTATCACACAATAAAACATCAACATTTCTAGATCGGGCTGCTTGTACAGCGTCAAATATTACAGCAGCTGGATCAGATCCCTCCATTTGAGAAATGACCTGTACCCCTGTACGCTCTCCCCATATCTTCAATTGATCAGCTGCAGCAGCACGGAAGGTGTCCCCCGCTGCCATTAAAACACTTTTCCCTTGATTTTTATATAAATTTGCTAGTTTTCCTATAGTAGTAGTCTTACCAACACCATTAACACCCACAACCAAAAATACCGCAGGAGTTTTTACTTCAAAATCATCTTCATCAGCCAATATGGCAATTATTTTTTCTTTTAACAGATTCCTAATTTTTTCAGCATCACCTATTTTTTCTTCTTTTACCTGTTCCCGCAGCTCATCAACAATTTCCATGGTTGTATTAACGCCTACATCTGCAGTAATAAGGATTTCTTCCAACTCTTCAAAAAAATCATCATCTATTTCACGATAGTATTTTATTAGTTCATCTACCCTATCTGTAAACCCTTTTCGCGCCTTATCCAAACCTTCCACTAATCTAGAAAAGAAACCTTTTTTCCTATTCTTTTTGTTGTCCATGTTGCCTTGCTTACTTCCTTTCTTTATGATTATTTGAAAATAATTAATTATTTAACTTGCAATATCATCCTCTAACCTAACAGATACCATTCTTGAGACGCCCTTTTCTTCCATTGCTACTCCATATAGGACATCACTACTTTCCATAGTTCCCCTTCTATGAGTAATCAAAACAAATTGGGTCTTCTCACTAAACTTTCTTAAATATTTTCCAAAGCTCTGAACATTGCTCTCGTCTAAAGCGGCATCGATCTCATCAAGCACGCAAAAAGGTGCAGGCTTGTGCTCAAGTATTGCAAATAATATTGAGATGGCAGTTAAGGCTTTTTCCCCACCCGATAAAAGAGAAATACTTTGAAGTTTTTTGCCTGGTGGTTGGGCTACTATTTCAATTCCTGAAGTTAATACATTGTCCGGATCCTCTAGCACAAGTTCTGCCCTGCCTCCTCCAAATAGTTGGGCAAAGACTCGGCTAAAATGCTTGTTGATAATGCCAAACTCCTCTTTAAACTTCTTTTCCATGGTTGAAGTAATATCCTTTATTATGCCTTGTAAATTTTCTTTTGCCTTAACTAAATCATCTTTTTGTTTGATGAGAAAATCATACCTCTCTTTTACCCGCTTATACTCCTCTATGGCGTTTATATTGATATTTCCAAGTTTACTGATTCTCTGCTTTATTTGTTGAATTTCTTTTCTAATTTGAGAAATTGTTAAGTTCTCGTCCCTATATTTTAAAGCTTGAGCATAGGATACTTCATATTCTTCCCATATATTGTTTTGAATGTTTTCGATTTCTAACTCCGCCCTAGACAATTGTACATCCATACTATGCTTTCGTGTTCTGATATCTTCTATAATAGAAGTCAATTCCTTTATCCTTTTATCTATGGTAGTTATCTTTTTAGACAACTCATCTTTAATAGACTGCTTTTCAGTTAGCAAAGCCTCTTCTTCTCTTGCTTTAGCTTCTAAGCTTTCTATTTTTTTATTATATTCTACAATTTCCCCCTTATATTGCTCAGCAGATTTAGAATTATCCTGTAACTGCCTTGACTTCTCTTCTATATTTTTTCGGTGACGCTCCATATCTCTATTTAGCTGACCTAGTTTTTCTTCCAATGAGCTAATCTCATGTTTTAAACCTGCTATTTTTATTTTGATCTTTGTGATTTCCTGGTCCATAGACGCCTTTTGTCTACTGATGCTTTCAATAGAAGAGTCAGTATCATCCACTAAAGCTTGAGCATCCTTGTTTTGAGTTTCAAGTCTGGCTATTAGATTTTCCTGCTCTTTTATGGATTGGATTAATTTTTTTATTTCTTGATCCAATTTAATTTTAGCTTGCTCCAGGTTTTGGCTTTCCCTTTCCCCTTTTTCTATCTGTACACGGATTGCCTCAAGGTGTTCTCTTTGAGCAGCTATGTCAATTTCCAGCTCATGGATTTCATTGGAAAGCTTTTTCCTGGCTTCTCTTATTTGAGTATGCTCTTCCATTTGAACTTTTCTTTTTTCTATGTCAACTTTCATACGCTCTGTAAGCTGGGCAATGCTTAACCTTAATTCATCAATTTCTCTGCTACGTCCTATGATCCCTGTACTACTTTTGCTTAGACTACCTCCTGTCATAGAACCGCCAGTATTTACAACATCTCCCTCCAAGGTAACAATTCTAAAGGAATAGGAGAATTTCTTAGCAATTTCTATAGCTTGGTCAAGATTTTCTGTAATAAGAACCCTACCCAATAGATTGCTAAATATATCTTTGTACTTGTCATCAAATTTTATGAGATCTACTCCTCTTCCCAAGCAGCCTTCCATTGTCAGGGCGTCTCTTTCGTGATTGTAAAGATCCCTAGCTTTGATGGAGGATATGGGTAGGAAGGTAGCTCGCCCCAGTTTTCTCTGTCTTAGAAATTCAATTATATACTTAGCATCATGTTCATTATAAGTTACTATATGCTGAAGGCTAGACCCTAAGGCGGTTTCTATAGCTATCTCATATTTCTTAGGTACATCTATAAGCTCCGCCACTACACCACAAACACGCTCCCTTATGGAGGAGTTGTTACGGCATGCCAACAAAATACTTTTCACGCTCTTTTGATAACCTTCATAGGCATTGGACATCTCTTCTAATAGGTTTAATCTTGACTTCATCCCTTCAAGTTGCTGATTTTGGTGCTGAAGCTTATTGTCTAAATCCTTTAGAACTTGCTCCAAGGAGGCTATTTTTTGTTCTAACACAGTCTTTTCTTCACTTTTTTTTAATATATTTTGGTTAATTATCTTAATGTTTTCATTTATAGCCTCATATTTATTTGTAATGTTCACTTTATTTTGTTTTAATTCTTCCAACTGTTCTTCAATACGCCTCTTTTGTTCTTCAAGATTACTCTTTAATGTCTGAAATCTGGTTATACTATTTTTAGCTTCAGAAAGGTCCCTCCAAATTCTCAACATCTTATCCTTTTTCTGCTGTGCTTCCAGCTGGCTTGCTGATAGCTTCCTTTGTATTTCCTCAAGCTTGGTTTCCAGCTCAGCAGACTTAGAAAGAGAATTATTTAGGAGCGCCTTTTTCATATCTAATTTTTCTAATACATTAGATTTTTCCTTTTCCTTTTGGGCAATTGACTCTCTTTCCCATTCAAGCTCCTGTTCCAGTCTAGCTTTCTCTCTGTCCAGCTGTACAATTCTTTCCTGAACAACTTGAATTGTGCCTTTTAACTTCTCAATTTCATTCAATATTCCATATCTATTATCCCGAATGGATTGAATTTCATTATCCAGTTGAATTAATTGCTCATTTAATTTTTTGCCCTTAGTCTCAAGTTCAATAATGTTTTGTCTATGGATTTTTATATCCTGTTCTAATAGGGAAACACTTTCCTTTATCTTGTCTATTTTTTTCTTATGGCTGTCATATTCCACGACAAATCTATTAAGATCATAAAACTTTAGCTTGTCCCTCAAACTCAAATATTCTTTTGCTACCCTACTTTGTTCTTCCAAAGGTCCAAGCTGGTGTTCTATTTCCCTTAGTATGTCCTCTACACGAACTATGTTTTCCTGTGTATTCTCCAGTTTTCGCTCTGATTCCTGTTTTCTAGCTTTATACTTAACTATACCTGCAGCCTCTTCAAAGACTAACCGTCTATTTTCAGGTTGAGTACTTAATATCTCCTCAATTCTACCTTGTCCAATTATTGAATAACCTTCTTTGCCTACGCCGGTATCCATAAATAGCTCTACAATATCCTTTAGCCTACATGAAGAGCGATTTATGTAATATTCACTCTCGCCTGATCTAAAAAGCCTTCTAGTAATGGTTACTTCGGTGAAGTCTACTGGCAAAGCATGATCTGAGTTGTCCAGGGTTAAAGATACTTCTGCAAATCCCAGGGGTTTTCGCTGCTGAGTTCCAGAAAATATTATGTCTTCCATTTTATTTCCCCTGAGGGATTTGGCGCTCTGTTCACCTAGCACCCATCTTATAGCATCAGCTACATTGCTTTTTCCGCTACCATTAGGTCCAACAATAGCAGTGATGCCTTTATCAAACTCTATTTCAATCCTATCAGCGAAGGATTTAAAGCCATACATTTCAAGTTTTTTTAATAGCAACTTTATACACCTCTTGTTTTAATCAGTCGACCCCATTACATTACAAGTTGACTGACCCTTATATGTATACTCCAACCATACTTGTCAATTTTAGCACAAAATGTCTCTAACATCTAGTTCCATATTTCTTTGAGAATTCCTTCATATTTTCGTGCAATATGTGTTTTTCTACTGTGTTTTTCTATCTTACCATTTATAGCAACTATCACTTCTTGCTCATCAGCTTCTTTATTTGGCTTAATTGATATATTGTAGTGTGGGAATTCTTGGCTTAAGTATTTTATATTAGACTTCTTCTGCCCTATAGCTTGAGATAGACGCGAAGGATGAACTTGGAAAATTATACTTTTATCAGATATATTTTTCTTGGATACCATTATACTTTGTAAAATATCCTTCATCCAATCTCTGTAAATAGCACTTTCTACCAACTCACCAAAAGCAGGATGGTAAGGTCCAGCAACAAGATCTTGGCCTTTATCGAATCCTTCCTGAGCTTGTAAGCCAATACGAATTATTTCAATATCATGATACTCAAAAATAAATTTGATGTCCTTTACCCAGTCTACAGCTTCTTCAATTGTTAAGGGCTTATATTTGCCCTGATAGAATTGTTGCTCTAGAGTTGAACCTTTGACCACCAGGGTAGGATATATCCTAACAAAATCAGGCTTTATTTTAGCAAAGTCCAAAGCTGTTTTAATGGATATTAGACGTGTATCATAAGGAAGGCCAGTCATCATCTGATATCCTACTTTAAAAGGATAATTTCTTAAATTCAAAAGATCAGGTAAAATTTTTTCATATGTATACCCACGCTCACTTGCTTCTAGAACATGGGAATTAGTAGATTGGATTCCTAGCTCAATAGTTGTTAGACCCTTCTTTTGAAGATTTTCCAATATAGGCTCTGCAATATAGTCTGGCCGTGTAGAAATCCTTATGCCGTCAACCATTCCAGTTTCTAGGTAGGGATGTGCTAATGATAAAATAGTATTTTGCAGCTCTATAGAAAGACAGGTAAAACTACCCCCAAAAAAAGCAATTTCTTTATATCCTTCCCTTTTTACAGCTGTACCCATAATGGTATCAATTTGATTTTTTATATCCTCTATAAGATTGCTTATGGATCTTCCAGTTATGCTTCTTTGGTTACAAAAAGCACATTGATGAGGGCAGCCTATCATAGGTACAAATACAGGATATATTATTACATCTTTACCCATGGATTTTATTCAAAGCCTCCTTGGCAGCTTGTTGCTCAGCTTCCTTCTTGCTTTTACCCCTACCCGTTCCAATAGCTTGACCATTATGATACACCTCTACAACAAACTCTTTGTTGTGATCAGGACCTTTTTCTTCAATAACATGATAAACTATTTCCTTATCACTATTTTTCTGTAAGATTTCCTGCAGCTGAGTTTTATAATCTTGGAATCCCTTACCCTCAAAGCTTTTCTTAATAACCGGAGTAAATAAACGAATTATCAGCTCACTGGCTCTATCTATACCAGCTTCAAGATAAACAGCCCCTATAATAGCTTCTACTGCATCAGCCAATATGGAATCCCGGTTTCTCCCTCCTGTATTGGCTTCACCCTTACCTAAATAAAGAAACTCTCCCAGCTCAATGCTTCGTGCTATCTCCGCCAAGGATCCTTCCGATACTATACTAGCTCTTATCTTGGTAAGATCTCCTTCTTTATATTGCTCAAACATTCCATAAAGATAATCAGCTATAACTAACTCTAATACCGAATCCCCTAAAAACTCCAGCCTCTCATTGTCGGAGATATTATCACGTTTTTCATTTGCATAAGAACTATGGGTTAACGCAGTAATCAACAAATTGGTATCATTAAAACTATAACCTATTCTTCTCTCTAATTCCTCTATATCGTATTTTGAAATATTGGATGGCATCAATCTTCTCCTTTATCACAGTACAAGTTTGTTTAAATCTATTATATTATAAGATTTTCCACCTTAGGGTGCAAGCATACAAAATAATTAGTTTTGGCTTAATAATAAAAATAAGAAAGCTACCTCCATTATGCTAAATAAACTATGGAGGTAGCTTTTATGGAAAAGCATAATAGTAGGAAGTAAGTGAAGGTGGGGGTGAGGTAAGATAAAACCCTTCACTTTCCTACCAAAGCCTTCCATTAACTCTTGCTATATTTTCAGCCATATTTATTAGTGCAATTTGGTAATAGGTAAAATAATCACAATGCTCCATTTTTTTGATAACTAAGATAAATCTCCCAATATGGATTTGTAATAAGTTGGCTTCTGTTTTGAACCATCAGATAGTCGGTAAGTTTTTAGATTTGTTTATACTAATCCTTTTAGTGTTTAATAATAACGTAAAGGACTTATGTAGCTGGTCTGCTCTACCATCTTACCATTTTTATATACTTTTCCAGTAGATACCATTCGATAGTAATATCCACTGGCAACATACCATGATTTTCCCAATCCGCAAGTAATATTATTATGCACAGTATTGGACCAAGTCTTTAAGGTTATCCATTTTCCATCTTTAAACTGCTGTAAACTTGCCTCAACGGTGATGCTATCTGCTGTAAAGGAATTAAGTACAACCGCCACATCAGCTCTGCCATATTCAGAAATAACAAAGGTATTCCTATAAGTAGTAATATATGTCCACATAGGCTGTATAAG
>CALKWV010000053.1 GCA_938003915.1 uncultured Bacillota bacterium | reverse complement strand
TATATGTATATTCGGAGGTGAAAATATGGTAAAAAACAAGGAAAAGCTCATCAGCCTATGGAATAAGTATCGACATTTTTCTCTAGTTTCCCTTTATGGAATATGCCAAATCTGGTTTAACTATTGTGAAAGAACCATAAAGCCAAAGTATTTTATGTATTCGCCAATAGATGATTATATACCTTTTGTTAAATATTTTGTTGTACCCTACCTATTTTGGTTTGTTTATATGGGCATTGGTTTCTTATACTTAGGGTTAGTATCAAAAAAGGATTATTACCGGCTCTGTTGGTTTATATTCGGAGGAATGTGTATTTGTTATACTTTATATATGATTTTTCCTAATGCACAAAACTTAAGGCCTGTTATAGTGGAAAATGATATATTCTCTAGAATGATAAAGCATATATATAGTACAGATACTAATACCAATGTGGCACCCAGTATTCATGTACTTAATTCCATAGCAGTTCATGTTGCATTAGTAAATTGTGAAGAATTTAAAAAGGAGTCCAAAAATTGGAGAGTCCTATCCTTTATAACTGCTGTACTTATATGTCTTTCCACTGTCTTTATTAAACAGCACTCCATCAAGGACGGTATGTGGGCTGCCCTTCTGGCTACAGTTTTATATATTGCTATATATAAAGCACCCATATTTCTTGAAAAAAGAGATGTTTTTGCTACTGATGCTAAAAAGACATAATCTTATAGTTTTCCAAGCTTCTCATAGCTGTAGCTTTATATCAGATTATAATTGTAAACAATGCATATGTTCAAAAATACTACAATCTAAAAAGTGGATCTATACGGAATCCACTTTTTTATTATTCACCTATTTAAAATTCTCCAATAGATATTTTTCAGCCTTAGCACACGCGCTATTGACCTCCTATATGAGTGATCATAGATGCAGGATTGATCATCCCTTTGACCATCTGAGCCAAAATCTCCTCTTCTTATTCTATTACAATAAAAGCTGTCTCTCCAATATCCACCCAGCTGTGTAAAAACTTTGCATGACTAGTATAATTCCTTACACACATATGAGAGCGAGGTGTTGTACCTATGGAATGAAGATATTCTATCATGCCCGGATCTATTCTCTTGCCGCCTTTAATCTTATAATTAACAGGAACTCCATGGATATAGCCCCCTCCTGAAAATCGTATTGCATATGGAGCATAACCGGCAATTTTTGTAGTTCCATCTTCAAGATATAAAAATTTATCTCTTTTTTCAATAGCCATATAATATCCCAATGGAGTTTCTAATGAATAGGGACCATTAACACCTGTTGTAGAAAGACCATAGGAAATTAGTGTCCATTGTCCATCTATAAGCTCAAACACTCCCTGATTCTGATTCTTGCGATCTACTATTATCACTTTATTGAGCTTATTTAGAGTCTTTTTACTATTAATATATTTGTCCAGTACCCAATATTCCCCTTCAAATCCTACAACCTTAACCTTGGTAAAACCTTTCTTTTTTTCTAATACTTGTACCAGCATACCGTCAGGGATATATCTAAATTCCGAAGATTTATTTGGTTCTACATATCCAGCAGCACTTTGGCTCCTTCTATAGCCATAGGAGTCCCAAGTATGACCATTGATTTTAGGAGGAATTCCATTTACATTTTTGTAATTACTTATATGAGCCAATGGACCTGATGAAGCTGACTGTTCTAATACTTTAATACTCTCCACCATTTTTTCAAATTGAAAGTTCCTTACTTCTGCCAGACTAGAAAAGATGAACCCAGTCTTAATTTCTCCTTCTTCCTCCCATTCAACTTGGTACCATGAATCATTTCCCCACTCTTCTAGATAATCACCTTTAACCTCAGCAACTAAGGGGATTCTTTCCATGGCAGCTATATTCCCTATTATTGGAGCTTCTACTGTTGGCAATTGACGTATATTTGCATTCTTTAGCATTAATAGATAATCATAGCTTATCAAGTATTTGTCATACTTAAGTTCTACAGTTATACTCTCTGGTAGCTGGGTATTAAAAATCTGTATAATCTCAAGCCCTTGTTTTGGCTCTTCTTGATTTACTGTTTCTTCTATTTCTTCTGTCTCTTCTACATCTTCAATCTCATCTGTTTCTTCTAGCTCTGTTGTATCTTCTGCTTCCTCAAACTCTATATCATTGCTTGTCTCTAAATTTGATTCTTTATCTATATCATTATCCTGGACTTGCTGTCCTTCGGTGGTATTTTCTATTACTTCCCCTTCACGGATTGCCTGGTTTTGTTCTCCTTCATCTTCTTCATCATTTGATTGCCATTTATCAATAGGCAAGGCCAAGCAAGCCGTCAAACTAAGTATAAGTACAAAAACTGGTAATAATTTTAATAACTTCATATGCTGTCCCCCTTTTGATATAGATACACTGTTAATATCATATCCACACGTTAAAAAGGTTACATATGTCTAACATATCGGCAAAATTTTTGTAACAAATCCTTACAAGGCGATTCAATATAACTGTTATTTTGTTTTATAATTTATATATTACAACCCCTGTAATGATGTGCTTGTATGGATAAGATATAACAGGCTCTCAAAAAGAGGAAGTATTAATAAATACGCTAGATACAGTTATATTATCATTTCATAAAAAAGGGAAAAGGCATACCATATCTACCCCATGATTCTTAGCAAAGGCTACTGCCTTTTTCCAATAAGGAATTTAAACCTCATTCCACTGATAATCTAGTATCTTTAAAAAATCATCGGGCCATGGACAAGTGCTAATCGGACGGTCTTTTCAAAATCTTGATGGAAGCTATCTACAATCTCTCTTTGTGTAAATTATATTTTTCTAGTAGATCCCTCAATTCTCGGATTTTGCTATCATCATTCAAGAGTTCATCGGGATTTGCATGAGCTTTGCTCGGGAACCCGCCTGTACCTAACTCTACTGCCTGAGCACCTGACTCACTTAAAGGTTTCTTCAACACTCTTGTTCCCAAATAAAACGGTCATTACACCTAATTTCATGCTTTAGCCTCCTTTTATATTTGCACAGTCCGTTAATCTAACCAAATCTCTTATTATTCAAATACAACTGGCGCACCAGTTCTTGCAGATTCATAGATAGCTTCTAAGATCTCAGTTACTACTAATGCCTGCTCTGGCAGCACAACAGGATCAGTATCGTTGAGAATTGCATCTATCCAAGATTTGGCTTCCTTATATCCTGGATCATCAGAATGCCCTTCATAGAAATCCACTCCACTAGATTCAAATTCTAATTACTATTTCTAGAGTATTAAGTGCCCAACTGGATTCAAGAATTATAGTGGCACCATTTTCCATAGAACAGTTTTGGTTTTGTAGTTATCCATCATCCAAAGAGTTAGATCCAGGGCATGGGGTCCAATATCAATGAAGGGCCTCCACCTTGTTCTTCTTCGTTTAGAAATACTCCCCAGGTAGGAACAGCGCGTCTTCTAATAGCATGAGCTTTAGCGTAGTAGATCACTCCAAGATCTCCTCTACGGCAAGCAGCATATAAATATTCCGAATCAAGACGGAATATGTTAGACCATATGAATTGCATAGAGAATCTGTAATTGCATTATACTAATTTTATAGCCAATATATGTAAAGGCTTACATTATTTATTTTATATTGCCCACTATATAAGCTCAATTCTTTTCCAATAAATATCTGTATATTTGTGTGAAAAAATTTTTTAAAAAAATTTATTTATGTTATTGACATTTAAATATTATTGTGTTAAAAATATATTGTTGTTTTTGTTTAGCAACTGTAAACAAAAAGTTTAGTTATTCGAAACTATATCTAAAGGAGTTTTAGCTATGAACATTGGAGAAAAAATAAAACACCTTAGGGTAAAGAACGGGCTTACCCAACAGGAATTGGCCAATCGCTGTGAACTATCCAAGGGCTTTATATCCCAGTTAGAACGCGATTTGACCTCTCCCTCCATAGCTACACTCGTAGATATTTTAGAGTGCCTAGGTACCAACTTAAAGGATTTTTTCAGTGATAAAGATGACGAAAAAATCGTCTTTCATAAAGATGACGTATTCATTCAAGAGGATAAGGATTTAGGACATACTATTAAGTGGATTGTCCCTAATTCTCAAAAAAATACCATGGAACCTATTTTGATTGAAATAGAGCCGGGCGGTGCTACAGAGCCCGATGATCCTCATGATGGAGAAGAATTTGGTTATGTTATGTCAGGTACTATAATCTTACATCTAGGGAACCAGAAGTTTAAAGTAAAGAAAGGTGAGAGCTTTTACTTTAAACCTTCGTTGGTTCATTTTATTTCTAACGAATCCAGATACGTTGCCAAGGTGCTCTGGGTATCATCACCGCCAAGTTTTTAACTCTATGGTTAATTATTTCTATATATGGTTATGTGTTAAATAAGGCTCTCGAAAGAAAATTTATTTTATTGGAGATTACTAAGATCAGGGGGTATGATAAAATGACCAATCAAGAAATCATCAGACTCGTGGATGTCTCAAAAACATTCGATGACACTCCCGTACTGAAAAATATAAACCTATATATTAGACGTAATGAATTTGTCACTTTACTTGGTCCTAGCGGGTGTGGAAAAACTACTACCCTTCGAATTATAGGGGGATTTGAAGAGCCCACCACGGGAAAAGTTCTTTTTGAAGGGAAGGATATTACCAATCTACCTCCTTATAAAAGAAAGCTAAATACTGTTTTCCAAAAGTATGCTCTCTTTCCCCATATGAACGTAGCGGAAAACATAGCTTTTGGTCTTAACATTAAAAAGATGGATAAAAATCTTATCAAAGAAAAAGTTGAAAATATGCTTAACCTGGTTAACTTAAAAGGCTTTGAAAACCGTTCCGTTGATTCTTTAAGTGGAGGACAGCAACAAAGAGTAGCCATAGCTCGAGCACTAGTTAATGAGCCAGATGTTCTCCTTCTTGACGAACCTCTGGGAGCCTTAGATTTGAAACTACGCAAGGGGATGCAAATTGAACTTAAAAATATCCAGAAAAAATTAGGAATAACCTTTATATATGTAACCCATGACCAGGAAGAAGCTCTCACCATGTCAGACACAATTGTGGTTATGAATGAAGGAGTTATTCAACAAATTGGCACCCCCATTGATATATATAACGAGCCGAAAAATGCATTTGTTGCAGACTTTATAGGCGAAAGTAATATCATAGACGGGGTTATGATAGAGGATTATGTAGTAGAGTTTGCAAATCATCGTTTCAAATGCTTAGATAGTGGCTTTGAGCCTAATGAAAAAGTAGATGTTGTAGTCCGACCCGAAGATGTTAAGCTGGTGCCTAAGGGTCAAGGTATGATTGAAGGCAGAGTACTTTCTGTCCTATTTAAGGGCGTTCACTATGAAATGTTGGTACAGTCTAATGGAATAAAATGGCTGGTTCATAGTACCCTTATGGAGCCTGTAGATAGTATTGTGGGAATAAATATTCTTCCCGACGATATCCATATTATGAAGAAGGTGAATTAGCTATGAAGAAGGGTTGGATTGCTTACCCCTATGTAGTGTGGTTGATTATGTTTATCTTTGTTCCCTTGCTATTGATAGTTTTTTACAGTGTAACAAAAACTACTGACCAGGGAATAGTATTCACACTAGAGCATTTTCAGAGATTTTTTGAACCCATATATATTATGGTTTTATTAAGATCCCTATACCTAGCTTTAATAAGCACAATAATATGTTTGCTTCTAGGCTATCCTCTAGCTATGATTCTTGCCAGTAAAGAATATAGGCATAAAAGAGTGCTGATTTTATTGGTTGTAATTCCAATGTGGATGAACTTTTTGCTCCGCACCTATGCTTGGTTAACCTTACTGGAAAAAAACGGGGTAATCAATAATTTTATATCTTTTATAGGGCTGCCTAGGATGGAACTGTTGTACAATCAAGGAGCCGTAATACTGGGTATGGTATATAATTTCTTACCCTTTATGGTTCTACCCATCTACTCTGTATTAATCAAAATTGACAAGAGTATTATAGAGGCAGCAGAAGATCTAGGCGCCAATTCCAGAGTAGTCTTTAGAAAGATTATCTTCCCCTTGAGTCTACCAGGAGTTGTATCCGGCATAACTATGGTTTATATGCCAGCAGTCACCACCTTCGTTATATCAAGGCTACTAGGCGGAGGACAGTTCACCCTTATAGGAAATCTTATAGAACAACAATTTCTGTATACAGGAGAATGGGGATTTGGTTCTGCTTTATCCCTTATTATGATGATACTAATATTATTTAGTATGGCTATAATGTCCAAATATGAAAAAGAAAATGAGGGAGGGGGATTGTTCTAATGCGTTTTCTAAAAAGGTTTTATGTAGGGATAATATTTTTCTTTCTCTATGCCCCCATAATTATTTTAATGATATTTTCCTTTAGCGACTCAAAATTTAGAGGGCATTGGGGTGGTTTTACCCTAAGATGGTACGTAGAGCTCTTTAGAGATAGGGAAATTATGTCTGCCCTTTACTATACAGTAATTATAGCAGTGTTGGCTTCCATTATTGCTACTATCATTGGCACAATTGCTGCTATAGGTATTCATAATATGGGTAAATTTGGTAGGAACGTAATTATAAACCTTACCTACCTTCCCATGCTAAATCCAGATATAGTAACGGGTATATCCCTAATGATTCTATTTGTTTTTCTTAAAGTTGAGAGAGGATTTATGACTCTTTTGCTGGCACATATAACCTTTAATATTCCCTACGTTATATTTGCTGTAATGCCCAAACTAAAACAGATGAACAAACATCTGTACGAGGCAGCTTTAGATTTAGGAGCCACCCCCTCCTATGCTTTTAGAAAAGTAATACTGCCGGAAATTATGCCAGGCGTGGTAACTGGATTGATTTTGGCCTTTACCCTATCCATAGATGATTTTGTTATCAGCTATTTCACTACTGGGGCCGGAGTATCAAATCTATCCATAGTCATCCATTCCATGGCAAGGCTAGGTATAAATCCTTCTATAAATGCTTTATCTACTTTAATGTTTACTACAGTTCTCTTATTGCTTCTTATTGTCAATAAAAGAAGTTCTAATAACTCTCGAAAGGAGAATGCGGTATGAAAAAAAATTTAAGAGTAAAGTTCACCTTGCTACTGGCAGTGTCTTTAATCTCTATCCTTTTACTTAGCGGTTGCGGAAAGTCTTATGACGCAACTCTAAGGGTATATAACTGGGGAGATTATATGGACAAAAGCGTAATTACTGATTTTGAAAAAGAGTACAATATAAAGGTCATCTATTCTACCTTTACCACCAATGAAGATATGTATGTCAGCCTAAAATCAGGCGGCAGCACTTATGACGTAGTCTTCCCATCCGAGTATATGGTTAAACGAATGATAAATGAAGATATGCTGCATAAAATCAATATGGATAATATACCAAACTTTAAATATATAGATGATAGATTTAAAAATCCGCCATGGGATCCCAACAATGAATATTCTGTACCCTATTTTTGGGGCACTCTAGGAATTGTCTATAATAAGACCATGGTGGATGATCCAGTAGATAGCTGGGAAATTCTATGGAATGAGAAATATGAGAGGCAAATTTTAATGCTGGATAGTCAAAGAGATTCTATAGGCCTTACCCTTCAAATGCTAGGCTATTCCATGAATACCAGAAACTTAGATGAACTAGAAGAAGCAAAGCAGAAACTAATTGAACAAAAACCCCTGGTGCTTGCCTATGTGGGTGATGAGGTCAAGGATAAAATGGTAGGTGGAGAAGCGGCACTGGCAGTGGTATGGTCAGGAGAAGCTGTGGCTATGAAATGGGAAAACCCAGATTTGGAATATGTCATTCCTAAAGAGGGAGGCAACCTATGGTTTGACTGTGCTGTAATACCAAAATCCAGCAAAAATAAAGAGGCAGCAGAGTTGTTTATAAACTACCTATGTGATCCTGAAATTGCCTTTCGAAATACCGACTATATAGGCTACTCTACTCCTAACACTGAAACCATGAAAATGTTGGATGAAGAACTTTTAAACGATATTGCTGCATATCCTTCCGATGAAGATATAGCAAATGCTGAAGTTTTTGATGATGTAAGTGATGCACTAGAGCTCTATGATAGAATATGGACTGAGATAAAAGCAAAGTAAACTAACTCATTAGAGCTTATATAAAAAGAGCAACTTTGAATGTTAATAATTCGAAGTTGCTCTTTTTATATATACAAAGTGGTATTTCATACTTCTCTATCTCATACTTATAAAATCTTTAGAATTTTTTATAATTATACCAATTTAATGTTTTACTTCACTAAAATATATAGTATAATATATTATTATACATATCTACACCAGTTTATATTTTAATCGGAATGAAAGTTAGTTCAAAAGTTATTATACAATGTTTTGTCCATAATATGATATATTGAATGCATTTATCTTGCCTAATGCATTCATAAAATATTTACAACAAATATTAGGAGGATTTTATATGAAACGAGTGTATAATTTTTCACCGGGACCATCTACATTACCCCTGCCTGTGCTAGAAAAAGCTCAAAAGGAATTATTGAACTATGAGGGCACAGGTATGTCTGCTATGGAGATGAGCCATCGTTCTAAGACTTTCCAAGATATCGTTAATAGTGCACAAGAGTTGCTTGCTGAATTAATGGACATACCAAAAAACTATAAAATCTTGTTTTTACAGGGTGGAGCTACTACTCAATTTTCTATGGTACCTCTAAACCTGTTTAGCAAAAATAAAAAGGCTGATTATGCTATTACAGGTAATTTTGCTAAAAAGGCAGCCCAAGAAGCTAAGCGCTATGGAGAGGTAAATGTTGTTGCATCTTCGGAGGATAAAGACTTTAGCTATATACCTGACGTTGATTCTATGAAAGCTAGCCCTGACGCAGATTACTTCCATATTACTACTAACAATACTATCTATGGAACCAGGTATACCAAGCTACCCGATACAGGTAATGTGCCTCTGGTAGCGGATATGTCCTCAAACATTCTCTCTGAAGTCTATGATGTGTCCAAATTTGGGCTTATTTATGCAGGGGCTCAGAAGAATATAGCACCAGCTGGTGTTACAATTGTCATCATCAGAGAAGATCTGGTAGGTAAAGCTATGGACATAACTCCTACTATGCTTAACTATAAAGTGCATGTTGATAATAACTCACTATATAATACACCAACTACCTTTAGCATATATATGGCAAAATTAGTGTTTGAATGGTTAAAAGATCTAGGAGGAGTTCCTGCAATTGAGGAAATCAATAAAGAAAAAGCAAAAATTTTATACGATTGCATCGATAATTCTAACCTTTATAAAGGTACTGCTAATCCTAAAGACCGCTCAATTATGAATGTAACCTTTACATTACCTAGTGAGGAGCTAACTGCTAAATTTATAAAGGAAGCAGAACAAAATGGACTAGTCTCACTAAAGGGTCATAGATCAGTTGGTGGCATTAGAGCCAGCATCTATAATGCAATGCCCATAGAAGGAGTAAAAGCACTGGTAGAATTTATGAAGAAGTTTGAACTGGAAAATAAGTAATAAACTATAGAAAAGAGGGTTAGTATGTATAGGATAAAAGTATTTAATAATATCTCTGAAGCAGGATTGAAGATGTTGCCAAAAGACAAATACCAGGTTTCTGCGGACATCTCAGATCCCCATGGGATTTTGCTCAGAAGCTATAATTTACATGATATGGATGTTCCCCCTTCCCTGCTGGCTGTCGCTCGTGCTGGAGCAGGGGTCAACAACATACCTGTAGATAAGTATACAGAAAAGGGTATTGTAGTATTTAATACTCCTGGTGCCAACGCTAATGCTGTAAAGGAATTGGTACTAGCAGGATTATTACTGTCCTCTAGGAAGATTGTAGAAGGAATCCAATGGGTAAATTCTCTTAAAGGCAGCGATGTAGATGTAGCTGCTATGGTGGAGAAAGGTAAATCTCAATTTGCTGGACCTGAACTAAAAGGTAAAAAAATGGGCGTAATCGGTTTGGGAGCTATTGGAGTCATGGTTGCCAATGATGCCCATGCTATTGGTATGGAAGTCATTGGTTATGACCCCTATATTTCAGTTAACTCTGCCTGGAAATTATCCAGAGGAATACACAGGGCTGAAACTTTGGATGAGCTATTGGCTGATTCCGACTATATATCTATCCATATTCCTTTAACGGACGACACTCGGGGGATGATAAATAAGGAAACAATTTCAAAAATGAAAAAGGGTGTTCGACTATTAAACTTCTCCAGAGGTCAGCTGGTGAATGATGATGACTTGCTAGAGGCCCTAGCTAGCGGCCATATTAGCAAATATGTAACCGACTTCCCCAATGAAAAACTCATTGGTGTAGAAAACATTATCGCTATCCCCCATCTGGGGGCCTCTACTCCCGAGTCAGAGGAAAACTGTGCATACATGGCAGTTAGTGAACTTAGAAACTATCTTGAGTATGGAAATATCTCTAATTCCGTAAACTATCCAGAATGTGAACTGACACCTGCTGCTGATTCGGTGCAGAGAATAACCCTAGCACATAAAAATGTCCCTAACATGGTGGGACAAATTACTGCATGCTTAGCTAGAGAGCATATAAATATATCAAATATGATAAACAAGAGCAAGGGAGGATATGCCTATACCATTATCGATGTAGAAACCCAACTTAAAGAAGAGACAATTCAACAACTCTCTTGCATTCCAGACATTATAAAAGTACGGACAATAAAATTTGATTCCTAAGGAAATTAGTTACAAGCCGTTGATTATAGCCAATCAGCGGCTTTTCTTCTATACTATCTATAATTGCACAGAGTCATAATAAATTATAAAATATAGCTATAATAAAAATGGAGGTTATTAAATGGTCTACGATTTTGACAAAGTAATAGAACGCAGAAATACCCATAGTGTAAAATGGGATAATCTAGATAAAAGTTTTGGCGCAGATGATATTCTGCCTATGTGGGTAGCAGATATGGATTTTCCTTGCCCTCAACCTATTTTAGACAGTATTGAAAAAAGAAATAAACATGGGATTTTGGGTTATACCACTCGTCCAGAATCCCTACATGAATCAATTATAAACTGGATGAAAAAGAGGCATGGATGGAACATAAAAAAGGAGTGGCTTGTATATTCCCCTGGAGTAGTAACCTCTTTAAACCTGGCTGTCATGACCTTTACCCGGCCTGGGGATTCGGTAATTATTCAATCACCAGTTTATCCACCCTTTTTCTCAGTAGTCAAAAATAATGATAGAATCATAGCCCTAAATCCTCTCATAGAAGAATCAGGGAATTATTCCATAGATTTCGAAAGCTTGGAAAAAGAAATGGCTGCTGGAAGCAAGATGATGATTCTTTGTAGTCCTCATAATCCTGTAGGTAGGGTATGGACTAAAAGCGAGCTAGATAAACTAGCACAGCTATGCGAAAAATATGGGGTTTTGATGGTTTCAGACGAAATTCACTCTGATCTTATACTGCCAGGGAATAAGCATATTCCCATAGCAACAGTATCAGAGTATATGAAACAAAACTCCATTACCTGTATAGCGCCTAGCAAAACTTTCAACATTCCAGGATTAACCACATCAGTAGCTATTATACCCAATCCAAAGCTAAGACTTAAGTTTCTAAAAACTATAAACAGGATTGGCATAGGCATGAGCAATATTTTTGGTATTGTAGCTACAGAAGCAGCCTATACCCATGGAGAGCCATGGCTGGAAGAATTGATTAAATACTTGGATGATAATGTTAATTATCTATTAGAATACTTCAATACCAATATTCCTGAAATAAAGGTTACAAAGCCCCAGGGCACCTATTTGGTTTGGCTAGATTGTAGGGCTCTTAATATGGATGGAAAAAGCCTTCATAGGTTTATGATTGAACAAGGCAAGATAGGTCTTAATAATGGACTGGATTTTGGCCCAGGCGGTGAAGGCTTCTTGAGAATAAATGTTGCCTGCCCCCGCGCCACCTTGGAAGAAGGATTAAAGAGAATAAACAAAGCAGTAGAAATATGGAGAAAATCCTAGTAATCAAAGAGACTCCAGGGATATAGACTATGATTGGGTAAGCTGGAAAAGGTCATAGATTCCCTTAATGTTGGGTGTATAAGAGTTATGGATTTTGACCAAAGGGCAATTTGCTGTCCTGGTTTGTTTATGTGACGCCCATACTTTTGGTCCCCGTATAGGGGATGTCCAATTTCAGCAAACTGTACTCGTATCTGATGAGGTCGTCCCGTATGAAGAGCTATTTCAACCAGAGACATACCTGAGGATTGTCCAATAACCTTGTAATCCAATATGGCTTTTTGGGCTCCCTTAATACTGCTGTCTACAGCCTTTACTATATTTCTGCGCCTATCCTTGATAAGATAATGTACAAGATTTTTTTTAGATTTAACTGGCGGTATCCCGTGGATTACCGCCATATATTTTTTCCCAAATTGTCTAGTACGTATTTGCTCAGATAGACGAGAGGCGGCCTTTGAACTTTTTGCAAAAACCATGACCCCTCCCACGGGGCGATCTAATCTATGAACTAGTCCCAAGTAAACATTCCCAGGCTTATTATACTTTTCTTTAATATATTCTTTCATAAGCGTCAACATATCCTTATCCCCTGATCTATCCTGTTGTGAAGCTATATTGACTGGTTTTTCTACAACTAGTATATGATTATCTTCGTATATAATATTTATGTGGGAATAATGTATTTGTCTCAAAGATCGATCCTCCATTGTAATTAAATTTCAGCATAGATATCATCTACAGTTTTTTGTTCAATACTAAAATGCATGAAATCAATATTAGTTGCTGGACCCACCAAATAGATTACCTTTTCGCACTATCTGAAACCATACACTGACCAGTGATGGTTTGCCCCATTAACATCATGGGATAGGACCTGTGTTATGCTCTGTTAATTCCAATACTTCCTATTTTCTCTTTTTGTTTCTAAAAAGGGATATACTGCCAAACCCACTTATTATGGCAATATAATACCCAAAATCATAAGCCCATCCATTGTTATAGACTTCGTATATTCGAATCTTGCTATCAAATATACCTACTATTAGAGATATAGGAGCCATCCAGCCATGCCATATACCCCAGAAAAAACCAGCCGGTCTTTGCTCAGTATTGCGTCCATCACCTGGTATACATCCTGTTAGAGTCATTATCATAACTATTGTCAAAAGTGCAATAAATAATAACCTTGTAAAATCTACTCTCAAAATTACTCTCTCCCTCTATTAAGCTATAACACTCTACATGTTAATATATTTTCTAGTCAAGCTTAATATGACAGTATCCATCAGGATTCTTTTTCAGGTACCGTTGATGATATTCCTCTGCATAATAAAAACAGGTTAGGGGTTCTATCTCAGTTACAATAGGCTTATCATATTTTGCCTGCTCCCTTTTTAAGCTTTCCTCTATAATTTCCAAATCCTCGTCATCAATATAGTATATCCCTGTTCTGTATTGACTGCCAACATCCTCTCCTTGTCTATTTAACAGTGTGGGATCAATAACACTCCAAAATTTATCCAATAACTCTTTCAGGCTTATTTTGTTTTCATCATATTTTACATAGCATGCCTCTGCATGTCCTGTAGTTCCAGTACATACATCTTCATAGCTTGGATGGGCAACTGTTCCATTGGCGTATCCAACCTTGGTCTCAACTACACCTTCTATTCTAGACATAAACTCTTCTACGCCCCAAAAGCATCCTCCTGCCAAAACTATCTCCTTCATGTACTTTCCTCCTATAACCTGGTTTGTTTGTTAATCTAATAAACCTTTTTCTGCAAAGCTAACATATCTATCCCCTGCAACAATAATATGATCCAAAACTTTTATAGAAATACTCTCAAGGGCTGTAACAATTTTTTTAGTAACATTAATATCCGCTGCTGAAGGGCGAGTACTGCCTCCAGGATGGTTATGGGCCAATATTACACTATTAGCCTGATGCCTAAGAGCAGTCTCCACAATTAGCCTTGGATAAACCACTGCTTCATTGATGGTTCCTTCATGAACTAAATCAGCATGGTTTACCCGATTTTGGCTATCAAGGCATATTACATAAAATGCCTCATATATCCTTCCAGCAAGAAGGGATATGGCATATTCCCCAGCTTTGGCGGAACTATTTAAAACAGGTTTTTCTCCCCATTTGTTTAAAAAATATCTCCTTGAAAGAGATGGTATCAATGACACCAAAATAGCAGTATGCTCTGACACACCACATCTTCTAACTATATCTTTAGGATTGGCTTCAAACAGCCCTGCTAATGAGCCAAACTCTTTTATCATCCTGTGTGCCAGTTCATTAGTATCCTTTCTAGGTATTGCATAAAATAACAAAAGTTCAAGTACCTGATGGTCCTCAAAAGCATCCAATCCCTCAGATAAATATCTTGCCTTTACTCTCTGTCTATGACCTGCATGAAGATTTTTACTCATAGTCAAAATAACCCTTTCGGTAATATTTTTGACTATGAAAATAGTTCTACAATTATACTTAAAATCCTTCAAAAACCTGTTAATTTGTTTTTTTATAGAATCAGATATATTTTTAAAACTAAAAATTCTAATTGTACAGTCCCCAGCTTAAACTTTTTACTGAAACTCATACTATGGTTATGTTGAATATTTGTCAATTAATTCACTCATTCCAAGGAATATATTATAACTAATAGAAGAATTTATTTTTTAAGCAACAAATTATAGATAATTTAATAGGTTTAACAAGATTTTTTGATGCATATACAGTATGTAATCCATTAGGAAAATTTTTTTCTGCATTTTCTTGGTTTTTATAACAACTGTCAAATCTTAATCCTACATATATTGTTTTTTCAGTTTTGTACTCAATAGTAAATAAATTTTTATATGTATATTTGCTGCCAGGTTGCATACCACGACTAAAATCTAATACCATTTTATTATCTTCAATATATGCTACACCTGTGTGATCATCAGTGTTTGGTTTTACACTAACTTTTGCTTCATCTGTGCTTACAACAGAAAATTTCATCCCATTATTAATTTCCGCCCTAGTTAACGCCATCGCCGCCATCAAACTTGCCATAGCCAATAAGACTACCACTAATAATAAACTTTTCCTCATAATAAATTCCTCCTCTTTTTCATTTTTTTGGTATTTACCATCTTCAATGAAAATTATAGACAAATAAAATCTTGTTTTCAGCACTCTAGAGTGTATTTTCATATCTACCTAAAGCTTATCTTTTTCTGGACTCCATGGTATACCTGATATAGTACTTTAGACCTATACATTCTACCTTTTGATATTAAGATTTAGTACCTTAGAGTAACATAGGTATACTTTGGTACCAGATACAGTAAACTTTAGGGCAATTACAATTTCATTTTGATAACAGTACAATATAGTTGTAATAACTATTGATGGAAGAAATTTATTATTGAGGAGGACATATTGTGAAGAAGCTTTCGAAATTAATTGATATTCTGCTATACTTTATCATTGGTATCACACTATTTGCTGGTATTACTTCAGTTATATGGAAGAAACCTGTACTTTTCTCCGCTGTTAGATCCAATAGTATGTATCCTGTCTTTCAACTATCATCTGCACAAAAGGCTTTTGCCCTTTTTTCCTAGGGCTGAGATCATATATAGAAGATCTAAGTTCCTCCATAGCTAAATCAGCTGATTTTCTGATGAGCTCAAAATGATTTATTAGCTCTTTATTATCGCTGTCCAATTTTTTACTAATGGCTGCAATTCCGCATACAATACTAAACAATCGCTGGGATACGCTATCGTGAATTTCATTGGCAATACGGTTTTGTTCTTCTATTATTAGCAGTTGTTCTTCCAACCTCTTTAAATGCAGTCCCTCCAATATTGCCCCCAGAAGATTAGACAAGAAAGTTAGTTGTTTTAAATAAAGTTTGTTGGAGCGGCTACCAATATTGTCTTTCCCAGGTTGTATTCCAATCAAGCCATAATTTCTTGATGAGGATTTAATATTTACTACTAAAAATTTTGAATCATCAATAGAAAACTCTATTAGTTTGTTTAGGTTTCTAATAATTGACCACTGGTTTAATAGATATGCGTCTAGCTTATCTTTTAAAGGAGAATCTATATCACCATGCACCCAAATTCTACTTCCCTGTTGGCCATCTAATACTAACCAAACCAAGGCTAATCTAGATTTGGTAAGCTTACAGGCATAATATGCAAAGGTATTAGATATGCTGTCCTGATTATCACCTAAATGAAAAGCTTCCACTACCTGATAAAGGGATATTATATGATCTAGTGATTCCTTATACATCACATTGCTTTTTCGTAAGCTTTTGTTCATGGACTCAAGCTTTTTACTCTGCTCTTTAAGCAGTATAGTCTGTTGATTTAATCGCTTTGTTAGATGAGATAGCATCTGCACTATTAATGTAATAAGCACAAATACAAGCATGAAATAACCATTGTCTAAAATTATATGGGATATATTGTTTATATTTCTAAAAAAAGCAAATGAAATAATGGATGCAGATATAAGGTAAAATAATAGATTTATCCAGCAAAAATACCAAGGTAAAAAGCTTGCTGCCACTAGCACTGGATTTAAAGCATACCAAATAAAAGAACTATCTAAACCTCCAGTAGGTATTAGCAATAAAGTGATGCCTATAGTTTCAATTAGAATAGCTGTCTCTAACATTCTATGCTTATTACTAAACTTAACATATGAATCCGTTAATATCTTGGCTGCTCCAAATAGGGTAACTATAACTCCTAACTTAAAAACTATAGGAGCATTGGACTGAGTAAAATAATAAAATAAACTTGTAGAAAACCAAGATAGATAGCGATATAAATATAATATATCCTTGGTATTTATGCCCTTTTCTTTAATATAAAATTTATTAGTCAGACCTTTTATGTAAGAAATCAATCTATTGAACATAAAAAAGATCCTTTCCAATAACTACTTCATTTTTCTGATTTACTGCTACAGTTTCGGGCATGTAGCTATATATAGTTGTACCTTCTAATACATATAATATTGGCTTGCCTTCACCGCTAAAATAAAAGAGAAGGGGCAAATCTTTCTCTTCAGAAATCCTTATCATATCCTCAAAGGATTCTAATTCTAAAACAATATGCCCTGTAGCTTTTATATTCTTCTTTAAATATACAAGACGTTTTCCATATTTCTTAATTATTTTATCTAATTCAGATTGGCTATTTCTTTGTAATTTAATTTTATAAGTTACTCCCAAACTTAGATATATGGTTAGTAATAAAAGTGGTATAGTGGATATAAATCGTATAGCCTTAATTGGAACTGTTTTACCCATAATATTAAATGAGTTTTCAACAATTCTACTATTATAGATAGGAGTTTCACTTATAAACTCTGTATCCCCTACCAATTCAAGGGTGTTGCTTGATAAGCGAAAAGTAAGCTCTGAACTGGAATCTATAGGTATTTTCTCATCTCCATATTTAATAATTCCATTTAGTTCTGGAGTTATTTTTATTATGTATCCATCAGAATATGTATCAAGCTCTTGCTCCACATCATCAAAAAAGCTTAAAAATATCTTCTATGGGGATGCTAAAATGACCGTCTATTAAAGTATTGTCTGTCCCTTCCAATTCAAACCTTTGCTCATCTCTTAAATTATAGTCATGTTCCCAACTATTTTCAGATATAAGCCTATAAGTTATTCTATGAGTTCCTTCTACCTTAACAGGTTTATCAGCAATTATCCTGGAATCTATAAGGAGGTTTATAGATTTCGTAATATTTGTAAAAATAGGACCTTCGCCTTCTATAGTTCCCCCATTAGGATGCAGCAGCGAAGGAAGAAGATCGGTACTATAATCGAAGTAAGTCTTTTGTATAATATTATTTACTAAATTCTTCTCTTCAATATTTAAAGGCTTTGATAAAGCAAAAAGAGAGATAACCAATAATAAAGCCCATAAAAGAAATAATACTCCATAAAAATGATTAGACCTTTGTACGTTAGCTTTCTTTAATGTATTCTTAAACTTTGGCATTCCAAAAGCACCCTTTCTTCCTTTAAGTGGTTTACTGACTCCTCACCCTAGCAAGTAACTCTTTGCTAAAAGCATACTCCTCTTTTTATTAAATTTAATCATCTGTTGAAAGTTCATTATCTGTGATGCCTTCTTGATCCATTTGTTCGATGGTTTGTTGATGACCCTTTTGGACAGGATTTTCTTCCCCATGGCCTTTTTCCATAAAAGATTCTTCAGTGTTAACTGTTTCATTTTCTGCCAAAGTTTCATCCTCTACTAAAGTTTCATCCTCTCCTAAAGATTCATCCTCTGTTAAAGATTCACCCTCTGCAGGCGATCCGCCTTCTACCGAAGTTTCTTCATTTTCTAGAATTTCCTCTTCCGCTGGGATTTCTTCTACACTCTCTTTTTCATTTGACTGTTCCGGTAGTTCATTCCAGTTTATTTTTATAGGATGATTTATTACGGCTTTACCCCCAGCCCATGTGGCTTCTAATTTTAAAATTCCTTGTATTGTTTTTCCCTCAACTGACTTACCTATTAAATTAAGAAGTTTTTCTTGGCTCCCTGGTAAAATTTGAGTATCTAGTTTTATTCTCAATTATTGTGTCAGAACCTTGAATGCTTATACTTAAGTTGTTTATAGTGATAGGATTAGGCATATTATTTATTATGGCATAATCATATGGGTCTTTTATTCCATCCATTTTAATACCAATTAAGGCCTCAGCAGAATTGGCCGTGATACTAATTTGGGTCGGACAGGTTACCTTAGCCCTTGTATAACTGGATGCACTGTTGCAAAAGCTTAAGGCTGAAGCAGTTATCAATGCACTAATAGCTAATCTTTTTAGATTCATGTTATCACCTTTCTGATGGAATATTTCTAATACTCCCCTTTGACAAGTTTTAATTTGTCCATCTTTACATTATTATTCCATTAAATGGGGTTTTTATGCCAAAAATAACTGCCACAAGAAAATATTGTGGCAGTCGGACGGTCATAACAATAATTGTCTTAGACTCCAGACTTTGCGTCCTATCCTTTCGGATAGTTTGCCTTTATCACAATTAAAACCGAATTATTTTATTGTTAAACTATTAACTTATTATTATTAATTTGATGTTTAATATATATTTCCTTTATTTCCTAAAATATTTCCTAAAATATCGTTTTACTAAATTCCATTGAATTTTACACAATATTAGCTATAAAAAAAGGAATGGAGATCCTCCATTCCTATAAAAACTCATTTTATATTAAATTCTTGCAACTCCTGATTCTTTAGCTGCCTTTGCCACAGCTTTTGCAACAGTTTTGGCTACCCTTTCATCAAAAGCTGCAGGAATGATATACTCCTCATTCAGCTCCTCGGGACTAATGAGGGATGCGATTGCTTCTGCTGCAGCTATTTTCATTTCGTCGTTTATAT
>CALKWV010000052.1 GCA_938003915.1 uncultured Bacillota bacterium | reverse complement strand
TAACATCAGAAAGCAGCAGAGCTACCCAGCAGCGCACTGGAACCGTTAATGCATCAGCATTAAACGTGCGTACTGGTCCAGGAACAAATTATTCTCGCATAGGGCTATTAGCTAGAGGGTCCAAGGTAACTATTGTAGGAGAAAGCGGTGGCTGGTATAAGATAAAGTATGGCAGCGGTACAGGATATGTATCTAAACAATATATAAAATAGGAATTAAAAAGGCCTCTACAGCAATTGCTTTTACTGTAGAGGCCCTTTTTTCTTCTATAATTATTCCGTTGTTAAAGTTGCCTTTTCATATAAGAACTGGTGAAGAAGCTCTCGGTTTGCTTCCAAATCAGGTACATAAACAGCCATTCCCCTAATTCTTTGACTACTAAAGGTATTATCTGCAGGTACCCTATATTGATAAATATGCTTATCCTTTACTCCTAATACTGATGTTCCTAAGGAAATCATTTCAGATATAGGAATGTTGGTATCAGCATAGGGGATAATAGAAGCTATTAAATCAGGGAGTTTTAAGGGGTTAATAGATTTCATCTTATTAAACATTGCCGATAATACCCTTCTTTGTCTTTCCGTACGCTCTGCATCGCCGTGGCCCACCTTCCTGATTCTGGAATAGGCCACTGCTTGTCTACCATTTAAGGTTTGTAATCCTGCCCCGCTTATACCAGGTGATGTTCTATTCTTTTTATCTAGATTATTGAGCTCCCTAACAATTTTATTTAGATGATTTACTTCTTTTTCTTTTACATCTATATCAACGCCTCCCATGGCGTCGATAATTTCCTCTAAGCCAAAAAAGTCTACAGTGACATAGCGCGTTATATTCAATTTAAAATTTTGGTTAATGGTCTGCATAGCCAGTTTAGGTCCTCCGAAAGAGTAAGCAGCGTTGATTCGATTATCTTTTCTGCCGGGGATTGGTACATATAGATCCCTCATAATGGAGGTCAGTTTTAACTGACCATTCTTTTTATCCAAGGTGGCAATGAGTATAGCATCGGAGCGTCCATTCTCATTTTGGTTACGTCTGTCAGTACCTAGAAGGAGAACGTGTACTGCTTCTGTATCATCTTCGGTAGGTGCATCCTCAGGTATACCGAAGTTATCAGAATCACCCTCCCATTCCTGCCATTGACTATCTCCTTTAGCTAGCTCCTCAGCTTCGGATATAGCATCAATTATCTTATATATATATCCTCCTATACCGATTAGGACTACCAGCAGTACCCCTAATACCCCTACTAAAACTTTTTTCATCATTAATTCCTCCGTTATAAGCCATTTAAATATATAATGCACGCATAGTATATTATTCTACAAAAAAAGGCATTCGTCAATAACTTTTAAATAAAGAGTAATTATTTTAGATTAATTTATATGGTATAATTCTATCTTATAGAAAATCTTAGGAAGGAAGGATTATTATTGACTGATAAACTTAAATCCAATTTATGGATTTTTCCAGTTATATGGATGGGAGTTATTTTTATTTTTTCTCATCAACCTGGCAATGAATCCGCAGAATTAAGTGGTGGAATAACTCAAATTTTATTAAGAATATTAGAGCTAGCTAATATTACTCTGGATGAATTAGACATACATAATGCTATTAGGACAATGGCTCATTTTATGATTTTCTTTATACTGGGCTATCTATGGTACATCACTTTTAGAATCAGAGCTATGTCACCTAAACAATCCGCTTCTATAGCTTTTATCATAAGTGTTGGCTATGCTTTTTTTGACGAAGCCCATCAATATTTCATTCCTGGCAGAGCCTGTGAGCTCAAAGATGTAATAGTAGATAGTTTAGGCTCTGCCTGTGCAATAGGAATAGGATGGCTTGGGTCCATATTAAAAAAGAAAGTAATCATATAAACATAATCATGAAAATATAGTGTAAGGAGTCTAAAAATGGGTATCAAATAAAGTAACGACTTCTTTTGAAAGGATGTATTATTTATGGAAGGCTTATTATCCTTTATTACAGTGTTTCTTCAAGGCATAGCTTCTTTTTTATCTCCTTGTGTTTTGCCTTTGATACCGGCATATCTCACCTATATGACAGGCCAATCCATAGAGATAATGATGGAGGACAGAAAAGCCCATAGGCAGTTAATAATAAATGCCCTGGCTTTTATATTTGGATTCTCCCTGGTTTTTGTATTACTGGGAATAGTGGCTACATCCATAGGCAGATTCTTGCAGGCTAATAGGGACATAATTAGAAAAATAAGCGGTATTCTTATAATATTCTTTGGACTATTTCATACAGGCCTTGTTCCTATTAAATTTCTTAACTATGAAAAAAGACTAAACATAGGTGGAAGTAGACCAGGTTTTATATCATCCTTTTTAATAGGAGTTGGTTTTAGCTTTGGATGGTCCCCCTGTATAGGACCAGTACTAGCTTCCGTTTACATAATGGCCAGCCAGGCCAGTACCTTGCTACTTGGAATGTCACTGTTGATAGTATATGCAATAGGTCTGGGCTTGCCTTTCTTCCTTATTGCAGTTGGCCTTAAATATTTTTATAAGTACATTCAAAGCTTATATAAGCATATGCAACTCATTAAAATAATTAGCGGTGTTTTACTTATAGTCATAGGTCTAATGATCTACTTCAACGCTTTTTATTTCCTAACGGGTATATAATGGCTTTATATAAGCATAATGACTATTGACTGCTCACTTGATTACTGATTTGGAGAAAACTACGGCTTATTCAACTTGAAAAGCCTAGTTTTCTTAACCAAATCAGTGAAGGCGTTGGCTTATCGATAGCCATTATGTTTATATGATGATAGTTACTGGTTAGTTTGATAAGTTAGAGTGAGATTAAACAATGTTAATATTGGTTATGAATAGTAAAGAATATTATGCTTAGGGCGAAAGAAGGAGGAAAGGGAAAATGAGAATATCCCAAAAATTAATATTAATCATAGCAAGTTTGTTTGTATTAATACTAGTAGTATCTGCTTGCCAGCAAGGTAACAATGATGCGCCTATTGAAGATAATACTGTCAATGATCTAGCCCAAAATGAGGCAATAGGCCAGAATGACAATAGTAGTGATGATAGTAGAGAAACTTCTAGTGATAGCTCAGATGAGGCTTCTGAGGGAAGTTATGAAAAGTTGGATATAGATCCCCAGGTTACTGTAAAGGAGAATATGGATTATATAAGGATCGACCAACCCTCTATTGACTTTGAGTTAGAGGATCTTAATGGGAATAAAGTTAAACTATCGGACTATAAAGGACAGCTGGTATTTTTAAACTTTTGGGCTACCTGGTGCCCTCCTTGCAGAGAGGAGATGCCAGATATGGAGGCAATCCACCAGCAATACGGGGATAAGGGTGTAGTAATATTAGCAGTTAGCTCTACTGGACCAGAACTTCGGTGGAGGGGCAATGACAGTCAAAAAGCTGAAAGCCAGGTTAGAGAATTTATAGAAAAAGAAGGATATACTTTTACCATAGCCTTAGATCCTAATGATCAGGTATATGCGGAGTATTCTAATATTTTCCCTATAAATGGTATACCTACCACCTTTATGATTGACAGAGAAGGCAATATCCGCTATATTAGACCCGGAGCTTTTCAAGGAGAGGAACAGCTCAAGGCATTTATAGCTCTATTAGATGAATAGATACTTATGATACTTCAAGGATGGTTGTTGGAATGGATGTAATTATAAAAGATAATGAACGAGTGGATATTATTGACTTTAATGGTTTGAAGATTATTCAAGACCTCAGCAATTTTCGATTTGGCATGGATGCAGTGCTACTATCCCATTTTGCAAAACCCCGGCCCGGGGACAGGATAGTGGACCTAGGAACTGGTACCGGTATAATCCCCATACTAATGTCGAGAAAAAATACGGATACACAGTTCTACGGTATAGAAATTCAACCTACTATGGCTGATATGGCAAAGCGA
>CALKWV010000051.1 GCA_938003915.1 uncultured Bacillota bacterium | reverse complement strand
CACCGAGATCTACACTCTTTCCCTACACGACGCTCTTCCGATCTTTTGGAATATATGGTAAAATGAATAAAAACTTTGATCCCAGCGTATTGGGGGAGCCCATTCCCATATGCTACCAGCATGATGTAAAATTAGGACCTGCTAAAATACTGTCAACTATCGATGAAGAGGGAATTAAAGAGTTTGATGTAGAGATTCAAAAAATAAATTATCAAGATAGAGCTAGCGCTAAGGGAATGGTCATAGAAATTAAAGATCCAATACTCCTAGAGCATACAGGAGGAATAGTACAGGGAATGAGTGGAAGTCCCATTATTCAGGATGGAAAGATAGTAGGGGCTATAACCCATGTTTTCGTTAACGATCCAAAAAAAGGATATGGGATTTTTATCGAATGGATGTTGGAGGAGGCCGACAAAATAATAGACCTAAATAATTAAAAAAATTCTGAAATTGTTAACTAAATAAATAATTTTAATATTTGCAGGAAGGAAAATACAGCTCCTTGTCGAATATAAATAAAAGAGATTAAAAACAGTCATCTTACTGATATGAAATATGCAATATTACAATTTAATTTTGCCTTTTACTGATGCAATCATTTTTATATAAAAAATATACAAGATATAAGATAATGGGGGGGTTAACAAAATATGAGGGAAAAGATCTCGGTGCTAATCGCTGACGATAACAAGGAGTTTTGTGATATAATCAGCGAATTTCTGCAGAAGCATGAAGATATACAAGTTGTGGGAGTGGCCAATGATGGTTTGCAGACCATTGATATGATATTGCAGTTGAAGCCCGATGTAGTTGTCTTGGATATTATAATGCCCCATCTAGATGGGTTAGGTGTGTTAGAAAAGTTAAACCAGGAAAAATTGGATTCATATCCTAAAATAATTATACTATCAGCAGTAGGGCAAGATAAAATAACACAAAGGGCTATATTAATGGGAGCTGATTACTATATTGTCAAGCCCTTTGATTTAGAATTATTGGTAAAACGGGTAAGAGAAATAGCCCTTGATTTAGATTATGAATATCAGCAAAGAACTACTAGCATGATAATGGAGAGCCCTGAAATAACTTATCAATCTGTTAACAAGGTTAATAAGAGTAGTTCCTTAGAATCAGATATAACTAATATAATCCATGAAGTGGGAGTACCTGCCCACATCAAAGGATATCAATATTTGAGAGAAGCCATTCTTATGGTGGTGAAAGATGTAGACCTTTTGAGCGGTATAACAAAGGAGTTATACCCTGGCATAGCTAAAAAATTCAATACTACTCCCAGCAGAGTAGAAAGGGCAATTCGTCATGCAATTGAAGTAGCTTGGAGTCGCGGTCGTATTGAAACCATTAATAAGCTCTTTGGCTATACTATTCATGACGAAAAGGGAAAACCCACCAATGGTGAGTTCATCGCTATGGTGGCTGATAAACTAAGAATGCAATCAAGAAATATCGGATAAAATAATTTAATACAGTAATTTCAAAAAAAGCCTCATTAATGGGGCTTTTTTTTTGTGAATAAATAGAAATAATATGTAAATGATAGATAGTAGAGGTTAGGAATAGAGGTGAGGGGATGCTGATTAAAGGAAATGCAAAAAAAAATGTCAGAACTAAAGCCCTTATATCTCAATTAACCCCAAATGATATTGCTGTAATCCATCATATGGATATTGATGGCGTAGCGGCCATGCAGTTGGTTGAAAAAAAAGTAAAAGCAGTCATAAATGCTGTTTCTTCAGTTAGCGGCAAATATCCCAACAGGGGTCCAAAGATTTTGCTTAATGCAGGTATTCCCATAATTGATAATATAGGTCTGGAGGCCTTTGATAAAATATCCAATAATGATTATTTAGAAATAAATCAAAATCAATTAAGAGTTAATGGATCATATTTGTGCGATATAAAATTTTTAACACATGAGGATATTGAATCAAAGATGAAGGAAGCCAGAGCTAATCTTTGGAGTGTATTAGATAATTTTATTGAAAACACATTAGATTATGCCAGGAAGGAAAAAGAGTTAATTATAAGTCCTGTTACGTTGCCAGATATTAATACAAATATGGAAGGACAGCATGTACTTATTGTGATAAGGGGCAATAATTATCGAGAAGATCTAAAGGCTATCCGTACTTACATTGAAGAGGTAAATCCCATAATGATAGGAGTAGATGGAGGAGCAGATGCCCTTTTAGATTTTGGATATTGCCCAGATATTGTTATAGGAGATATGGATAGTGTTAGTGATAATTGTCTAAAGAAATGCAAGGAGATAGTTGTTCATGCTTACTCTGACGGCACCTGTCCAGGCATGAAACGTATAGAGAAGCTAGGATTAAAAGGAGTTAAATTTCCCTTTGTGGGTACCAGTGAAGATGCTGCATTAATTCTAGCATATGAAAAAAATGCTGAGCTAATAGTGACTGTGGGCAGCCACAATAACATGATTGATTTTTTAGAAAAAGGCAGGCCAGGTATGGCTAGTACCATGTTAGTACAGATGAAAGTAGGCCATAAGGTTGTGGATGCCAAAGGGGTTAGCGAACTATATAAAAACAGATTAAAACCCAGTTATATTGCTGCATTATTTATAGCAGCTCTATTTCCTTTAACCATCGTAGCCAAAACCTCTCCTCTGCTAAAGGAATTATATCAACTTATTTCCTTGCGTATGCGAATATTATTAGGTCTATAATCAGGATGATGATTTAAAGGTGGACTTTGATGGTGAATATGAAATATTATCTTATATTACTAATTAGCGTTTTTTTATCCCTAGGTATAGGGATTTCTATAGGAATTTCCCTAGAAAGCAAAGACGTTTTGGAAAAACAGCATAGCATATTAGTACAGCGGCTAGAACAAGAATTTGCAGTCATGCGCAGTGAAAATCAGCAGCTTAAGGAAGCACTTGCATCCCTAGAGGAGACTGAAAGGGAGAATAAAAAAACTTACGAATCCATATTTAACTCTATAGTAAAAAATAAGCTAGATGGTTTAAAGGTATCCCTGATAGAAGTAGGTGATCAAGGAGATTTTTCTAGCATTATTAGTTTGTTAAAGATTTCAGGGGCTTCCATAGAGACAAGCATAACATTTGAATCAAAACTATTTGAAGAAAATCCATCTTTAGATGATGCAATAATTGCATCGTCACAGATAGGCGCAGATAAATCCCAATTATATAGTCAATTGGCAGAAGATATAATGTATAGTCTATTGACAGGAGCTTCTACGCCTCTAATAAAGGATCTCAATAGATTAAATTTATTACACAGCTCCATGAGTGTCCAAAATAGCTATGATGTAATTATATTAGCCTGTAATGATACAAGTAGCAATAAAAAAAATGTAGAGCAATTTAACAATAGTTTTATTGGATTATGTAAAGAATATGATATTCCTATAATTGTTGTTGAAAATCAGGAAAATAATTTAATCGATATAGACCAATATAAGAAAATGGGTATTTCTACTGTTGATCATGTTAATACTTTATATGGAAAGCTTTCTTTAATCTCTTTACTCTATGGAAATACAGGTAACTACGGATATAAAGAAGGCTGTCAGGGTATTTTACCTGATGAGTTATTTCCTGCTGATATATACTTCGAAAAAAATGATGAGGTTATAGAAGTAGAATAACACTTAAAAAGGGAGGAAGAAATGCAACCAAATGATGTAGGGGTAATTATTCCTGCTTATAATGAGGAAGAGCGTTTGGGAAGTACCCTAAAAACTTTAAAAAAACTAAATATAGTTAAAGATATTTTGGTTATTGATGATGGTTCTATGGACAGGACTGGACAAATTGCTAAGGAGGAAGGGGCAAGGCTTATAAGCTTTGAGAAAAATAGGGGAAAAGGTCATGCTCTAAAAGAGGGTATCCATCATTTAGATAATTCCATAATCGTCTTTTTAGATGCTGATGTTGGTGAAACGGCCAAAGAAATTACCAAACTAATATATCCATTATTAGAGGATAGGGCCGATGTTACTTTAGGTAGAATATCACCTACCCCTGGTAAGGGAGGATTTGGAATAGTTAGGGGACTAGCTCAAAGGGCATTTGAATCTTTAACAGGAGAAAAATGTTTTAGTATCCTGTCTGGACAGAGAGCTTTTAAAAGAGAAGTGTTGGACAAGGATTTATTAAATTACAGAAGATATGGAATTGAGTTTGGCATGACAGTAGATCTAGTACAGAGAAATTTGCGTATCTTGGAGGTACCTATTGATATAAGACATAGGGTTACTGGCAGAGACTATAGGGGGTTTGTGCATAGGGGAAAACAGTTTTGGGATATATTGATGGTCATCTTGCAAAAAAAGTTGGGCGTTCTTTTCCAAAAGGAGGCAAATTAATGACTGTATTTTTGCATCTTTTATCTATAATAATTGCATTATTACTTACTTGGTATATTAAACCCAGACTTATTGAAATATTAAAGGAAAATAATATGGTTACAACTAATTATTCAGGTAGGGTTGTAGTTAATGGAGCAGGCCTTATTTTTTTTATTCCATGTATATTGTCAGTATTTTCATTATGGAGTTTAGTGGATTTGGATAGCATGGTTGCCTATATAGTACTACTATTATCCATGACTTTGGTGGGATATATAGATGACTCCCTGGGAACAAATTCTACAAAAGGTTTAAGAGGCCATATAAAAGGTATGATTTCGGGGAACATCTCTACGGGTATTGTCAAGCTTATAGTTGCTCTAATAATAGGGGTAGTGATCTCGGCAGTTTATTTTTCAAGTTTTATAGATATAATTTTTCACTCCATTCTATTTTGTCTTTGTGTAAACTTTATTAATTTATTGGATTTACGGCCTGGACGCAGTATTAAAGGGTTTATGTTTTTTACACTGTTTATATCTTTAGCATCTGGTTTAAAAAGCCTTTGGATATTGTTGCCTATATATAGCAGTCTCGCAGTATATATTAAAGATGAGATGAATGAAGTTTATATGTTAGGAGATACAGGTGCCAACCTTCTGGGAGGAGTTTTAGGGCTATATACTTTAAAAGCTGCCTTTCCAGGAGTTAAGTATTCCCTTTTTATAATATTGCTGTTTTTACATATTATTGCCGAATTTAAATCCTTTTCTAAAATAATTGACTCTATTCCCCTATTAAAATATCTGGACAGTTTTGGCCAACTTGGGAAAGAGAGGTACTAGTGAGCTTATGATTGAATTTAAAAAAGCCACTGTAGAAAAAATAGAAAAGACCCAAGAGTATCTTCAAGAAGTTTCTCTTAAAATAGATCATCCCTGTAAGAGGGCATATAATTATATTAAAATGACAGGACCTGCAAAACCAGGGGATGTTGTTTTAGCAAACACAACAGCCTGTACTTTAAATCTTGGTACAGGCGGTTATCATTACATTATGGCCAATTTTAGCACCTGCAGTTCTATAGAACTGTTTGGGCAGGGGCACGGTATGAAATTAAAATATACACCAAATCAAATAAAGGTTCTATTTGCTGAAGAGCCGGATAGTCCTTTACATAAAAAATTTTATCAAATGCTAAATCTTAAGGGAAAATTGATTTTTATTGGGGAATTACATAGTATGCTTTTGCCCCTATGTGCTCATATAAAATACCACAGCCAAAATAAAAAGATTGCCTGTATAATTACAGACCATGGTGCACTACCTGTTTGGCTAAGCCAAAATATAGAATTGTTAAAATCTAAGGGCTTATTAGAATCAGTCATTTCCATAGGTAATGCTTTTGGTGGGGATTACGAATGCGTAAACATATATACAGCTTTACAGTTAGCAGCCAATATTTTGAATATGGATGCAATGATAATAACAATGGGCCCTGGTATCCTGGGCACAGGAACCCCTTTTGGATTTAGTGGATTGGAATTAGGATTTTATCTTGACCTTTGCTACAACAAGGAAGCCCAAGTATTATGCGTCCCAAGAATTTCTTTCAGAGATACTCGAAGTCGCCATTATGGGATCAGCCATCATTTTATCAATATTTTTAAAGAACTGGTTACTAAGCCTGTGCCTATTGTTTTACCCTATATGGACCATAACAAAAATCGTTATGTTATAAAACAACTAAGGGATTCAGATCTTTTATATAAACATCCTATAGCTATTAGAAATGGTAAGAATATAATTAATTCTTTATTCGAGTATGGATTAAACCCTACAACTATGGGAAGAGGATTAAAGGATGATCCAGAATTTTTTTATGCCTTAGGAGCAGTTGTAGAATATGCTTTAATGTAAAAGTCAAATAAAGCATATATTCATTGTGTCAAGCATATTTATCAGTATAGCATCCATCAAAATTATCCATGGGTTCCAAAGGGGGACTGGCGTTTGTGGGAGATATTAAAAAGACAATGGATTTTGCATATTAAGGAAAATCCAATAACTTATCTATTAATAGTATTTATTTTTACAACTGGCATTATGGCCGGAGCTTTCACAGTAATATCATTATCATCCCAGCAAAAGCTAAATGTTAGCATATTTTTACAGGAGTTCTTCAATAGCCAGCAAAGCCTTTCCATAAATCGGTGGGCTATTTTTAAGGAATCCTTATGGCAGCATTTTGTTACTGTATTTTTTATTTGGCTTTTTGGGATTTTTGTATGGGGTTCTCCTTTTATTTTGGCCATTATAGGAATAAGAGGGTTCTCCTTTGGCTTTACTATTGGCTTTATGGTAGAATATTATAGATTTGGAGGATTTTTATTTTCTTTAGTTTGCATATTACCCCAATCAATTGTATATGTTCCATGTTATATTGGGATAGGTATAATATCTATGTTATTTTCACTAAAAAAGAATCGCCGAAGGGATAAGGTCAGTCAATATACTATAAGAGTAGCGATAGTTTTTTTGATTTTATTAATAGGAGTGTTTATTGAGACTTTTATATCTCCTTTATTATTTCCACTATTTATCTGGATTTTCCGATAATGGATAAGGCTAGCAAAATAATTACATGAAAAAAGAGGAGTTTAAAGGTTTTTGTTGAATAAATAATAAAAGCTATTTATATAAATTTTTGGGGAGTTTTGTTTATGAATGATGATTTTGTTCAATACGAGTCCTATTTAAAAAAAGAGAAATCTTTATCTTCTAATACATTAGAGTGCTATATGAGAGATATAAGACAATATAAGGATTACATGAATTCTATAGGCATTGATGACATCAGTTTAGTGAATAAGTCTCATATTCAAAGCTATCTGAAAAAAAAGGAAAAAGAGGGTACTTCCTCGTCTACAATTTTAAGAAAATTATCCTCTATAAGAAGCTATTATAGATTTCTAGTGCAAAAAAACAAGATTTCCCAAGATCCTACTGAAAATTTGGAAGGCCCCAAAAATCAGAGAAAACCACCTAGTATTTTGACTATTAATGAAATAAATAAATTAATGGATCAGCCCCATGGAGATAATCCCAAATCCATTAGGGATAAGGCCATGTTGGAGCTTTTATACGGGACAGGCATCAAGGTATCGGAACTTATAAACTTAAACGTTGATGATATAGATATAAATATTGGCAAAATTATATGTCGCAGCTCAAACAAGGAGAGAATTGTGAAGGTAGATCACAGAGCTCTTACTTTTCTAAACCTATATTTAAAGGAAGCTAGAAATCAATTAGTACGCAATAAAAATGAAAAAGCTTTATTTGTTAATTTCCATGGTAGAAGGATGACTAGGCAGGGTTTTTGGAAAATTGTTAAGTTTTACACACAGAAAGCAGAAATTAAAAAGGATATTACGCCTAACACCTTAAGGCATTCCTTTGCTATACATCTATTGAGTAATGGAACCGATATTCGTGTTGTGCAGGAGATATTGGGTCATTCCGACTTATCCACTACCCAACTTTATACTCACCTAATAGACAGCCTAAAATAAGGGCAGTAGAAATTTAGTTAACAAATAAATTGTTTACATAATACGATGCCATCACTATAGTTTCAATCATATATATTGTATAACATCCTTCCTAAATGGAGAATCTATTGATAAATGATATAGGTTCTAAGATAGATTTTTAGGAGGGATAAGGTTGAACAAGAGATTAGTAAAAGTGACGGCATTATTTTTGTGCCTTTCTAGCCTAATGATTTTCCCCATGAATATTTCTGCTCAGGAAATGCCCTTTGAGCTTCAATCTAAATCAGCTCTATTGATGGACTATGATACAGGTACCATATTATATGAGAAAAATCCTCACGAGAAGCTACCTATTGCAAGTATTACAAAGATAATGACAACTCTTTTGGCATTAGAGGCCATTGAAGATGGAAGAATAAGCCTTGACGATGAAGTTGTAGTAAGTGAGTATGCGGCCAGCATGGGCGGCTCACAAGTATTTTTGGCAGCTGGTGAAAAATTACCTGTTTCTGCCTTGTTGAAAGCAATCATTGTGGCATCTGCTAATGATGCTAGTGTGGCCTTAGCTGAAAAAATTTCTGGCACAGTTGAAACCTTTGTTAGCAAGATGAACGAAAAGGCTAAAGAGTTGGGAATGGAGAACACATATTTTTCAGATTGCACAGGTTTATCCGATGAAGGCAATTATTCTACTGCTTACGATGTATCTATCATGTCGCGGGAATTACTAAAATATCCTTTATTTTTCCAGTGGAGTACCATTTGGCTAGATCATCTGGAGGAATCAGAGAATAACACCATGCTAACCAATACTAATCGTCTAGTACGATTTTACGAAGGATGTGACGGGATAAAAACTGGATCCACGTCAAAAGCAAAAAGTTGTTTAGCCGCTACTGCAAAAAGAGGCAATTTACGTCTTATATCCATCGTTTTAGCTGCACCTACATCAAAAGTTAGATTTGATGAAGCTGCAAAACTTATGGATTATGGTTTTGCTAACTATGAAGCTGTACCTTTGATCAAAAAAGATTCTGTGGTTGAAAAGAACATAACAGTTACTGGAGGTAAGGAGAAGGAAATAGCAGGGTTGGCAGCTGATGATTTCTCATTACTCCAGAAAAAAGGAGAGCCCAGCGAGTATCAAATGGATACTATAATAGAACAGCCAATAAAGGCACCAATAAAAGCTGGCCAAAAAATTGGTTATATATGCATTAAACAAGGCAGTAAGGATGTTGGAACTGTTGATATCTTAGCAGACCGGGATGTAGACAAGGCAGGCATTTATGATTATTTTAAACAAATTATTCAAGATTGGGTATCAGCTACCCCAAATAATTGAAATAAAAAGCCAAAATTGTTGGGCAATAGATGAAAAGTGTGCTAAAGCACACTTTTTGTGTTATAATAAATTCATTAAAAATTTAGGCTGTGTTACCTAATTTAGATCTGTAGTTAAAGTTAAATACTTTTTTATAATAGAATTGAGGTTGGCTTTATCACTGCTTTAGAGAAACTTAAAGCAGTAAAGGCTATAAAAGTGAGGGACATTCTATGCTTGGTAGATTAAATTTAATAGATATATTATATAGCTTACCAGCGATTTTTTTAGCTTTTTCTTTTCATGAATTTGCTCATGCTTTTGTTGCATATCGGATGGGGGATGCTACTCCAAAACTACAAGGGCGTTTAACATTGGATCCATTAGCCCATGTGGATTGGATTGGCCTTATTATGTTTGCTTTATTTGGATTTGGTTGGGCCAAGCCAGTACAGGTTAACCCTACCAATTTTAGAAATCGTAAGTGGGGAGATATTTTGGTATCCATAGCTGGGCCTGTAGCAAACATACTTTTGGCTTTTTTGGCTTTACTGATTATTCAAATATTATCATATTTTTATTCTTTTAACAGTAATCTTAATAGTGGCATGGTTATTTTATTATCAATATTATATAAGATTGTTTCTTTGAATATAGTTTTTGCTTTTCTTAACTTAATTCCAGTTCCCCCATTTGATGGATATAAAATAGTTAAAAATTTGTTTTTCAGAAAGCACATTAAATTTTTTTGGCTGTTGGAAAGATATAGCATGATCATATTATTTGCTATGATACTATTAAATACTTTCAGCTTTTTGATTAGGATTCCTTACACTTATACTTATAAATTTTTGGAACGTTTGACAGCTTGGATTGTGGGTTTTTTCTTTTAAGGATATTTAGTATGGGAGGATTATATGGATTATCATGTCAAACTTGATATGTTTGAAGGTCCTTTGGACCTCTTACTGCATCTAATATCTAAAGCAAAAATTAAGATAGAAGATGTTTCCATTACTGAAATCACTGAGCAGTATCTAGAGTACCTAGATAGGATGAAGGAATTTGATGTAGAGATTGCTAGTGAATTTTTAGTAATGGCTGCTACTTTATTATACATAAAGTCCCGGTCATTGCTTCCTAAACCAAAAGATGAAGAACAAGAAGAGTCAGATCCAGAACAAGATCTTATTAGAAGATTAGCAGAATATAAAAAATACAAGGAAGCTAGTGAAAAGTTGAGACAAAGGGAAAACATTTATTCAAACATTTACTATAAGCTTCCTGAGGAATTAGTTGATGATAAGGCAAAAAACTCCTCAACTCTAATAGAGGGAGATGTTAATGATCTAGTATTGGCCTTTTTAAAATTAATGAGTCAAAGGAAATTCCAAAAAAATGAAATAAGTATATATCCTATTATCAGGCGATCCATTACTGTTTCTCAAAGAATACGGGAGATAAAGAAAATCCTTACTAAAACTTCTCAATGTAGCTTTTTTCAACTCCTTGAAGATAGCTGCCACCGTTCTGATGTAGTGGTAACTTTTTTAGCCTTGCTTGAGATGTTAAAGGATAATCAAATACGTATATATCAACAAGGACAATTTGAAGACATTATTATTAGGAGGGCTAGTAGAGGATATGGACGAACGTGATATTATGGGCCTTATTGAGACCCTTTTATTTGTCTCTGGAGATGCTATTCCCACGAAAAGAATAGCGGATTTTTTGGACATGGATGTGAGAAAAGCTAGAAAACTAATGGAAAAGCTTATTGATGTTTTTAATTTTGAACGTAGGGGTTTACAAATAATACGCGTGAATGATAGTTATCAATTAGCTACTCGGCCTGAATATGGAGAATATATAGAAAAATTTTTTGGAGCAGATAAAAAGCAAAGCTTATCACAAGCTGTTTTAGAGACTTTATCTATAATTGCATATAGACAGCCTATTACCCGTATGGATATAGAACTAATCAGGGGTGTTAAATGTGAATATGCCATCAATGTCCTCTTGGAAAAAGGTTTGATAAAAGAAGTTGGAAGAATGGACGCTCCGGGAAGACCAATATTATACGGTACAACGGATTTATTTTTAAAAAGCTTTGGATTAACATCTTTAGAAGACCTGCCTCCTTTAGAAGAAGGAATAGAAGAATGATAAGTATCAATCTAGCCCCATGTATTTTTTTTATTTATTGTGAAAAAATAGCAAATATAGCTATATGATGGGGTGTCTGGATTGATATATTTTTTTATTGTTTTAATGGTGGTGCTTTTAATTGTCATTTTTATAAACTTTGAGCTAGACATCAAAATAAGGGTACAAAATAAAAAAAATAATATTTTTTTAATCATTCGATTATTTAAAGGTTTAATTCGTATCAGGTTTAATTTAAGTCTTGAAGCATTGGAAAAAGGGGCACTTCATTTGATTATAAGAAAGACTGATTCTGATTTTGAACATAGTTTAAAGTTGGAAGAAATCTTTGATATGTTTAAAAGAAGTCGCATCAAATACACTAAATTTTCGGGACATCTTAAATATTTAGCTTCTAAAATTAATATTCAGAATTTAAATGTAGATATGAAGTTTGGTTTACGAGATGCGGCTCAAACAGCATTAGTATACGGATCTACAATAACCATTTTATCTTCTATAAAAGCTTACTTGCTAAATAAATTTGGATTAAAAAATTTCAGTATTAAGTTAATACCTTATTTTAACGATACAAAACTTGATCTGGTTTTGGGCTGCATAATCAATATCAGATTAGGTCATATTATAATTACAGGAATTAGAATGCTTTTACACAGTATAAAAGGTGGTGATATTGGTGGAAGCACATCCTATTGAAAATATAATGAAAACCACTATGGAAAATATCAAAGAAATGATTGATGTTAACACCATAGTAGGCGATGCTGTAGAAACCTCTGAAGGAACTGTCATAATACCAGTATCCAGGGTGTCTTTTGGCTTTGTAGCTGGTGGAGGAGAGTATGGAGAAGATCTTCCCATAGAAAAAGGCAATAGAATATCAGAATCTATAAACAGCTCTAGTCAAGATTCCTTTCCATTTGCAGGTGGAACTGGTGCAGGTGTGTCAGTAAACCCCATTGCTTTTTTAGTGGTAAGTAAGGATAAAATCAAATTATTACCAGTAAACTTCAATACAACGGTGGACAGGGTTGTGGAGCTGGTACCACAGGTAGTTGAGCAAATACAGGATTTAATTGATAAAAACAAAACAAAGAAGCAGGGTACTATTATAACTCAGGAGTTTACGCAATAAGGCAGTCTTAACTGCCTTATTATTTTGGGCAAATAAATCTAAGCTTAATTGATAAATTTTTATCTATAAAGAAATTTTATCTAGAAACATGTTTAATATTGTTGTATACTATTTATGGTGCTATATAATAAGGGGTAATATTTGAATTTTTTATTTTTACTAAATTTGGCAAGGGGTTATACAATTAATGGAGCGATTACAAAAGTACATGGCAAGGTGTGGAGTTGCTTCTAGGAGAAATTGTGAAAATATTATCAAGCAGGGCAGGGTATCAGTAAATGGAGAAATAGTGAGGGCTATGGGTATAAAGATTAACCCTGCTACAGATGTTGTAAGAGTTGACGGGAAGATAATAAGTCCAGAAAAGGAATATATATATATACTTTTGAATAAACCTGCCGGTTATATTACTAGCGTTAATGATCCCCAAGGACGTCCCACAGTCATGGATTTAATTGATGGTGTAGATAACCGCATATATCCTGTAGGAAGGCTAGACTATGAATCAGAAGGATTATTATTACTTACTAATGATGGGGAATTGGCCTATTACCTAACCCATCCCAAATATGAGATTAAAAAACAATATAGAGTGGTAGTAGCCGGCAATCCAGAGGAAAAAGATATTGAGACTTTACGAAAAGGTGTTGATATTGGAGATTATACTACTTGGCCTGCCCAGGTAGAAAGAATAAAAACTAATAAAGAAAATTCTGTGTTTAGAATTGTCATACATGAGGGTAAGAATAGGCAGGTTAGGAGAATGTTTGAGACAATTGGACATCCTGTTATATATTTACGTAGAGAAAAGCTGGGCAATATAACCTTAGGCTCTTTAAAAGTGGGAGAGTGGAGATATTTAACCCAGAAAGAAGTTGAGGAATTAAAAGCTATAGTATTCAATAAGAAACAACAGAACGGGGGATAAGACAGTGTTGCACTTTAGAAAAATGGCCATAGAAGATCTTGAAACTATTTACTCTAATAAAAATCTGAAAGCTCTGTTAACTGTGGCTCCTATAGGGGAGAAATTTGGGGTATTAGTTGATGAAGGGGGCACTATAAAAGGAGGGCTTACAGGATATATTGATAAACAAGGTGCTATGATTCAGATGATCAAGGTTCCAGAAGGTCCTGAATATGCTGAACTTAAAGAAGGATTATTAAGGGCAACTGTATACATGTTGGACAGAGAAAATATTAAAATTATTTTTTATAAAGAAAAGATAGATAATATTTTTAGGCTTGTTGGTTTTAAGGAGGCAAGGGATATTAACGTTTTACCTGATGTGGAAATTGGCGATTTAATTATTGATGATATAGGAAAGGATCTCTTTAGTTTTTTAGAGGTAGAAAAATTTTTTGATCATACATGTAGTTAAATATGCTTATATAAAAAAATATATAAAAAAACAAGAAGGAAAAAAGGATATAGATGTAGAATATAAGAAGATAGGCGAGAATGTGTATTTTTACACTTTCAATATATATATATGGAGGGTTATGAATGAGCGTAGAAAAGAAGATTCAGGAGATGCAAGAACGCAAGGTCGCCATTCGCCAAGGCGGAGGACCTGAGAGAATTGCAAAGCAGCATCAAAGCGGAAAACTGACTGCACGTGAAAGAATCGAAAAGCTAGTAGATCCTGGTAGCTTTGTTGAAATCGATGCTTTTGTGCAGCACCGCTCTACAGACTTTGGCATGGACAGCGTTAATGCTCCTGGGGACGGGGTAGTAGCAGGATATGCCACCATTGATGAAAGACCTGTTTACCTATACGCCCAGGATTTTACTGTGATTGGCGGTTCTTTAGGTGAAATGCATGCCAAAAAAATAACTAAAGTTCAGGATATGGCAATGAAGATGGGATGTCCTATTATAGCTATCAATGATTCTGGCGGCGCTAGAATTCAAGAGGGAATAGATGCCTTAAGTGGTTATGGGGACATCTTTTATCGCAATACATTAGCTTCCGGAGTAATTCCCCAAATATCCGTTATTTTAGGACCCTGTGCTGGAGGAGCAGTATATTCACCTGCCTTAACTGACTTTGTCTTTATGGTAGATGATATAAGCAAAATGTTTATTACAGGTCCACAGGTGGTTGAGGCAGTTACTGGGGAGTCCATCTCAGCAGAAGAATTAGGTGGAGCTACCACCCATAATGAGATAAGCGGTGTAGCTCATTTTTTGAGTGATTCTGAGGAAGCATGTTTTGCATCAATCAGAAAGCTGTTAAGTTTTCTTCCACAAAACAATCTTGAGGATACACTCTTGTACGAGTGCAATGATGACTTAAACCGTTTAGCTCCAGAGCTTAATTCCATAATTCCTGATAATCCAAATAAATCCTATGATGTTAAAGACGTTATACGGACTGTTGTAGACAACGGAGATTTCTTTGAAGTACAGGCCTTGTTTGCAACCAATATAGTAGTAGGATTTGGACGTATAAATGGTAGGACTATAGGCATTGTTGCTAATCAGCCTATGGTAAAGGCAGGAGCTTTAGATATAGATGCATCAGATAAGGCAGCACGTTTTGTTCGCTTCTGTGACGCCTTTAACATTCCATTGGTTACCTTTACCGATGTTCCAGGATATCTACCCGGAGTAGACCAAGAGCATGGCGGTGTTATTAGGCATGGTGCAAAACTTCTATATGCATACTCAGAAGCTACTGTGCCTAAGATAAATGTTATTCTTAGAAAAGCCTATGGTGGTGCTTATATAGCCATGAGCAGCAAGCATCTAGGTGCTGATTTGGTATTTGCCTGGCCTACCGCTGAAATAGCAGTTATGGGACCTGAGGGAGCCGCAAATATCATATTTAGAAAAGAAATTGAAAACTCTCAAGACCCAATTAAGACCAGACAAGAGAAGATTGAAGCGTATAGAGATAAATTTGCTAATCCCTATGTGGCAGCATCAAGGGGTTATATTGATGATATAATTGAGCCTGAAGCCACAAGACCAATGATAGCCAGTGCATTAGAAATGCTAGAGAGCAAAAGGGAAAACAGGCCTGCTAAGAAGCATGGAAATATTCCTGTGTAATAATGCACTGAGAAAGAGGTGTATACTATGTTAGAAAAGCTATTAATAAGTCTAAAGGTAACGGTTTTAGGAATGGGCATAGTTTTTATTGCACTAATTGCCCTGATATATATTATTGAACTTGTAAACAAGGTATTGAATGCAGGTCAACAAAAGAACAAGAAGGATATAAAATTTGCTGATAAAGATAACAATAAGCTAGACTCAGCTAGTGTAGAATTGTCTGAAACAACTGCTAATGAAGGTATTCAAGCTGAGCCAGATGAAGAAGAATTAATAGCAGTAATAACTGCTGCTATTGCGTCATCTTTAAATCGTTCTACCCATGATATTGTTGTTAGATCTGTAAAAAGAATTCCATACAATTCACCTGTTTGGAATATAGCAGGAAGGAACCAGCAAATCGCTGAAAGATTATAAGATATAAGAAAAGATAATAGAAATGAGAATATTAAAGGAGGATTTATTAAGATGAGAAAATTTGTAATAACTGTTAATGGAAAATCCTATGAAGTAGAAGTTGAGGAGATAGGTCAAGGAACATCTACTTCTACAACTGTTAGTGCACCTTCTGCACCTACACCAGCACCAGCTGCAGCAACCGCTGCTTCTGAGCCTGCACCGCAAAAAGCTGAGACAGCTAAACCTGCAACAGGCGGATCTATTCCTCAGGGTGCCGAAACAATTAAAGCACCTATGCCAGGAACTATTTTAGATGTCAGGGTAAAAGTAGGGGATAAAATAACAAAAGGGCAAGTAATAGCCATTCTAGAAGCCATGAAAATGGAAAATGAAATTATGAGTCCAAGAGATGGTGAGGTTGTTTCCGTCCAAGTTGCTACTGGTGCTTCAGTTAATCCAGGAGATGTAATAGTGGCTATACAATAAAAATACCAAATAGCAACAAGGAGGAATTTTAATGGATAGACCATTTTGGGAAGTAATTTCTAGATTTTTAGCGGATACAGGTTTTGCTCAACTCACCTGGCAACAAGGTGTTATGATAATAGTATCCTTCGTATTGTTATATCTTGCTATTAAAAAGGAATATGAGCCAATGCTGCTTTTGCCCATAGCTTTTGGAATGTTGCTGGCTAATTTACCTCTAGCAGGATTAAATGATCCTCCTACTGGTGTTTATGGGGAAGCAGATTTTCAACCAGGAGGTCTGTTATATTATCTATATCAGGGCGTAAAACTGGGCATCTATCCCCCATTGATTTTTATGGGAGTTGGAGCCATGACGGATTTTGGTCCGTTGATAGCAAATCCTAAGAGCCTTTTATTAGGCGCTGCTGCACAATTTGGCATATTTGCTGCCTTTATATTAGCTATCTTATTAGGTTTCCCAACTAATGTAGCGGCATCTATTGGAATTATTGGCGGAGCTGATGGACCAACTGCTATTTTTGTAACTAGCAAGTTAGCGCCTGAATATCTTGGTGCTATAGCTGTAGCAGCATATTCCTATATGGCTTTGGTTCCAATTATACAGCCGCCTATTATGAAGGCACTGACTACAAAAGAGGAACGTCAAATCGTAATGGAACAGCTGCGTCCTGTATCTAAATTAGAAAAGATCGTATTTCCTATAATTGTTACTACACTAGTTTCCTTATTATTGCCATCCGCTGCTCCATTAGTGGGTATGCTGATGTTAGGAAACCTTTTTAGGGAAAGTCTAGTTGTTGACAGACTAAGTAAAACAGCACAAAACGAATTAATGAATATTATAACCATTTTCTTGGGTGTTACAGTAGGAGCTACAGCAACAGCTGAGAATTTCCTCAGGCCCGATACCCTATTGATAATTGGTCTAGGATTACTAGCTTTTGCTGGTGGAACAGCTGGAGGAGTTCTCTTAGGCAAAATTATGTGCAAAGTATCAGGTGGGAAAATTAACCCCTTAATAGGTTCTGCTGGAGTATCTGCTGTACCTATGGCAGCACGTGTATCTCAAGTAGTTGGTCAGCAAGAAAATCCTGGGAACTTCTTGCTAATGCATGCTATGGGTCCCAATGTAGCAGGGGTAATTGGTTCTGCAGTTGCAGCCGGGGTATTTCTAAACCTATTCGGTTAATCAAATTTTAGGAGGTTATGTTATGGCGAAGGTTAAAATAACTGATACCATTTTACGGGACGCCCATCAATCCCAGGCCGCAACCAGAATGCGCCTGGAAGATATGCTTCCCGTTGCAGATAAATTGGATAGAGTAGGATATCATTCATTAGAGGTGTGGGGAGGAGCTACCTTCGACTCCTGCCTCCGCTTCTTAAAAGAAGACCCATGGGACAGATTAAGGGCTTTGAGAAGAGCTCTTCCCAATACTAAGTTACAAATGCTATTACGGGGTCAGAATTTACTTGGATATAAACACTATGCAGATGATGTTGTAGACGAATTTGTAAAAAAATCTATTGAAAACGGAATTGATATAATTCGTATTTTCGACGCTTTAAATGACGTTCGAAACATGGAACAGGCTATAAGATCTACAAAGAAATACAAGGGGCATGTTCAAGCAGCCCTATGCTATACCATTAGTCCAGTACACACAATTGATTACTTTGTTGATCTTGCCAAGACATTGGAAAACATGGGTGCAGATTCTATATGTATAAAGGATATGGCCAATCTGCTTTTACCCTATACTGCTTATGAGCTGGTTGCTAAGTTAAAGAAGACAGTAAAAGTACCTATACAAGTGCATACTCATAATACTACAGGTACTGGAGATATGGTTTATCTAAAAGCTATTGAAGCAGGTGCAGACGTAGTAGATACAGCCTTATCCCCATTAGGTAATGGGACAGCCCAACCAGCTACTGAGCCTTTAGTGGCTACATTGCAGGGAACAGAGTGGGATACAGGCTTGGATATAAACCTATTAAATGAAATAGCAGATCACTTTAAAGGTGTAGCAAAAAGATTGGCTGACGAAGGCTTCTTAAATCCAAGGGTATTAAATATAGATATAAACACTTTGATATACCAAGTTCCAGGCGGAATGTTGTCTAATCTATTATCACAGCTAAGGCAACAAAACGCTGAAGATAGATTTGAGGAAGTTCTCAAGGAAGTACCAAGAGTGCGAGAAGATTTTGGATATCCTCCACTAGTTACTCCCACTAGCCAAATTGTAGGTACTCAAGCAGTGCTTAATGTATTGACTGGTGAAAGATATAAAATGGTAACCAAAGAATCCAAAGCCCTAATTAGAGGGGAATATGGACGTCTGCCTGGTAAGGTAAGCGATGAGATTCGCAAGATTATAATAGGAGATGATCCTGTTATAGAACATCGCCCTGCTGATGATATTTCCCCTGAATTGGATAAATACAGAGAAGAAATAAAGGAATATATGGAGCAGGAAGAGGACGTATTATCCTATGCACTATTCCCACAGGTTGCTATGGACTTCTTCAAATATCGCCAGGCCCAGAAGTACAAAATAGACAGCACCCTTGTAAATATGGAAGAAATGACTCATCCAATTTAAATTCTAAGCCCAGAGAATTAAAGCCTCTGGGCTTTAGTTTTATCTTTTTGAGAATTGCATTTTGGATGAAGATAAATGGTATTAGGTCTGTTGCTTATGTAACTCAATACTTTTACTCTGCTACCAGGACGTATTCTTTTTCCACAACGTAGACAGGTATAGTTTTTTTTGTATAAAACATCATAGGAAATAGATAAATCTAGGCTGCCATATTTCTTAAAGCTTTTCCAGTCAGTTTTACATAATTTATATCGGTTTTGATAATCCGCATAAACCCATCTTAGAATCCGATGAAAATGTAAAGGATATTTAGTATACTTAACATATTGAATAGGCACACCTAAGTCTAGTGCATACTCACTAAAAGTATGTTCTATAATGGTCTGTAATGGATCTAATATTTTAGCACTTCTCCAATTATACCCCTTTTCTGTTAAGTATTGTCTTGCAATGTCAAACATATAGCCTTGACATATTTCTATTTCCTCATCTTTGCTCACTTTAAGCTCTTTTAAAAGACTAATCACTATCTCCTTGCTCTTTTCTAGATAAAGTTTTTTGTAGAAATTACCATTTTGATATAGACTAATAGGAATAAAATCATATTTATATTCACCTGTTTCTATCCTAAGGGCAGCTATACAGGTGCCTCCTACAAGGCTTCCGCTGCCTGCATCATCAATTTGTATCACCGACTCACCCCATCCAATACATATAATAAGTTATTATTGGGATGTTCTTTGAAGACTATGCAAAATATGTAGTTTATGATAAAATAAAGATGCTTAAAGCTAGAAAACACAAGATTCAGGGGGATTATAATGCCAGAAAAGCAGGATTTGATTAATCGGATAAATACAAAATTTAAAAAAATGAGTAAGAGCCAGAAGCTAATTTCAGAATATATTATCAATAATTACGATAAGGCTGCCTTTATGACTGCTTCCCGTCTGGGAGAGATGGTAGGGGTAAGTGAATCTACCGTGGTCAGATTTGCTAATATGTTGGGCTATGATGGATATCCAGATCTGCAGAAAGCTCTTCAAGAACTCATACGAAACAAGCTAACTACCGTCCAAAGAATAGAAATGTCCTCCGAATTGGATCAATCAATGATATTAAAAAATGTCTTAAAGGCAGATATGAACAATATACGCAGAACCATTGAGGAGGCCGACACAGAAGCTTTTGATAGGGTAATTAATAGAATTTTGGAAGCTAGAAATATATATGTGTTAGGTCTTAGAAGTGCTGCGCCTTTGGCACAGTTTATGGGCTATTATCTAAGTTTTATCTTTAGCAATGTGAGGATTGTTACTTCAGGAGTTAATGATATATTTGAACAGTTAATACACATAAATAATGAGGACTTGCTTATAGGGATTAGCTACCCCCGCTATGCTACTAGAACTATAGAAGCTATGTCTTTTGCAAAGGAAAGAGGGGCAACAACTGTGGCTCTAACCGATAGTTCTCTTTCACCACTGGCTTCTTATTCCGATTACATGTTACTTGCTAGAAGTGATATGGCATCCTTTGTAGACTCTCTAGTAGCGCCTTTAAGCTTGATAAATGCCCTAATTGTAGGAATTGGGATGAAGAAAAGTCCTGAGGTAGCTTCAGGTTTTTCCGTTCTGGAAGAGATATGGGATAAATATGATGTATACGTGAGTAAGTAAAAATAATAATTTTACAAAGGAAGGAGAAAACATTGCTCTTATATTTAACACGGCATGGCGAAACTATATGGAATCGTTTAGGGAAAACTCAGGGGATCCAAGACACAAGCCTTACTGATCTAGGTAGAATTCAGGCTAAAAAATTAGGTCAACAGTTAAAAAAGAACAATAATATAAACGCCATATACTGCAGTGATCTACTAAGGGCCAGGGAAACTGCAGAAATTATAGGGAAAGAAATATCTATAGAACCCACTTCCAGTCCCCTGCTTAGAGAAGTGGCATTTGGCAATTGGGAAGGGCTTTCCATCCCAGAAATTGAAGAGCAATATCCTGGGCAGCTGGCAAGATGGCGCAATGAATTGACCTTTGCTCCAGAGGGAGGAGAGAGTCTATTAGCTGTACAGGATAGAATTGTTTCCTTTATTAAAATGATAAAAGAAAAGCATCAAAATAGTGATGACAATATCCTAATAGTTTCTCACGCTGCAACTACCAAGGTAATAATTCTTAGCTTGATTGGAATACCTCTTAGTCTATTAACTCATTTCAAAATAAGCCAAGCTAGTTTAAGCCTGTTAAATGTTCAACAGGATGGGAGTTCCATTATTTATCTAAATGATACATGTCATCTTGAATAAACCCTATTATTGATGGTTAGGCTAAGTTTATAGACAAAGTGAACTATACTTAAGTAAAACAGAAATAATTTGGTGAGAGGCAATGAGTAAAAGGACAAAAAATCCTAAAAAGGATTTATGTATTGATTTTGCTTTCAATATACAACCTATTTTATTAAAAATAGGTTTATTTTTAATGTTTTTTTTAGTTATTATTCAAATAATGCATTATTTTCAGTCCATTCACGATATCCATAGACCTTCTTATCATGTTAGACAAAATTTAAGTACTAAAAACATTGCTTTTAATTATGGTGTCATAAGATTTACAGCAAATGTAGACAATGATGACATATTAATTGTAAAAGTAAATGGAATCCCAGTAGAAGAAATAGAAAACAATAAGCCTGCATCTGTTTATGTTTCTCCTATAGATGTATTAGAAATTGATGCAACAAAAGCAAAAGGAAGTTATGAGGTAATTATAGATGCTGAGCCGTTGTCTTTCCTCCCTGAAAATTATATTAAAAGCATAAATGTACATGGAAAACTATACAGGCTACCACCCCTTTACTAAAAATAACTTGTGTAAGATGACAGGCTGCTTTATAATGGTAATGGACAAAGTTAGGTAAAGGAGAGCAAATATGAATCTATTAGGAAGCCGTGAAGTAGCAA
>CALKWV010000050.1 GCA_938003915.1 uncultured Bacillota bacterium | reverse complement strand
AAATAAATGTTAGGGTAAATTATTTTCCACCCCAACATTTATTATAGAACCTTTATTAAATAGTATTTATATAAACCGCCTTGGATTAATCGTCTACAATTATTTTTGCATTTAGCCAGTCCTTTTTTATATATCTATAAAATACAATCACAAATCTCATAGCCAGATCTAGCAGCATTCCTAGCCAAACCCCTTTTAGTCCCCAGTTTAATACATTTATAAATATATAAGCTGATATCAGTCTAACAAACCACATACCACCTAATGAAGCATATAATGGAACTTTTGTTTCTCCTGCTCCCCTTAAAACACCAGTTAGAACTATGGAAGCATTAAATAGTGGCTGGACAAAGGCAATTATTCTAAGAGCACCAACCCCTTCTTCTATAACTGCAATATCCTTGGAAAATAAGGACATTAATTGCCTTGGAAAGATATATAGCATAAGTCCACTGAATAATCCAGCAAAGAGTGATAGTATAAAACAAACTCTGCCAAAGTTTTCTGCTTCTTGCTTTTTTCCTGCTCCTAAAGATTGGCCTATCAGTGTAGTGGCTGCTACGGAGAATCCCGATGCTGGCATATATGATAGAGATTCAGCTGTAGTTGCCAAATGGTGAGCGGCCACCTGGATTGTGCCAAGGCTTGCTACCATTTTTTGATATAGAACCTGTCCCATGTTAGTAATTAAATCTTGACCAGTAGCAGGTGCACCAGTATTAAATATATGCTCTAAGAGCACTTTTTCAAATTTAAATAAGTTCCCCAAGTTTAACTTTATTATTTGAGATCCATTAAACAATAAATATAACATAATTATTCCACCTAATGCATTGGTTAGGGAGGTGGAGATGGCAGCGCCAGTTACTCCAAGGCCGGCCCCCCAGACTTTGATTTCAGTATTTATTAAAGGAATAGCAATAAATCGGGTATCATAAATGAGGAGAAAATTCCCTATTACATTTAAGATATTAGTAAAAAAAAGCAACTATCATTGGCACTTTAGTGTTTCCGCTTCCTCTGAAGATACTGGAGGCAATCCTGCCTAGGAACATGGGAACAATGGCAAGGGTCCAAATTCTCAAATAAGAAACAGCGTCTGGGAGGATTGCTCTTTCTGCTCCAAGCCATTTGGGTATGTAGGGAGACAGAGAATACATCACTATAAATATAATGGCAAATAGTATAAAACCACCTGATAGTCCATTAATAGATGCTCTTTTAGCTCGTTGGTGATTGTTAGCACCAATACTCTGAGCTACCTGCACAGTTGTACCCACAGCAAATAAGGTAGAAAATGCCATGAGAAACCAGGTAATTGTGGAATTAATACCTACTGCTGCAGTAGCTATTGTTCCTAATTTAGCTACCATAATAGTATCCACAAAGCCTACTACAACATTAGCAATATGTTCAATAATACTAGGGACTGCTACTCTAATAGTATCCATTTAATAGTCTTTAGTTTTCATGGTTATAATTGGACACCTCGTTTAATTAAGATATAAATTGCCATTTGGACGAACAAATGAATATTATATATAAATTTAAATGACAATGTCAATGTACCTTTATTTCCAGCAATAACATTGGCTTTATAAACTAGATTTAACAATAAACGGCAACAATCCCACAAATCCGAACATTCAATTATAAAAACAAAAAAATGTTCAAATTTATTATTGACATTCTAAAACATTATGTTATGATTAAGATGTACAAGTTAATATTTAGCTCATATAAGTCTCATAATATGGTTGAGACGTTTCTACAAAATGACCGTAAATCATTCGGCTATGAGCGAAAGTGTACCTAGGGTTCCGGAGAATGAATCTCGTCTGGTCCGAGCGGTACAGATATTATCTTTTGATAGTATTACACCGAAGGGAGAAAAGCCCAGTCGGCTAGGTTTCGCATATCTACCAGACTGGGTATAATAATTTCTACGAGGTGATATTATGGAATTGGTATACAAGGGCAAGACTAAGGATATTTACAAATTGGAAGATGGAAATTTTCTTTTTAAGTTTAAAGATGATGTAACAGGAGAGGACGGAGTATTTGATCCAGGTGGAAATACTGTGGTTTCTAAGATTGAGGGCATGGGAAAATCAAACTTGAAAATGTCTAAATTTTTCTTCGAAAAGCTTAAGGAACTAAATATTCCAACTCATTATATAGATGCAGATTTAGACAATAACACAATGACAGTAATGCCTGCAAAACTATTTGGAAATGGTATTGAAGTAATAGTTAGATATAGGGCTGTGGGCAGCTTTATTCGCCGCTATGGAGCCTATGCGAAGGAAGGGCAGCCTCTTGATGGATACATTGAAGTAACTTTGAAAGATGACCAAAGAAATGATCCATTGATTACAGAGGACGGTCTTGTCATGTTAGATATTATGACTAAGGAAGAGTATGAGGAAGTCAAAGAGCTAACTAAAAGAATTGCAAAGTTAGTAAAAGACGAGCTTGAAAGAAAGGGACTGGAATTATACGATATAAAGTTTGAGTTTGGCAGAATTGGAGAAGATGGTCATATTGGGCTCATAGATGAAATTTCTGGAGGCAATATGCGTGTCTATAAGGATGGAAAATATGTAGAACCTCTTGAACTAGAAAAATTGATGTTTGAAGATTAGTTGAATGTTTTGCTCATATAAGTCTCAAAAGAGGGTTGAGACGTTTTTACAAAATGAACGTAAATCATTTGACTATGAGCGAAACTATACCTAGAGGTTCTGGACCAGTTGGGTAGGTTTCGCTTAACCTATTCAACTGGTTTTTGTTTATGGCGAAGATAATGGTCTATAAGACTATCAAGGAGGAGTAGAATATGAAAAGAATATTGATCGAAAAAAAGAGTGCTGTAAATTCAGAAGCGAGAGAATTGTACACTGAATTTAAAGACTATTTAGGCATAGAGACCCTTGAAAGAGTTAGAGTTATAAACTCTTATGAAATTTATGGTGCAAAGAAAAATGAAATAGACAATATCATTGAAATGGTTCTATATGAACCAGCCATAGATTACTTATACGAAGATATGCCCCCAATTGATAAGGATGAAAAAGCTTTTAGGGTTGAAAATATTGGAGGACAATACAACCAAAGGGAAGCTGCTGCCAATGAATTGGTTAATAACTATCTTGGATATGATAAGGTAAAAATCCAGCATTCTAAGTATATAATCCTTAAAAACATTTCTGACACAGATCTTGAAAAAATAAAATCCTACTACATCAATCCTACTGAATCGAGAGAAATTCCCCTTGATAAAGAAAGCTTTTTAGAAGAAGAGGATATTGCGGATGATGTTGAAATTGTAGATGGCTTTATAGATTTGGATAAAGAAGGCCTAGAAAAATTGTTAAAATCTTTGGGACTAGCTATGGATTTAGAGGATCTCCAATTCTGTCAGGAATATTTTAAAAATGCTCACAGAAATCCAACCGTTACTGAATTAAAGGTAATAGATACCTATTGGTCTGATCATTGTAGGCACAAAACCTTTAATACTGAAATAACCCATGTGGAAATAGAGGAAGGCAAATTAAGGGAAGTTTTTGAACAAGCATTAAAAGAATACTTAGCATCAAGACAATATGTTTATGGAGATAACCCAAATCCCATTACCCTTATGGATATGGCAACTATAAATATGAAAGAAATAAAGAAGAAGGGATTGCTGGAAGACAAAGAAGAAACAGATGAAGTAAATGCTGCTTCCATAGAGGTAGACGTGGATCACAATGGAAAGACTGAAAAATGGCTTTTAATGTTTAAAAATGAAACCCATAACCATCCTACAGAAATAGAACCCTTTGGTGGTGCAGCAACCTGCCTTGGTGGTGCCATTAGGGATCCTTTGTCTGGAAGGGCATATGTATATCAGGCTATGAGAATAACCGGGGCTGCAGATCCAAGGCACAAATATGAGGATACAATACCTGGAAAGCTACCACAAAGGCAGATAACCAGAACGGCTATGGAAGGCTACTCATCCTACGGCTATCAGATAGGCAGTGCTACAGGATATGTTAATGAGTATTACCATGAAGGCTTTGCTGCAAAGAGGATGGAACTAGGGGCACTAGTGGCTGCCGTACCCAAGGATTGGGTATTAAGGGGTACTCCAGAAGCGGGGGATGTAGTGGTATTAATAGGTGGTAGAACTGGAAGGGATGGAATTGGTGCTGCTGTAGGCTCATCCCAGGAACATACTGAAGAGGCTCTAGAAAAAAGGGGTACAGATGTACAAAAAGGAAATCCTATAGTGGAACGAAAGATTGTAAGGCTTTTTAGAAATAAGGAGACAACACGGCTTATAAAGAAATGCAACGATTTTGGAGCTGGTGGAGTCGCTGTTGCTGTAGGAGAGCTGGCAGATGGATTAGATATTAATTTGGATAAAGTTCCTCTAAAGTATCCAGGTCTTAAGGATTGGGAAATAGCTATCTCCGAGTCCCAAGAAAGAATGGCAGTGTTAATAGATAGGAAGAACTTAGATAAATTTATGGAGCTTGTAGAGAGAGAAGACCTTGAAGGATCAATAGTTGCAGAAGTAACGGATAATAACAGGGTTACAATGACATGGCGAGGAAAGACAGTATTAGATTTAGAAAGCGATTTCCTAAATAGCGGCGGAATTAGAAATAAAGCCAAAGTAAGAGTTCAACTACCAGATGAGGATATATATCTAAAGAGGAATCCGGAGTATATCAAGGATGGAGACTTAAAAGATAATTTCCTTAGAAATATAAGCAATCTTAACACTGCTAGCCAAAAAGGGTTAATAGAGAGCTTTGACAGCAGCTATGGCTCAGGAACTGTTTTAATGCCTCTAGGAGGGAAAAATAAGATAACTCCCCAGGAGGGAATGGTTGCAAAGTTGCCAGTTTTAGATGGCAAGACAAGCACCTGTTCCATAATGACTTGTGGTTATGATCCAAGCCTATGCCAATGGAGTCCTTTTCATGGAGGATACTATGCAGTTATAGAATCCCTAGCAAAGATAGTAGCTTTAGGAGGAGATTTTACAAAGGCAAGGCTAACCTTCCAGGAATATTTTGAAAGGTTAGGTGAGGATCCAACTAAGTGGGGCAAACCTTTTTCTGCCCTATTAGGTGCCTTCATGGTTCAAAAGAATTTGGACATACCTAGTATTGGGGGAAAGGACAGCATGAGCGGTACCTTTGAAGATATAAACGTACCCCCTTCTCTTATAAGCTTTGCTGTGGTTACAGAGGATGTGAAAAATGTAGTTTCCAAAGAGTTTAAAGAGCCTAATTCCCAGGTTGTAGTCATAAATCTAAATATTGATGAAAATGGATTGGTGGACTTTGAACAGCTAAAGAAAAATTATACCAGGATAAAAGAATTAGTAGATAAAGGCATAGTATTATCAAGTTCTGCTGTAAAATTTGGAGGTATTGCAAGAAGTATTTCTGAAATGGCCTGTGGCAACGGAATAGGCTTTGAATTTGATGCTGATATATTAAGCGTGATTTATAAACCTTTATACGGATCAATTGTGTTGGAAATAAAAGAGGGAGAAGATTTAGCATCTCTGCTTGATGGCATAGACTACTCTATTGTAGGTAGAACTGTAGAAAGAGAAGAGATAAGATTAGGTGAGGTTTCCATAAGCCTCAAGGAAATTATGGAACAATGGCAAAGCCCGCTCAAGGATGTATTTCCTATTTATAAAGAAAAAGTGGAAGCTGATGAAATTCTATATCGGGAAGGAAACCAGATAAAGAGGACAAAAGCAACAAGCATAACAAAACCAAAAGTATTAATACCTATATTTTCAGGAACTCATGGGGAATACGATGCTGAGCTTAGGTTTAAAGAGGCTGGTGCAGAGGTTGAGACCTTTGTATTTAAGGGACTAACTAAGGATAAAATCCAAGAGTCCATAGATGAATTAGCAAAAAGGATTAGCCAGTGCCAGATACTAGTTTTTGCTAATGGATTTATCTTGGGCAACGAGCCTGAAGGTGGAGGAAAGCTAATAAATATATTATTTAACCATCCAAGGCTCAAAGAAGTTCTAAATGAGCATATAACTACAAAGGACGGTCTGGTTTTAGGAATCGGTAGTGGACTAAATGCTTTAATTAAGCTGGGGCTTATAGAAAAAGGATACATTGCAAAGCCAGACCAAAATTCAACATCTATTACAAGCAATTTATGGGGCAACTTTATATCAACCATAGTAGATGTCAAAGTAGTATCCAACCTTTCTCCCTGGATGAGTGGAATGAATGTAGGTGATATTTATTCAGTACCAGTTGCAACTAGAGAAGGTAGGGTAGTTTTAGGAAAAGCAGACCTGGGAGCCAAGGGGCAAATAGCCACTCAGTTTGTGGATATTAATCCTACAGGTTCTGATTTAGCTATAGATTCTCTTACCAGTCCTGATGGAAGGATATTAGGAACTGTAAGCGCCATAGATAGAATGGGTAAAGATATTTACAAAAATGTTCCTATAAAGGGAATACACAATATATTTGAATCTGGAGTTAAATATTTTAAATAGGAGGGTCTAAATTGAAGGTAGCTGTTGTTATGGGAAGTATATCCGATAAGCATTTAGGAGATAAGGTAACAGGGATATTAGACAAATTTGGGGTGGATTATGAACTAAGGGTTATATCAGCCCATAGAACTCCCTATACCGCCTTTGAATTTGCAAAAAAGGCAGAAGAAAGAGGGATTGAAGTCATTATAGCTATTGCAGGCAAGGCAGCTCATTTAGCCGGGGTAATGGCTGGCGTTACCCACCTTCCAGTTATAGGTATTCCGGCAAAATCTTCAACAATGGATGGACTAGACTCCCTTTTATCTGTAGTTCAAATGCCCAAAGGGGTTCCGGTAGCGACTGTTGCCATAGATGGAGGGGAGAATGGAGCCCTGCTAGCAGTACAAATGTTGTCACTTAAGTATCCTGAGCTAAAGGAAAAACTAAAGGAATATAAAAAGGGATTGGCTGAAGAGGTAGCTGAGATGGACAAAACCATCCAAGAACAATAGGAGGGAACATATTGAGCGGAATAATTGGAATATACAGCCCAAATAGAGTGGATGCATCCCAAATTGCCTATTATGGTCTATATGCGCTGCAGCATAGAGGCCAAGCCAGTACAGGTATAGCAGTCAACAACAACGGCTTTGTTGATTACCATAAGGGGCAGGGATTAGTCAATGAAGTATTTTCAAAGGATGTAATAGAAAGACTTATAGGAAATATTGCTATAGGTCATGTTAGGTATGCTACAAGCCATGACAGTAAGGATAAAACCAATGTAGAACCCTTAGTTGTGGGCTATAGAAAAGGAGCACTTGCTCTTTGCCTTGATGGAAGTATTGTAAATGCAAAGGCACTAAGGGATGAATTAGAGGATAAGGGCGTAATATTCCAAAGCACTTTAGATGCAGAGGTTATTGCCAACTTAATAGCAAGATATCATAAGGACAGGTTAGAAGAGGCCATTATGAAGGCTTTGGATGATATAAAGGGCTCCTATAGCATAGTTATGATGAATGCCAGCAGCCTAATTGCCGCAAGGGATCCTCATGCCATAAGACCTATGGTCTTAGGTAAGATTAAGGATGGCTATATAATAGCCTCTGAAACCTGTGCTTTCGATACCATTGGAGCAGACATTATTCGAAATATTGATGCTGGAGAAATGATAGTCATAGATGAAAATGGAGTAAGGACTGTTTGTCAAAAGAAAGGCAAGGTCAGCCACTGCCTATTTGAGTATATATACTTTGCAAGGCCAGATAGTCAGGTGGACAATAGAAGTATATATACAGCACGAATTGAAATAGGAAGGCAGTTGGCCAGAGAAAGCCCTGTAGATGCAGATATAGTAATTGGAGCACCAGACTCAGGAATAGTATCAGCCGTAGGCTATGCGGAAGAATCCAAAATCCCCTACAGGGATGGTTTGATAAAAAATAGATATGTAGGCAGAACCTTTATTCAGCCAACTCAGGAGCTAAGAGAGCAAGGGGTAAAAATAAAGTTAAATGTTTTAAAGGATAACGTAAATGGAAAAAGGGTTGTGTTGGTGGATGATTCCATAGTAAGAGGAACTACAATAAAGAGAATTATAGAATTATTAAAAAAAGCCGGAGCTAAAGAAGTCCATGTCAGAATAAGTTCGCCTCCAGTAACCCATTCCTGTTATCTGGGCATGGATACTCCCAATGAAGAATTTTTAATGGCCAAAAGTATGACTGTTGAAGATATTAGAAAGCAGTTAGGAGCTGATTCTTTATACTATATTTCCTTGGAGGGGCTTATCAAGGCCATTGGAGGAGATGACGGCTTTTGCACAGGCTGTTTTACTGGAGGATACCCAGTGTAGTGTAATTTTAGTCAAGTGTTTGTGTTAGTAAATCCTATATATAGTTATTTCAATAGAATATTATATTCCATAGTGATAACTGCTATATCATCAAATATGCGAAATTAAGGACAGAGAGGTGTTAAAATGTCACTAACATACAAGGACGCGGGGGTTGACAAAGAAGCTGGCTATAAACAGGTTCAGCTAATTAAAAAGTTTATTAGCAAAACCCATACTCCAGGAGTTTTGTCGGATATTGGAGGCTTTGCAGGACTTTTTCAGCTGGATATTAAGGCTTATGAAGAGCCCATTCTGGTATCAGGAACCGATGGAGTGGGAACCAAACTAAAAATCGCCTTTATGATGGACAAGCATGATACCGTTGGGGAAGATTGTGTTGCAATGTGTGTAAATGATATTTTGTGCCAAGGAGCAAAACCCATGTTTTTCTTGGATTATATTGCCACGGGCAAGCTGGAACCAGAAAAGATGGCGGAGATTGTTGAAGGTGTCTCCAATGGCTGTATAAAGGCAGGATGCGCCTTAATAGGCGGTGAAACTGCGGAAATGCCTGGTTTTTATGCTGATGGAGAATACGATATAGCAGGTTTTTGCGTAGGTGTTGTTGACAAAAAGAATTTGATAACCGGCGCTGATATAAAGGAAGGGGATGTTGTTATAGGGCTACCTTCAAGTGGAATTCATAGCAATGGATATTCTCTGGTAAGGAAAATTGTATTTGAAAAGGAAAAAATGGATGTGGACACCTATGTACCAGAGCTAAAAACTACTCTAGGAGAAGAACTCCTTAAGCCTACCAGAATATATGCAGATGTTATAACAGACTTAGTAGCTAAGGTCAATATAAAAGGTATTAGTCATATAACAGGAGGAGGCTTTATAGAAAACATTCCTAGAATGCTTCCGGAGGGTTTAGCTGCCTATATAGATGTATCTGTAATCCAAACACCTGAAATATTTAATTTATTGCAGAAATGGGGGCAGGTTGAAACTCATGAAATGTATGGGACCTTCAACATGGGAGTTGGAATGGTGTTGGTTGTTGATAAGCAAGAGCTGACACATTTAGAGCAGCATCTAAAGGATAAGAATGAAAAATATTATGTGCTGGGAGATGTAAGAAGGGGTAATGAAGGAGTAGTACTATCATGGTAAACATAGGGGTGCTTATATCCGGCAATGGGACTAATCTACAAGCTATTATAGATGGGATAGATAAAGGAATTATAAATGGAAGAATAAAGATAGTTATATCAAATAGGAAAGATGCCCATGGCCTTATAAGGGCCCAAAAGGCCAATATTGAATCTATGTTTTTAGATCCAAAAGATTATGATGCTGCTTATGATCAAAGAATATTATGCGAGCTAAAGAAGAGAGATGTGAATTTAGTAGTATTAGCAGGTTATTTAAGGATATTATCAAAGGAATTTATAGAAGAATACAAAAATAAAATTATAAACATCCATCCATCCCTAATACCAAGTTTTTGTGGCAAAGGTTATTACGGAGATAGGGTTCACAGGGCAGTACTTGAATATGGAGTTAAATATACTGGAGCTACTGTCCATTTTGTTGATGAAGGTACTGATACAGGCCCCATAATACTCCAAGAGGTAGTTAGGGTTGATGAAAATGATACCATAGACACCTTAAAAAAGAAGGTTCTTGAAGTAGAACACAAGTTATTAGTACAAGCTATAAAATTATTTTGCGAAAACAAATTATCTATAAAAGGAAGATTAGTAAGAATAAAGAATAAGGAGTGAGGACATTGAAAAGAGCATTGATTAGTGTTTTTGATAAGAGAGGAATAGTGGATTTTGCAAAGGAATTGGTGGAGTTAGGCTGGCAAATAATTTCTACAGGGGGTACTTTTGCAGAGCTTAAAAATGCCGGTATTGATGTTGTAGAAATTGAAGAGGTTACCGACTTTCCTGAAATTTTAAATGGAAGGGTAAAAACTTTAAACCCCTATATCCACGGAGGAATTCTTTATAAAAGGGACGATGAGAAGCATGTAAAAACATTGGAGGATATGAATATATCTTCCATAGATATGGTGGTTAATAATCTATATCCCTTTGAAGAAACAATGTTAAAAGGAAAAGGCCATGATGAAATTATAGAAAATATAGATATAGGTGGCCCTTCCATGATAAGAGCTGCAGCCAAAAACTATAAGTACGTAACAGTAATAATAGATCCTGAAGATTATCCCAAAGTATTGTCGGAGCTTAAAGAAAGTAATGATACTAGCCTAGAGACCCGCCTTTATCTAGCAAGAAAAGTTTTTAACTATACTGCTTATTATGATGCCCTCATATCTAAATATTTTAATGAGCTAGAAGAAGTAGAATTCCCCGCTTATTTGACTCTGGGATATAAGCTAAAGGACAATTTAAGATATGGTGAAAATCCCCATCAAAAAGCTGCATTCTATGTTAGCCCAGATCCAACTGAAGGTAGTATTGCCCTTGGGAAAAAACTTCATGGAAAGGAATTGTCCTTCAATAATATAAACGACGGTAATGCTGCTATTGATATGGTAAGAGAGTTTGACCAGCCCACTGTAGTTGCCGTAAAACATGCAAATCCCTGCGGTATAGGAAGCGGAGAAAATCTATTAGAAGCCTATTTAAAAGCCTATGAATGCGATAAAGAATCTATATATGGTGGAATAATTGCAACGAACAGGGAAGTTGATGGGGAAGTTGCCAAGGAAATGGCTAAAATCTTTTTAGAGGTAATCATATCGCCTTCCTTCACAGATGAAGCCTTGGAAATTTTAACTAAAAAGAAAAACTTAAGGCTTATAGAACTGGGGGCTATAAAGAAGGAGGACAAGGGTCTGGAAGTTAAAAACATATCTGGTGGTATTTTAGTTCAGGACAAGGACGTAATTAACTTTTTAGATGATATGAAAGTGGTGACAGAAAGAAAGCCTACAGAAGAGGAAATGGAAGATCTGATCTTTGCCTGGAAGGCTGTTAAACACCTAAAATCCAATGGGGTTGTTATTGCTAAGGATAAAGGTACCATTGGCATAGGTGGAGGCGAGGTAAACCGCTTCTGGGCAGTACAAAATGCAGTAGAAAGAGCAAAGGATAAGGTAAAGGGAAGCGTCTTGGCCTCTGACGGATTTTTCCCGTTTAAAGATTCTATTGAGCTGCTAGGCCAATGGGGTGTAACAGCCATAATACAACCTGGAGGCTCCATAAGGGATGGAGAAGTAATTGAAGAGGCAAATAAGCACAATATTGCCATGGTGTTTACTGGCATTAGGCACTTTAAACACTAGGGGGTATTAAGAGTGAAAGTACTAGTCGTAGGCAGCGGAGGAAGAGAACATACCTTGTGCTGGAAGATTTCCCAGTCAAAAGAAGTAGAAAAAGTGTATTGTGCTCCTGGCAATGGAGGTACCAGGCTAGTTGCAGAAAATGTAGATATAAAAGCAAACGATATAGATGCTTTGGTAGAATTCGCCCTAAAAAACAACATTGATTTAACTGTAGTAGGTCCTGAGGAACCACTAGTTCTGGGAATTGTCGACAGGTTCCAAGAGAAAGGACTGAGAATATTTGGACCAGACAAAAAAAGCGCCAGATTGGAAGGCAGTAAAAGCTACGCCAAGGAATTTATGAAAAAATATGATATCCCAACGGCAAAATATCAGAGCTATGAAAGTTATAAGGATGCCTGCCAAGATTTAAATAGTTTTTCCTATCCGCTGGTAATCAAGGCTGATGGCCTATGTGCAGGGAAGGGTGTAGAAATAGTAGACACAAAAGAAGAGGCATTAAAGATACTTGAGGAAATATTAGTAGATAAGAAGTTTGGTGAGCAAGGAAATAGGGTGGTAATTGAAGAGTATTTAGATGGAATTGAAATGTCTCTACTATGCTTTGTAACGGATAATAGAATAATTCCTATGGAAAGTGCTAAGGATTATAAGAAAATATATGATGGAGATCTAGGACCAAACACGGGGGGAGTAGGAGCTTTTTCTCCAAGTCCATTGCTTACCAAAGATTTGGAAAAGAGAATAAAGGAAGAAGTGCTTGATAGAATAGAGGATGGGTTAAATAAGGAAAACTTAAATTACAAAGGCATCCTATATGTTGGCCTTATGATAGTTCAAGGTAACCCTAAAGTTTTAGAGTTCAATGTAAGGTTCGGAGATCCGGAAACAGAAGTCCTTATCCCTAGACTGGAATCTGATATAGTTGAGCTTTTTGAAAAGACCATAGGTTCATCACTAAAGCCTTCAGATATTAAATGGAGCCAGCAAAGCTGTATGACTGTAGTGTTAACATCTGAAGGCTATCCCGGGGAATTTGAAAAGGGTTTTGAAATTAGTATAAAAGACAAGCTAGAAAAGGATATAATCTTATTTCATAATGGAACCGAGTATAAAAAGGATAAGCTGCTAACAGCTGGAGGAAGGGTGCTATCTGTAACTGCATTGGCAAATTCTTTAGAAGAAGCAAGAGATAAAATATACGCTAATATTGATAATATAAGCTTTAAAGGAATGAACTTTAGGACAGATATTGGGAAATAGAGCATATTAATAAAGAAAAAATCCGAACATTACAATAAAAACTTAGCAAAATGTTCAAATTTTTATTGACTTTTTGGTAGTCCTTTGATATATTATCAATGTAACAAATAGCACTCATATAATCCTGATAATTGGTTCGGGAGTTTCTACCAGGCAGCCGTAACTGCCATAGGCTATGTGTGAATTGTGTTATATTGAGAAGCTTTAAAGCTTTCCAATATAGGCAAATAGATTCACTCAGGTCATGAATCTATTTGCCTATTTTGCCTCTTTTTAAATTATTAATTTTTTAGACCTGACAATAAAAAAGGAGGAAACACAAATGAATGGTTTCTTTGAACGCACATTTAAGTTAAAAGAACACAACACCAATGTAAGAACTGAGATCATGGCCGGTATTACAACATTTATGACTATGGCTTATATCCTAGTTGTAAATCCAAACATTTTATCTTCTGCTGGCATGGATAGAGGTGCTGTTTTCACTGCAACGGCTCTATCTGCGGCTATAGCTACTATTGCCATGGCATTTTTGGCTAACTATCCTGTTGCCCTGGCATCAGGGATGGGACTTAATGCTTTTTTTGCAATTGTTGCATCTCAATATTCATGGGAAATTGCATTAGTTGCTATACTTATTGAAGGTATAATATTTATTCTTTTGTCATTTTTTAGATTTAGAGAAGCAATAGTTAATGGTATGCCTGAAAACTTAAAATATGCTATTACTGTGGGAATAGGACTATTTATTGCCCTTATTGGATTGCAAAACGCTGGTATAGTTGTACCAAATGAAGGAACTATGATAGGGCTTGGAGACTTAACCGATATTACTGTAATTTTATCCCTTATTGGATTAATAGCTATTGTTTATATGACTCATAAGGGAGTAAAAGGTGCGCTTCTTTGGGGTATTTTAGGTACCTATATTTTAGGTATTATATGTCAGTTGACTGGACTATATACTGTTGATCCAGATGCAGGAAGATTTGACCTTATTCCATCCTTACAGCTTATTTCTCTACCACCTTCAGTAGCTCCTACATTTTTTAAATTTGATTTTGCTGGAGCATTTAAGTTAGGATTTGAATTCTTCGTTATTATGTTTTCATTCCTGTTTGTTGATATATTTGATACTGTAGGAACTCTTATTGGTGTGGCAAGTAAAGGAAATCTCCTTGATGAGGACGGAAAACTACCTAGAGCAAAAGAAGCGCTATTGGCAGACGCTATAGGTACTGTTGCAGGTGCTTCCTTAGGTACTTCTACAGTTACCAGCTACGTAGAAAGTGCATCAGGAGTAGCAGAAGGTGGAAGAACTGGACTTACTGCACTTACTACTGGTGTATTGTTTGTTGTGGCTCTGATTTTTGCTCCTATCTTTACGGCAATCCCTTCCTTTGCCACTGCACCTGCTTTGGTTGTAGTAGGATTGTTTATGGTAACTGCCATTACCAAGATTGACTTTAATGATTTCACAGAAGGTTTACCTGCTTTCTTGGCAATTATAATGATGCCTTTTACAAGCAGCATTGCTGAAGGAATAGTATTTGGTATACTATCCTGGGTTATTCTGAAAGTTCTCTCCGGTAATGCTAAGAAGGTTCAACCTCTAATGTATGTTCTTGCAGTATTGTTTATCTTTAAGATAGCACTTTAATTTAGGATTTATTATACCTTTTAATAAAAACCACCCGATACTGTATTTTGGTATCGGGTGGTTTTTAATTCTCCTTTTATTTAATTCCCTATAAGGTTATTGTAAACCGAATTCATCGATTAACATATCCATAGCTTGTTTTTCATGGATTTTATTGATAAAACAACCGATTTTTTTGTTAGATGTAACCGAAGCTTTAATGGGTATATTATGCTTGGTGAACAATTCAAAGACTGTGGCAGCTATTCTTGGTTGTTGCTCTAAGCCTAATCCTTCAATGGACATCTTTATAATATTGGTGTCCAATTTTATGGAGATGCCATTGTCCTTTGATGCTAGATCTTTACAAAAGTTTTCTGCTTTTTGGAGATTATCCGCTGATAGGGCAAAGGCAATATCACTCATTCTATCTGCAGGAGAAGTTTGACTAATTAACTCCAAGTAATTGTTTTCTCCAGCAAATTCTCTATATATATTAGCAATGGTATTGAGCTTAGCAGGTGCATTGCGAATAGATACTAGAATAATATTGTCCTGGGTTGTAATATTGGTAACGGGACTTCTATCATCTAGTACATTTTTCATGTTATATAACCCAGGAGCTCTATTTGCCATATATCGTGCAGCCCTAAGGGCTCCTACGGCAAATATTTGCTTAGAATATGCAGTATGCTCTATTTCAATAGTTTCATCATTTCCGGCAAATAATACTGTATGCTGCCCTACTATGGTACCCCCTCGTATAGCGTGGATGCCCATATCAGAAGGTGATCTCCTATCATTCTTGGAATGCCTTCCATATATATAGTTTTTTGAATTAAGGAATACTTCATTTATGGCATCCGCCAAAGCGTAGGCAGTTCCACTGGGAGCATCAATTTTTTGGTTATGATGCTTTTCAATAATTTCGATATCAAAGGAATCTCCAAGCACTTGTGCTGCTTTTTGAATAAGTTGGTACATCAAATTAATACCTACAGACATATTGGCAGCTTGTAAAATTGGTATCCTTTTGCTGTATGCTTCAATTGTTTCCTGCTCTTTTTGATTAAAACCTGTAGTTGCGATAACTAGGGCGCAATTTCGCTTGACAGCTGCATCCAATAAGGAGGGCAGGGCCTGAGGTAGAGAAAAGTCGATAATGACATCACACTCCTCAGGACATTGGTCCAATGATGGATATACTGGGAATGGATTGTCACAGGCATCAGTAACCCTATCCACGCCGGCCACTACTTGGATGTCAGGCTGTTTAATAGCCATGGACGCTACTACTTGCCCCATCTTACCATTGCATCCGTGGATAATTATTTTTATCATATGCAAGAAACACTCCTGTCTTTAAGTGAATTTGAGAAAATTAGAGAGCTTGATTTTGCCAGTACCAGATTAATTTTTCGGCAATTTGGACAGTGTTGGTGGCAGCTCCTTTTCTAATGTTATCCGCAACAACCCATAAGTTAACTCCGTTGTCTACGCTTTCATCCCTTCGAATTCTACCTACAAAAACTTGGTCTTTGCCGTCGCAATTTATGGGCATTGGATATTGATTGTTGGCAGGATTGTCAATTACTTCAACACCGGGAGCATTTGCTAATAGGTCTTTCAATTCGTCTAAATCAAATTCCTTTTTCAATTCTACATTAATAGATTCACTATGCCCATTAAATACAGGCACCCTAACAGTTGTTGCAGTAATTCTCAAACTATTATCCTTTAAGATTTTCTTAGTTTCTTCGATCATCTTCATCTCTTCTTTAGTATATCCATTATCTAAAAAGGAATCAATATGGGGAATACAATTACTAAAGATAGGATGAGGGAATTTTTGTGGAGCTTCTCCCTTTATTCCATTCTCAAGGTCATTATATCCTGCTACTCCTGCCCCTGAAACAGCTTGATAGGTAGAATATACAATTCTTTTTATACCATATCTATCATATAAGGGTTTTAAAGCTACTACAGCTTGAATGGTAGAACAATTAGGATTGGCTATTATACCTTTATGGTTTAAAATTTCTTCAGGATTTACCTCAGGAACTACTAAAGGTACATCAGGTTCCATTCTCCATGCACTGCTGTTATCAATAACTACTATTCCTTTCTCAGCAGCAATAGGCGCGTAGGTTTTGCTTACGCTAGCCCCGGCGGAGAAAAGGGCAATATCAATATCCTTACCATCAAAGCATGTAGGGCTAAGTTCTTCTACCACATGATCTTTACCCATGAAATTGATGACTTTACCAGCAGATCGTGCAGAAGCGAACATATAGTAGTTTTCGATAGGTAGTTGTTTTTCCTCCAACACTTCCAGAAATTTCCGGCCCACCATTCCGGTGACTCCAACTATTGCAAGATTATATTTTCTCATGGCTTTCCTCCCTAAGATTTATATGATTTATTTACTTATCAAAATAAAATAACGGCTGATGTTTCACCAGCCGCTTTCGTCACACCTGTAAAATGAACAAGGTATACGAAAGCAGTTAGCTCTCCATCAAATAAACATTTGATGACAATCCTAGAGTTGTTCACCCTAGGACCAAGGTATAAATTGCGGACATTTATACCTTTCGGCATCTTTTCCTTTGGGTCCCTTCACAGAATTCCGCATTCTCCGGAAACTTACTCATAAAAGATGCACCTCTAACCGCATTAAGATACTAATTATTATTTAGTTTGTTTTCAATTTATGATACCATTGATATATAAGGTTGTCAAATGATTTTTTGCAAAATAATTCTCCGATTCTTGCAATTAATTGAAAATTTATCATTGATATTTTATACATAAAAAAGTATATTAATATTTAATAGTATTACTTGTTACTAGTATACAAATGACGCCTGAGAATGTTGCAAAAATAGAGACTAGATTTAGTTAAATAGTATAGTTAAATCTATACCATTTACATGGGAATAAACATATAGTAAAATAGTAATAATCTTGGAGACACTAATTTTAAGGAGGCTATTGATATGAAAGAGTGGGGACGATTGCTTACTGCCATGGTTACACCTTTTGATGAAAATTTGAATGTTGATTATGATAAGGCCGTGGAACTGGCAAAGAAAATCATTGATGATGGTAGTACAGCTATTGTTGTAGTAGGAACTACAGGTGAATCTCCTACGTTGACATCGGAAGAGAAGTTCGAGTTATTTAGGATACTTAAAAATAAAGTAAATGCACCTATTATAGCTGGAATCGGTACTAATTGTACTAGGGCTACTATAGAGACCGGGAAATTGGCAATGGAGAGTAAAGTTGACGGAGTAATGGTTGTAGTGCCTTACTATAATAAACCTAATCAAAAAGGACTATATGAGCATTTTAAGGCCGTTGCTGAAGCTATAGATTTACCTATGATGCCCTATAACGTTCCATCAAGAACTGGTGGCAATATGGAAGCAGAGACTACCATAGCCTTATCAAAGATACCCAATATAGTAGCAATAAAAGAAGCAAGTGGGAATATGGATCAAATTACTAAGATAATTGCAGAATGTGAGAAAGATTTTCTAGTTTATTCAGGAGACGATGCCTTTACTCTCCCAGTATTGAGTGCTGGTGGATACGGAGTTGTAAGTGTTGCTGCCCATGTGGCAGGGCGTAAGATGAGAGAGATGATAGATGCTTTTGTAAATGGAGATATAGATAAGGCGTCCAAGATTCATCAAATGTTAAGTCCCTTATTTAAAGCCTTGTTTATGACTACAAATCCTATACCTGTTAAGGCAGCTTTAAATATTATGGGAATAAATGTTGGAGGATTGCGTCTACCTTTGGTAGAAGCTGATGAAAAGGTAAAAGATACATTAAGGTCAGAGCTGGAAGTTTTGGGACTTATTTAAACAAGTATAGAATTAATATTACTATTTTGATTTTTTATTTGGTTTTTGTTAAAATATGGTGTATACAAAGGAAAGACAAAAGTTTTGTCTGAGAAAGGACTGTTGAAATGTTTGGTGGATTTTTCAATAGAATGTACTATGGCAATCCCAATAAACCAGATCTAAAAAAAGAAGATGTGCAAGAGGGGCCCATTAAGTTATTTTTTATTGTACTACAAGTTAGGTTTTGGAAGTTGATTCAACTTAATTTACTTTACTCTATATTCTGGATTCCAGCCTTCATAGTCATCTACATCAATCTTATGGCTATGGCCCAATCTCCGGAGGTATTTCAAGCTGCAGAGAACCTGCGTGGCTTTGTACTAACTATGTTAATACAATTATTGCCTTGTATGATTATTGCAGGACCAGCAACTGCTGGTACCAGCTATGTTATAAGGAATTGGGCCAGGGATGAGCATGCATGGGTATGGAGTGACTTTAAGGATGCATGGAAGCAGAATTGGAAAGAAAGCATATTGATTATGTTGATTAATGGATTGGCATTAATAATATTCTATGTAAATCTTATTTTCTATACTGTTTATGCACAGCGCAGTCTCATTTATCTAGTTCTGCGTTACTTGATTCTGGTCATGGGCATCATATATGCCATGATGAATATGTTTATATTCCCCATGCTGGTAACATACGAGCTAAAGATAAGACAGATACTTAAAAATGCTCTGATTTTCACAATAGCGGAATTACCAAGGGCTTTTGTAGTATTTTTATTAGCCTTTTTACTATTCGGTGTAGTGTTTCATTTTAGTCTTCCCTTTATCATACCCTTTTTCCTCATAGGGTTAACCTTTCCTATGTTAATAACTATCTCCTTTGCAAATTGGGTATTTAATAAATATCTTAATAAGAAGAGCCAAGAGCATGAGGAAGCTAAAACAAATGAGGCGCCTTAAAAGGGCCTCTTTTTTGATGAGAAGATTATAAAAAGGAGCCAAAGAAAATGTACCAAGATTTTGCCTATATATATGATAAAATGATGAGAGACGTGGATTATTTAAAGTGGACTGATTATATAGAAAGCATATTTTCTCTATATAAAATAAAGCCTAGAGATATAGTGGATTTAGCATGCGGTACCGGTAATATAACAATAATAATGGCAGACCGTGGCTATAATATGATAGGAATTGATAGATCTCATGATATGTTACAGGTTGCCCAAGAAAAGGCTAGGAAAAAAGGCTTGAAGATACCTTTTGTCTGCCAAGATATGAGGGACCTTGAGCTTCATAAGCAAGTAGATGCAGTTCTTATTATGTGTGATGGAATAAATTATATTATAGACGACGAGGATATTGACAGGGTATTCTACCTTATTTACAATATTCTAAGACCTGGCGGAGTGCTATTGTTTGATATAAGCACTTATTATAAGCTTTCTACCATATTAGGTGATAATATAATGATAGATGATGACCAAGGTATATTTCTTATATGGGAAAATAATTTTGACAAGGAAGAGAGCATCTGTACTATGGATTTAACCTTTTTCGTTGAGGAAAATTCCTTATATAGAAGATTTGACGAGGTCCATATACAAAAGGGTCATCATGCTCAAGATCTTATTGATAAACTGAAGGAAAATAAGTTTATAAATATAAACTGCTACCATCATTTAACCTTTGATGGACCAAAAAAGCATAGCCAACGTTTAATGTTTGTGGCACAAAAATAATAATATAAAAGATGTTGATAAACAAAACTGTTAGGCTGTGAAAGTATATGTAATTATAAATGACAATTTGGGATGTAAGGAGTAATTAAAATGAAGGACTATATAATAAGAGCAACTGCAGCAAATGGAAGTATAAGAGCTTTTGCTGCTACAACTACAAATTTAGTGGATACTGCACGTAAAACTCATGGACTATATCCAGTGGCATCAGCTGCTCTTGGAAGAACTATGACAGCAGCTGCTATGATGGCTATTGATTTGAAAGGTAAGAAGGACACCTTATCCATAATAATAAAAGGCAATGGCCCCATAGGCAATATAGTGGTGGTTGCCAAGAGTAGTGGTCAGATTAAAGCTTATGTTGACAATCCCCATGTGGAATTGCCCTTGAATTCTTTAGGTAAATTGGATGTGGCTGGTGCTGTAGGCAATCAAGGTAAGTTAACTGTGATTAAGGATTTGGGCTTGAAGGAGCCCTATGCCGGACAGGTTGATTTAGTGACAGGGGAAATAGGGGAAGATATAGCATATTACATGGCATACTCTGAACAACAGCCCTCTGCTGTTGCAGTAGGAGTATTGGTAAATCCAGATGGTAGTGTTAAGGCTGCGGGAGGTTTTATTATTCAGCCTTTGCCTGGTGCATCGGACGAACTGATAGATGAAATAGAAAGAAGAATATACCAAGCTCCTGCCATATCTGCAATGGTGGATCAGGGTATGACACCCGAAGAGATTTTGGACAAAATCTTGGGCTCTATGGATTTAAAGATTAATGATACTATATATCCTGAATTTTCCTGCGATTGCAATAGAGAAAGATTAGAATCAGTACTGTTAACTTTAGGAAGAGAAGAATTAGAGGCTATATTAGAGGAAGATGGAAAGGCAGAATTAGTATGCCATTATTGTAATACTGTATATAATTTTGACGAGGAAGATATAAAGAGACTAATCAAGAATGCTTAATTATCTTTGATTGTAGAGCCTTGCTAAAATTTATGCTATAATATATTCATTATATTTAATTGTCAGGAGATGAAAATGGCTAAAGAACTTTTTGCTAGAAAACAAAGAAAAGTTATTCCTTTTGACCAGTCTGGTCAATTTTATTATAGAAAAGCAAAAAAACACATAAATAACAATAATTATCTTGGTGCTGTCAATCTTTATAGAAAAGCAATTGAGAAGGAGCCTCATAATATAGAGTATTTATTGGAATTGGCTGAAGTTTTTACAGAAATGGGCTGTTTTGACCAATCCAGCAGGATTTTATTTAGCATCCTTCAAAAAGAGAAAGATAGAGTTGATTGTTATTTTGGTTTAGGATGTAATTTTTTGGGCATGCAAGATTATGATAGAGCAATTGAATGCTTTGAAAAGTATTTAGATATAGATCCTAATGGCGTATACTCTGAGGAGGCAAGGGATTTATTAGATGTGCTAGAAGAATATGAATATTACGAAGATAGTTATAATATTTTTGATTCAGATGCGGAAAGTATATACGACTTGGCGGCTGAAGGTAAGTATCTTTTAGATCGTGGTGAGTATAGGAAAGCAATTAGTAAACTTGAAAAAGTAGTTAAGCTAAACCCTACCCTTACTTTTGTCAAGAATAATTTATCCCTAGCCTACTTTTGCGATGGAAAGATTAATAAGGCTATTGAAACAAGCTTGGAAGTTTTGGCTATGGATCCTCAAAACATCCATGCAAACTGTAATATATGTCTTTTTATAAATGAAAGGGATGGCTCAGAGAGCAGCAAGAAATACCTGGATAAAATTGTTAACTTCAAGACACAGGATCCAGAGGAACTCCATAAAATAGCCGTAACATTATGTGAGTTGAAAGAGCATAGACTGGCCAATCGTGTGCTAAAACAATTGTTGCAATATAAGCCATATGATATTCGAGTTCTTCACTATGTAGCCGTATCCCATTTTAATCTTAGAGAATACAAAGAAGCTATTAAGCATTGGACCAAGATAAGCAAAATTGATCCAGACAATGCTATAAGTGATTACTATATTCGCTTAGCCCAGGAATATGCGGCTAATAAGGACAGCAGTAGGGAAATATTTTATCATTTCCAAGTTCCCTATGATGAAATCCTGCGTAGGATTAAGGAATTAAATAATATTCTTAAGTTGGATGAAAGAGAGCTACTTATAAGATGGAGAAATGATGATAATCTTATTAATTTGTTAAGATGGGGATTAGGGCTGAATGATGATTTAATAAAGAAAGCTATAATAAATGTAGTAGCATCTTTCAATGACAGTAAAGCGGAGGAGTTTCTCCGGGAATTTTTATTAATGGTAAATGAGAGCGAAGAGTTAAAAACCGAAGCTTTGGGTTTACTAAAACAGATGGCTGCCGAGGAGCCCTATTTAGCCTATGTGGATGATGATATTTTAGAGGTAAAAGTAGATCTTATAGACGATGATTCTTTTGAAATGCCCTTGGAAATGGAAATGGTGCTTAATATTGCAACTTATAAAATGGAGGGCAGATACCAGCAAGGATATGAAGAAATTATAGAAAAGATATGGACTAAATTTGTTAAAGCTCTATATCCTAACGATTTGCCTAAGATTAAAAAATATGAGGCTTGGGCTGCAGCACTAGAGTTATATTATTGTATGGATCAGGACATATATATTAAAAAGAAAGATATTGCGGATTACTATGATATTACTTATTCGGCTCTTTATAATAACCTCAATAAGATAAAGAAGGTATTAGATAGTATTTGATTTGTTAACCAGTTAAGGAGGGGGTTAGGGTATGAAGTGGAGCGCTGTATTAAAGGGTTTTAAGAATAATAAGGGAATTGTCTGTCCTCAACACGGTAATGAAAATATTATGATTCCTATTGAATACTTGCCAAAAGGTTGTCGAGTAGGAGATGTTCTTCAGTTTAATATTTCCTTTGATCCTTTTAGTACCATAAGGCTGCTAAAAGATTCGGATTGTCAAGATAAGTAAAGATTCATTCATATTTACTCTCCCTGTTAAATATATAGTCATTAGACCTAAGAATTACTATTATAGCCGCTATTGAGGGAGAGTGAATATTGATGAATAAAGGAAAAAGACTAGGTACAGCATCTGGAATAGCTTTTGCTTATGTAGGTACAGTTGTAGGGGCAGGATTTGCGTCAGGACAGGAAGTTATGAGTTTTTTCACCATATACGGGCATAAGGCTCTATGGGCGATTTTGATATCATCCTTTCTTTTTGCTTTTATTGGAACTGGCATTCTCCTTTTGGGGATGGAGCTTAAGGCCTCCTCCTTTGGTAAATTAATAGATACCATGTTTGGACTTCTCTCTCCAATTATCAATATATACCTCTTATTTGCCATGATGGTTATAAATATAGCTATGCTGGCTGGGGCAGGAGCTATGTTTCAAGAATTTGGTAACACATCATATTTAGTCGGTGTTACCATAACTGCATTGGCAGCCATAGTTACCATAGGACTAGGTATTAGTGGAATTTTGTCTATAAATAAAATACTAGTACCTGCTATTTTGTCATTTCAGATAATAATAATTTTCATCACCTTGTCTACAAAAAGTTCATTTGAAGGTGAAATTAGTTTTGTAGAAGCTAGCACTGTTCATCTTATCAAGCAAGGAATATCCTATGCGTCCTTTAATATAATTCTTAGCACTGGAGTACTGGCAAGTCTGGGGAAGAAATTTAAGGATAGAGATTTATTGATACTTGGCGGAGTACTAGGCGGAAGTATTCTGGCAGCTATGCTAATTACTAGTCATTATTGTTTGCTAGCACACATACCTTATATTTTTGATTATGAAATTCCGGCTCTTTATATTATTTCTGATAAATCTCGGTTTTTGTCAATTTTTTATTCTTTAGTTGTATGGGGGGCTATTTTTACAACCCTAGTAGGAAATTTATTCTCTATGACCTCCTTTTTTCATGATAGATTTGGTATGAATCATTTATTTACGGCTACATTAATAATATGTGCTGCATCCTTACTTTCTTTTCTTGGATTTTCTTCAATAGTAAATACCCTTTATCCTATAGTCGGATTAATAGGTGTTATTTTCATAATAGGGGTATTTTTTTATACAAGAAAACTAAAAAACTAAGATGCATTAGTTAGACCTTTTGTAATACAAAGAGAAAATATGTATTTGTCCATGAGGTGCAAAAGATGAGCACAATAAATATTGATATTCCTAATAAAATCAAATTAGCTTTAGACAAACTCCATCAATCCGGGTATGAAGCCTATGTTGTGGGTGGCTGTGTTCGAGATTCCCTACTTGGGAAAGAACCTGATGATTGGGATATTGCTACCTCTGCTACGCCAGAGGAAATAAAGAAGGTGTTTAGAGATTATCACCAGATAGATACCGGTCTCAAGCATGGCACTGTAGCCATCCTTATAGATAAGGAATTAATTGAGATTACTACCTATAGGATAGATGATAAGTATTCCGATGGGCGCAGGCCTGATAAAGTATATTTTACTAAAAATATTGTTGAGGATTTAAAGCGTAGGGATTTTACAATTAATGCTTGTGCTGCCACAGATGGACATGTAGTGGATCCCTTTGGGGGACAAGAAGATTTAAAAAAGGGCTTAATACGATGCGTAGGTAATCCAGTTGAGCGTTTCAGCGAAGATGCCCTAAGAATACTTAGGGGAATTCGGTTTGCATCGGTTTTGGACTTCCAAGTTGAAAAGGAAACAAAAAAGGCCATGTTTAAATGTATGCACTTATTGAAAAATATATCCCAAGAGCGCATTACCGTTGAATTTTGTAAGACTTTGCTTGGAGAAAAAGTTTATGATATTCTTCTGGAATTTAAAGAAATTATTATTTTTTTAATACCTGAAGTTAAGGATATGGTAGGATTTAAGCAACATAACCCTTATCATATATATGATGTATATAAGCATACCTTAAAAGCAGTGGAATTAATTGATAAAGATATTATTTTAAGGACTACCATGTTTTTTCATGATATTGGCAAACCTAAAAGCTTTACATTAGATGAAAATAGCATAGGTCACTTTTATGGTCACGCTGAAGTATCTGCTCATATGGCCAAAAAAATATTAAAGAGGATGAGATTCTCAAATAAAGATATAAATGATATTGTACAGTTAATTAAGTATCACAACAGACAAATTGCTTTAAGCTCCAAAAGCATCAAAAGGCTGCTTAGGGAAGTTGGAGAAAAGCAATTTAGAAGGTTGTTAAAGGTAAAGAGGGCCGATGCTTTGGCAAAAAATCCTTTATATTTTAAGGAAAAGTTGGACAAGTTAGACGCTATTGAAGAAAAATTGGATGCTGTTTTAGCGGAGAATCCTTGTACCAGTTTAAGGGATCTAGCTATTGATGGTAATGACCTTATTGAGTTAGGAATTCCCCCAGGAAAAGAAATAGGGGTTATTCTCAACAAGCTACTGGAGATGGTAATCAACGAAGAAATAGAAAATACCAGAGAAACTTTGATTAATAAGGCTAGGGAATTCCTAGTATAGGCTTTCAAGCTTGCTTCCTGGATAAAAATGTTCAATGATTTCAACATAAGATTTTCCCAAGAGAGAAAGACCATAGACACCGTATTGGCTCATTCCAACCCCATGCCCATATCCGCCACCGGTAAATGTAATGCTAGAGAGATTGCCATTTTTGTCCCGGCTTATATCAACGTAGAAAAAAGAACTAGGCAGTATAGGGAAGTCAGTAACTATACTGTTATCATGGCGATGTATTTCAATAGGTTTTTCATCTGGAATAAGGTTAACAGGCTTTAAAAGCTGTCTAATGTTGAGCTCTTTTATAATCCTGTAGACTCCGCTAGTAGTAGTGATTTCTAATTCCATAATATTGCCGCCTTGGCCTCTTTTAATAGGTACTATATTTTGTAGTTGACCTATGTTTTCTGGGATTGGCTGCTGACTAAATGAGCCTTCATTGTCCCGTGTAAGGATAAATGAAGGTTGATTTTTTTGAAGTATAGCAAGATTTTCTTGCAAGACAGCTTCTAACTGCTCCCGCTTCATTGTGAAAGTCCAGCGAAAGAATGGAGAATATCGGTCATAGCCTTGTAGATTTTTCTGATTTATAAAAGCTCTAAAATTCTCTTCGTTGTAAAGGCTGGGTGCATCTCCTTCGAATTGGGGACGCGCAGTTAAGTAGGGAATTTCCCGGCTTGGAAAAACATGGTCTACACTCCAGGTTTCATGGAAATTAGCAGTGTAGCCACAGGAAGTAGAAAAAAAGCGAGCATCTATAATTTCGCCTTCAAATACAGGTACTAGCCCCCGTGTTTCGTCAACGGCCTCAATGGCAATAGGCTGTTCTTGGATATTATTGTACATTTGACTGGAGGTGCTGTCGTCTACATGTGCGCCTAGACTGGCATAACCTCTGGATTTTAGACTTCTAACAGCATAGGAGCGGGCAGCAATAGCCTGAACCTTAAGACTTTCAAGTCCAAATTTTATAGGCATTTCACTAGGGACAACAGAATAGAGATATTCTTCCAAATTCACTTCGTTAACTATTATTAATCCATTGCCATTACTGGATATTTCTATATCTCCTCTATAGGGTGTTCCTGATAATCCTTGAGCTTGTGAACGGATAATACTATTAATGATTATTTTACCTCCATTTTTAGGAGAAATATACCAGCGATTTGGAGATGAGGCAATTAAATTATCGTTATTATATAGCTGAATATCCTTTTCATTATTTTGTTTAAACACAATCTCTTGATTCTGTTCTATGTTAAGCTCTATATCATCAACAATATTCTTTATAGTTAGGCCATTAGCAGAGGATAATCTTACCTCTGAATGCACAAGATTTTGAAACTGTGTATCCTTTAAAACAACACGAATAATATCAGTTGGCATTTTTCTTAGGTTAACATATGCTACTAGGGTCTTATTCTTTGGCGAGGATGAATGATACAAGGTAACATCCTTAACTCCTATAGGCAAAATGGAATTTTGCTGATAAACCGGTATATCATCGGTAATCTCATATATATTTAATGACGATTCAATGGGTATATATCCTAGCTTAGAATCTTCAATATGCTTGTCTGATGCTGACATTATCCTATTTAGATGAAGGGGTATCATGTGTTCATACAAAACGATATAGTCTTCTATTAATACAAGGGAAACAGGTAAACCAATGTGGATGCCACTTTTATGAGAGGGAAAAAGACAATATAGATGGGTTCCACTCACATCCATCTGATATTCTATATGTCCATTTCCTTTTTCATCTGCAGCTAAGGGGACGGCAGCTTCAATATTGGTAACCTTGGGAAAACCAGTTACAAGCCATCTATTAGATAATTTTGATAAGCTAAACCATGCATCAAAAGAACCCAGATCGGTGGTTAGGGAAGCTTTGATTCGTACATTGTTTTGTCTAGTCCTTTGGGTTTTGATTATTCTGTGTTTCTTTATTATATTTTGATTCATCAGGCTAGTAATGAAGGGATCATCTAGAATTTCTGCTGAAACAAAATTTTGCAAAGATATTTTAGATGAATCATTGATATTGCTTAAAAACTGGTCAAGGGTCTTTGCTGCTGGATTTTTTATTATGAAAAATAAAGTTACAAAGACTACAAGGACTAGAACAAAGATTAAGTATATATATGGTTTTTTCAATAATTTCATTCCACCTATCACTCCTGGAACATCTTTCAATTAATCTAATAATAGCATATATTACGTTCCATGGATAATATGATATTAATTTTTTATAAAAGTGTGGAGATGAATTTAATTTCGTGGTAGAATAATAACTATGAAAAGGGGTGGGGAGATTTGAAAAAAGCTATTATATTTGCGTTATCCTTTATTTTATTAATAACTTCTCTGGGAATATCTAAATCTCTGGCTAATGAGGACATGCCTATTTCATTGGATATACATGCTTATACTGCATCAGCCCATGTCAATCCCGATGGTTCAGTATCAATTGAGGAATATATTACATATAACTTCAACAAAAATTTTTCAGGCACTATAAGGAAAAATATAGATGCTTTTGCTGCGTCTTCAATAGATAATTTTAGCGTATATTATGTTGCAGAAGTTGATGAGGAAGATATTAAAAAATCTAAATTAGAGCAGATTAAGTCAGATACTTATAAGCTTATTTATGATGAGGAATATGGTATTGTTAATGGAATAGAGGTATCAATAGATAAGGAAGAAAATCAGAAAACTTTAGTATATAAATATACTTTGTACGATTTAGTAGGAATATATAAAGATATGGCATTGCTAGATTGGTCATTTATTAACCAAGAGGATGGCCGATGCTTGGGAGAGATTTCTATAAGTGTTCACATTCCCAAAGGGGGAGATGTGGAACTTACACAATCTTTTTTACAAGGAGCCCTTTATAGTCAACAATTTAAAGAAGGCAATACTGTTAAATATGATGCTAGCTTAATGTTAGAAGACGGGGATTTAAGATTAGTTATGCTGTTACCAACTTCCATGGTTCCCGAAGGAAGGAAAATAATAGAAAATGAGATTGCCGATAAAGTTTTAGCGGATATGCAAGAATATGAGGAAATAATTGGACAAGCTCGTGAGGCCTATGAAAGACGTCAATTGATTATTAGGTTGCTCTCCATAGTTACATGGGTACTTATTGCTATTGCTTTTGTTTATATTTTCATAAAATATGATAAAGATCCAGCAACAGGCATTGATAAAAAACATGTAAACCAATTACCAGCCAATTACTATACTCCTGCTGAATTAGGAGTGCTAATGAATAAAGGGCGAGTAAGAGAGGATTATATTATTGCTACCTTGATTGATTTAGTAAATAGAACTTATATAAAGGCGGTACCAGAGGAAGGAGGAGGCTTTCTTCTCTCTCAAAATCCAGATGTAGAAACAAAGGACTTGAAAGATCATGAGAAATATTTATTGGTATGGCTTTTCGAGGATTTAGGTCATGGTTCTTCCAATATATCTACAAAGGATTTTGAAGCATGGGTACAAGACCCAAGCAATAGACAACGCTACAAATATAAGTACAATACGTGGAAGAAGTTAGTCATAGAACAAGCTGAAAGATGGAACTTCTTTGAAAATGTCAAAAAGGCAAAATTATATGGTTTAGTGTTTGGGCTTATAGCTGTAATCCCAGGTGTTGTACTATATGCTATGGGAGAAATGATAAGAGCTTTGTCAGTCATTGGATTAGCCTTATTGCTTGCTATATATTCCCAATTTATTTGTAAGCGTACAAAATTTGGAGCCATTAATAATGCCTTGTGGAATGGATTTAGAAATTATTTAAAAAATCCCTTGCAATCTGATTTACAAAAACCCCAACTAGATATGTGGGATAAGTTTTTAGCCTATAGTATCCCTATTAACAGAGCTAATGACATTATAGAACAAATTCCAGAAGTATATGGGCAAGATAATTTAAAAACAGAAAGATTGCTATTCCTAAATAAAGACAATTTGGATAAAACCCATGATTGGCTAGGTTCCATGCAAAGAGTTGACAGCATTAGGAATAAGCTTTTAGATATTTTTAGCCTCCCAAAGCTGAAAAATATCACTATAATAAATAAAAAAGGATGAGAGAAAAAACTTCTCTCATCTTTTTTATCTTAAATTCTGCCATTTTATTAATTTTTTCTCTAACCAAGCTGTAAACTGATACATCAAAGCAGCTGCAATAGAAAGTATAAATACGCTGGTCATAACTAGATCAAGCTTAAATACCTGACCACCGTATACGATCAAATGTCCTAATCCTGCTTTGGAAACTAAAAACTCTCCAACTATTACTCCTACCCAAGACATACCAACATTGATCTTAAGGGCTGATATGATGGTAGGAATACTGGCAGGAAGAATAACCTTTTTTAGGATTTGCAGCTTAGTAGCACCAAATGTCTGAAGCAGCTTAATCTTATCTGGACTGACTTCTAAAAAACCATTAAGCACTGTTATGATAGTGACTATAAGGGAAACTAATAGGGCCATGGTTATAATAGCAAAAGGACCTGCACCTATCCAAACGATGATAATAGGTCCCAATGCAACCTTTGGTAAACTATTTAACACTACTAGGTAGGGATCAGCTACTTTTGCAATAAAATCTGACCACCATAGCACTATAGCAATAGCTGTACCCAGGGCAGTTCCTAAAACAAAACCTATTATTGTTTCTATAATACTTATGGAGATATGCATCCAAAGGGTACCTTCTTCATGCAAATTTACTAATGTATCAACAATTCTAGTTGGCTGGCTGGTAATAAAAGCATCAATTATTTTAAATCTGGCTGCCAACTCCCATAGAATTATAAAGAGAATTAAGACACTGATTTGTGTGAGACGTATAAACAGTTTTCTTCTTTTAATCTTGGCAATGTACATTGCGTGCTCTTTGGATGCAGCACTAATTTTATTTCTATTGAACATGTACATCCAACTCCTTCCATATGGTGTTAAAGTATTCTCTAAACTCAGGGGCTTGACGACGGCTAATGGGATTATCTTTTTCACAGGTAAGCTTAATTTCATGTATGGACTTTATAGAAGCAGGTCTTTTGCTTAAAACTATAACCTTATCTGACATACTGATAGCTTCAGAAATATCATGGGTAACCAGCAGCGCAGTTTTGCCTTCCTTTCGAATGATTGTACTTACTTCATCGGATATTGCTAATCGTGTCTGATAATCTAAAGCTGAAAAAGGCTCATCAAGCAATAAAATTTTAGGATCGATAGCCAAGGTGCGTATCAGGGCCGCCCTTTGTCTCATGCCGCCTGAGAGTTGATCTGGATAATGATTTTTAAACTCCCCTAAACCATAGGTTTCTAGAAGTCTTTCTACTTTTGCTTTAGATTCTTGATTTACTTTGCCGTGAATCTCAAGACCTAACAGGACATTTTGTGATATGGTACGCCACTCGAATAAATGATCCTGCTGTAACATGTATCCCACATCGGTGGAAGGGCCTTCTACACTTTTTCCATCTACTAAAACTTCCCCTTTTGTAGGCTTAATTAGACCAGCTATTAGAGAGAGTATAGTAGTTTTACCGCAGCCACTAGGTCCAACAATTCCAATAAACTCTCCTTCTTTAACTGAAAAGGATATATCATTAACCGCATGGGTTTCACCCTCTAAACTGTAATATTTCAAGGAAACATTCTTGAGACTTACCACTTCTTTTCTATTCATATATCCAATCCTCCTTGTATGGATAAATATATAAAGATATAAGGAATTTAGAGTTTTTGTTCATAATTCATTATATTCTTAGGCATATGATTTGTTAAAATAAAAAGCCCCCAAAGGGGCTATATAATCAAGGTTATTCGATAAATTATTTGGTTGCTTTCTCTGCAAATTCATTGTTAATTAGTTCATCGTAGGGTGCTCTTTTATCAAGTTCACCAGCCATTTCCATTATATCTTGTAGGTGGTTAAAATCCTCTTCCTTTAAAATAGGATTGCTTGCCCAGGAATCCTGATCCTTATATCTCTTAATTACTTGAGTAAGCAAATCTAGATCACTGTCGGGGAAAGCTGGTTGTATAGCTTTTGCTATTTCTTCAGGAGACTTTTCTTGCACAAATTGCTGGCCTTTGTAAATAGCGTTGGTAAAACGTTGGATTAGATCTTTATTTTTTTCTATAAAGCTTTTTTTGGCGGCATATGCTGTATAAGGAATGTTACCAGCTGCAACTCCTACTGACGCGACAACATAACCGGAACCTTCATTTTCTAATGTTGAGGCCACTGGTTCAAATAGGGTTACATAATCACCAGTGCCGCCAGTAAAAGCGCCTGCCATTAATGCGAATTGGACATTTGTCAATACTTCTACATCTACACCAGGTGTTAGTCCATGCTTCTTAAGTACATATTCCAGGGTCATTAGAGGAACCCCGCCTTTTCGACCACCAATAATGGTTTTACCTCTTAAGTTTTCCCATTTAAAATCCGGTTCTTCTTCTCTACCTACCAAAAAAGAACCATCGGTTTGAGTTAGCTGTGCAAAAATCTGGGCGTAATCCTCTCTGCCTTCGTTGTAAACATAGATAGCTGCTTCAGGCCCCATAAACCCAATGTCCGCTTGGTTAGCTAGCACAGCGGTCATGACTTTGTCAGCACCTTCACCTGTAGTAAGTTCAATGTCTATACCTTCCTCCTTGAAATACCCTTCATATATCGCAACATATTGAGGTGCATAGAAAATAGAATGGGTTACTTCTATCAAGCGGACTTTTTGACCTTGTTGCTTATTACATCCTGATATAACAAAGGCTATAGCCAACACTAAAACTAGAGCTAAAATAAAAAAATTCATTTTTCTCATTTGGTAACACCTCCAAAACCTTGACATAGTTTAGCTACTTTTATAATATTCAAGTGATAATAAAAGGTGATTTAAGTATCAGACTAAGGATTTATGAATTTCCAATAAAAATTTTGAAATATGTGTAGCAATTCAGCGACTTTAATTTTCTTATTTATGTATTTTCTATCTTGTTATATTGGATTAAGGGATGAATTCATCAATATCACCTAGATTATAGAATTGAAAAATGTGGTGACATTTTAAAACTACTATGATATAATTAACTATTATATAAGATGTTATAGTGCCAATATAGCTCAGATGGTAGAGCAACGGTCTCGTAAACCGTAGGTCAGGGGTTCGAGTCCCCTTATTGGCTCCATACAATTCGGGATGTAGCGCAGCTTGGTAGCGCACTTGCTTCGGGAGCAAGGGGTCGCAGGTTCAAATCCTGTCATCCCGACCATAGTTTTGTAGCAATTCCTCGATCTTTTTGGAGGAATTTTTAATTATAAGTAGAATATAGTAACTAGTGAATTGGACAATGGTTAATGTATAGTATAAAATCCATTAGAAAAAATAAAATTAAGTTTAAGCTAAACAAAGAGAAGAGGAAAATAAATATGAACATACCCAATATCTTGACAGCCATTAGATTTTGCCTCGTTGGCGTATTTATATATGTCTTTAATAATCCTGCTATTGAAAACAATCTTAAATGGGCTATTATAATTTTTTTGGTAGCAGGGATTACCGATGTGTTAGATGGCTATATTGCCAGAAAATATGATATGATCACCAAATGGGGTAAACTAATGGATCCATTAGCTGACAAGCTAATGTTAATTGTTGTTTTGATAAGCTTGTATACAGTAGATATAGTTCCCTTAATGGTTGTAATTATAGTGTTAGGTAAGGAACTATTAATGGTGTTAGGCGCAATATTCTTATACAAAAATAGAGATACTGTAGTACAGTCTAATTTTGTTGGGAAAGCTGCTAGTGCAGCCTTTTATGTAGCCATTATAGCTTTAGTGTTTGAATTACCTTACGCCTATTATCTGTTAGGAATTGCAGTCTTCCTTACATTATTTGCCCTTGTTCAATATGGTATTATAAATTTAGGAAATCATAATACAAATGTTTAGCTTAATCTATTGTGCCACTTCAATAGTTGTCATAATATTTAGCTAATGCTATTTAACTAGTATAATAGGTTTAAAGTTAAGTCTTGACAACACAACTTTATAGGTTATAATATTATGAAAAAGTAGCTAATTGTAAACAACAATTTCATATTAATGTGATGAGGAAGAGGAGTACATTTTCAAGGCCGACAGAAAAGGAAATCCACTGGCTGAGAGATTTCCCCGGTTGGAGAAAATGGAAGGTCGCTTCTGAACATTTCAGCTGAACCATTAGTAGGCTGAAACGCTAATCCCGTTAAAGATTTCGAGTGTTTGCTTTTATAGTTATTATTGCTATAAAAGCAAAAAGCAAGGTGGTACCGCGGAGTCTTACGTCCTTGTCCCTGGGATGTAAGGCTTTTTTTATCTATTATGAAGGGTGTTGTTTATGTTTGAGAAGGCACTAGAGAATTTAATCAATATAGATAAGGTGGCCTTATTGTTTTTTATAATAGCTGCTTTTATAACTTACGGCGCTAGGTTTATAGCTGTAAGGATTATGAAAGTATCACCCCATAAGCTTTTCAAGGTTACAACTATACTAAAAATATTTGGAGTATTAATAGGACTATTAGGCTTATTTAGAATTATTAAATGAAGGGAAAGGAGAGTATACAATGGGTGAAGATCGTATGATAGCAAAAACCTATGATCCTAAACAGGTAGAGGATAGGATATATAAAGAATGGATGGAAAAAGGCTATTTTAGGGGAGAAGTGGACTGGAGTAAAAAACCTTTCTGTATAGTTATTCCTCCTCCAAATATAACCGGACAGCTGCATATGGGTCATGCCTTGGATAATACCCTGCAAGACACATTAATACGCTGGAGAAGAATGCAGGGCTACTCAACTCTGTGGGTTCCAGGGACTGACCATGCTAGTATTGCTACTGAAGTAAAAATTGTTGAAGAAATGGCAAAGGAAGGCCTTACTAAAAACCATGTTGGAAGAGAGGGCTTTCTGGAAAGGGCATGGGAATGGAAGGAAAAATATGGGGGGAGAATTGTAGACCAGCTTAAAAAACTGGGTTCATCCCTTGACTGGTCCAGAGAGCGTTTTACCATGGATGAAGGTTGTAGTCGTGCAGTTATAGAGGTATTCATTAGACTATATGAAAAAGGTCTAATTTATCGAGGAGATAGAATTATCAATTGGTGTCCAGAATGTAAAACTGCTCTATCAGATGCAGAGGTAGAGCATCAAGAACAAGATGGTCACTTCTGGCACATTTATTATCCAATTAAGGACAGCGATGAAAAGCTAACCATAGCAACTACTAGGCCTGAAACCATGCTAGGAGATACTGCAGTAGCAGTTCATCCTGAAGATGAAAGATATCAGCATCTCATTGGCAAGAAGGTAATTCTTCCCTTGGTAAATCGTGAGATACCTATAATAGCGGATGAATATGTTGATAGGGAGTTTGGAACTGGAGTTGTAAAGATTACACCTGCACACGATCCTAATGATTTTGAGGTAGGGCTTCGCCATAATCTTGAGCAGCTAAGAGTTATGGATGATGAGGCTGTAATGAATGAAAATGCGGGTAAATATCAGGGACTTGACAGATACGAGGCAAGAAAAAGAATAATAGAAGACTTAGAAAAAGAGGGTCTTTTGGCCAAGATAGAGGAACATAGCCATAATGTGGGACACTGCTACAGATGCGATACTGTAGTAGAACCAATTATATCTAAACAGTGGTTTGTAAAGATGGAACCTTTGGCCAAACCTGCTATTGAAGCTGTCAGAGATGGACGAATTAAGTTTATTCCTGAGAGATTTGAAAAGATATACTTTAACTGGATGGAAAATATTAGGGACTGGTGTATTTCCAGGCAGCTATGGTGGGGACACAGAATACCAGCTTATTATTGCCAAGGCTGCAATGATACAGTAGTAGCCAGGGAGATGCCCGACTATTGTACAAAATGCGGTAGTACAGAATTCAAGCAGGATGAAGATGTTTTGGATACATGGTTTAGTTCTGCCCTTTGGCCCTTTTCTACATTAGGCTGGCCGGATAAAACAGAGGAGCTAGAGTATTTTTATCCAACCAGCGTTCTAGTAACAGGATACGATATTATATTCTTCTGGGTAGCTAGAATGATCTTTTCTGGATTGGAGCATATGGGTGAAGTTCCTTTCCGGCATGTATTTATTCATGGTATTGTCAGGGATGCCCAGGGACGAAAGATGAGTAAATCCTTGGGTAATGGTATAGATCCCCTTGAGGTAATTGAGGAGTATGGGGCCGATGCCCTAAGGCTTAGCCTCCTAACAGGTAACGCACCAGGAAATGATATGAGGTTCCATTATGAACGAGTTGAATCCTCTAGAAATTTTGCCAATAAGATATGGAATGCATCTAGATTTATATTAATGAACCTAAAAGATACTGTTCCCAAGAAACCAGATAAGGAAGAGTTGGAGCTGCCTGACCGTTGGATCATTAGTAAATACAATCGGTTAGTTCAAGAAGTAACTGAAAATCTAGAAAAGTATGAACTAGGTATTGCGGTACAGAAGCTCTATGATTTTATATGGAGCGAGTTTTGTGATTGGTATATCGAGCTTGCAAAGCCAAGATTATATGACCAGGAGAATGAGCAGCAGAGGGAAACAGTACTGTATACACTTACTTACGTATTATCCAATAGTTTGAAATTGTTGCATCCTTTTATGCCCTTTATAACAGAGGAGATATGGCAGCACTTACCTCATGAAGGAGACAGCATAATGATATCTCCATGGCCAGAGTACAATGAAAATGAAGTAGATGCTGAAGCCGAAGATCAGATGGAGGCAATAATGAATGCCATTAGGAGTATAAGAAATGTTAGGGCAGAAATGGAGGTTCATCCTTCTCAAAAGGCACAGGTAATTATTGTTCCATCACAAGGCTATAAAGATGTATTTGAAGAGGGCAAAATCTACTTTGAAAGGTTGGCCTATGCATCAAAGCTAGTTTTAAAGAATAGTGAAGCAGATATTCCTGAAAACAGTGTTTCTGCAGTGACAGATAAGGCACAAATATTTATGCCTTTAGAAGATTTAGTGGATTTTGATAAGGAAATGGCAAGATTAAACAAGGAAAAAGAAACCTTAAAAAAGGAAATTGCCAGGGCTGAAGGCAAACTTGCTAATGAGAATTTTGTCAAAAAAGCACCTCCTGCTGTAGTGGAGGAGGAAAGACAGAAGCTTAAGAAATACCTTGATATGATGGATAAAGTAAATGACAGGATAGAAGCTTTAAATAAATTGATGAAGTAAGGGCAGGTGGAAGCTATTTCAATGGACTACAATCAAGCTTTGGAGTATATATATAGTGCTTATAAATTTGGATCTAAACTAGGACTGGAGAATATCACTGACTTACTAAATCGCTTAGGTAATCCGCAAAATAGATATAAGTATATACATGTAGCAGGAACAAATGGTAAAGGCTCTGTTACTTCAATGATATCTCATATTCTCCATGAAGCGGGATATAAGGTGGGAATGTTTACCTCTCCCTATTTAGAGAATTTTACTGAAAGAATTCAAGTAAATTTAAAGGAGATGCCTAATGAGGATTTAGGCAATGTCACCAAAATAGTAAAGGAAAAGGTGGAAGAGATGGTTGCGGAGGGACGCAACCATCCTACAGTTTTTGAGATAATAACAGCTATTGGCCTACTTTACTTTGCCCAGCAAGAGATAGATATAGCTGTAGTAGAAGTAGGATTGGGAGGAAGGTTTGATGCTACTAATGTGGTAGATAAACCCTTGTTATCGGTAATCACTGCCATTGACTTTGATCATACAGATGTATTAGGCAACACTTTAGGGGAGATTGCCTTCGAGAAAGCGGGTATAATAAAGCATGGCAGGCCGGTAGTGGTATATCCCCAGCTCCATGAAGCTTCTACAGTCCTTAGAAAAGTATCAAAAGAAAGGGATGCCTTTTTATATGAAGTCTCTACCGACCAAATATTAGTTAAAGAGTCGTCCCTAGAAGGCAATTTTTTTGATTTTCGGTATAAAGACAGGGAGTATAAGGATCTAAAGCTAAATTTAATAGGTGAACATCAACTTTTAAATGCTGCTACTGCATTATCAGCTATAGAAGTTATACGGGATCTGGGAATAGGAGTGCCTGAAGCAGCTATATACAAGGGTTTGGCTAAAACAAAATGGCCAGGACGCCTTGAAAAAGTTTATGAGAGACCATTAATCATAATAGATGGTGCTCATAATGCCGCTGGTGCAAGTGTCCTAGCTAATACCATAAGCAAGTATTTTAACCGAGATGAAGTAACCTTAGTACTAGGTATATTAAAGGATAAAGAAGTAGATGCAGTAGTTAGCAAGCTTTGCCCCCTAGCCAATAAGGTAATTACAACTAAGCCCGAGAGCCATAGAGCCATGGATCCAAGCCAGCTTAGTACTAAAGTTGTAAAATATTGTGATAAGGTTATTACAGAACCCAATATCCCCGATGCAGTAGACAAGGCTATAGATATAGCAGGCCATGAAGGGGTAGTAATAATATGCGGTTCTTTATATCTAGCGGGCAGTGCAAGAAGCTATATAAAAAATAAAGATAGAAAATCAACAGTAGCTATAAGAGATTATTAACGAGAACCCGTGTGATAGGGCACCTCCAAGTTAGACAAGCTAATTAATAATTAGCTATCTGGCTGGAGGTATTTTTTTATTAGATTACACTTTTTACCTTCTCCCCATATAATGAAATTAGATTAATTTTTCAAGGGATTAGTTATTAATGAAATGGATGGCCAAAAGCCATTGGCATTATGGGGAGGTCAATTATGAATTATAAACATTTAATAGCAGTTACAAATACTGGTGATAGTACTATTTCAGTTATTGATCCCTGCCGTTTTGAAGAAATTAAACGAATACAACTTCCAAAAGATTCAGGACCCTATGATATAATAGAATATGACAAAAGTTATAAGGTTTTGGTTAGTCAATATTATGCAGATTCCATAGCAGCTATTGATTTATTAAAAGGTGAAGTACTGGACTCTATTATTACTGGAAGGCGTCCATGGCATATGGTTTATGATAAAGATCGTGCCTTAGCTTTTGTCACAAATAGTGATTCAGATACAGTATCGGTGGTATGTGTACAAAAAATGAAACTAATTAGCCAATTGAAGACCGGATCCTTGCCTCAAGGCATAAATTTTGATCCCTTTCAAAGGGAATTAGCTATAGCCAATGTAAATTCTAATGATGTTGTAATTATTGATGCTGACAGTCTATTAATAAAAAAGCTTATTAAATTGGAAAAGAACCCCATGCAAGTAAAGTATTCGGCAAAAGGAGATGTGTTATTTATTTGTTGTTCATCTTCAAACAATGATGATGTAGGGAGTATAAAGGTTCTTGATACTGATAGCTATAAAGTTATAGCTGACATCAGGCTAAATGCCATACCAGGACAATTTTATAACACTAAAGACGGAAAGTATGTATTGGTTTCCTCGATGGGCCATGGAGGGCTTGAAATAGTAGATATAGAAAAGAAAAAAATAATAAACCATGTGCCCACAAACGGTATGACACATGGTATGGCTGTAGATCAATACGAGAAATATGTTTATGTAACCAATCCTGATGATAATTCAATTTCAATTGTGGATTGGAAAAATGCTAGAAAAATTAATACTTTGAAGGTAGGAAAAGAGCCTAATGGCATAGTTTTTATATCAAACGGTCTAACATAGCTTTAAAGACTTCAGGGGCTTTAAGCCGCCAGTTTTCGCAAATAGTCTTAGCTTGACTACTATCGGGAACGTTAAGCTTTAGTTCCATGAGCACTATATCCTTTTCAGTAACTCTACATAGAACCTCGTATTGCTTATGGTTTATTTTTTTGTAATCTGCAGTAATTTGACTTTCGTCTTTTAGACGGTCACGATTATTTTCTGCATAGGATTCAATGATATTACGCAGTGAAGGAGAAATTCTTTTTTTAAAAAAAGTTAAAACCTTATTACCTTTTGAGGTTAAGGTCAAGAATTGAGAATTACCTGTTTCCATATTATCAATTAGTTCACCGGATATAAGCTCAATAATATATTGCTGTAGCTCAAAATAATTAATGATATTATTTTCTACAAAAAATCGAGTAATTTGACCATTTGTCAGGGGGATACCTAAACATCCCATAAAATATAAAATAGATAATTTATCCTCGGCCAAAGCGTTAGTATCTTGAATCATAGTTCCCACCTCGTACAAGTCTTTAGAAATTCTAAGGAGATAATATTATGATTATAGCACAAAATACAACAAAATAATACGGCGAAAATATTCGCCGTATTATTTTTATCATATTCTAGACTATTATTAAACTATTATTTCAGCTGGTTTTGAGCCATTGCTATCAAGCGTTTTACCATTTCTCCGCCGACTTTACCACATTGTTGAGCAGTTAAATTACCCCAGTAATCTTCTGAACCTTGAGTTACAGGTAGGTTAAATTCCCTAGCAATTTCATATTTCATATCATCTAGCGCTTTGTGAGCTTTAGGTACTAATTGTCTATTACGTCCAGTATTTCCGCTTCCTGCTGCCATTTTACAATCTCCTTTCAAAGTATAATTATGAAATATATTTGAAACAAAACAACAATACTCAATATTATTATTAATAAAGTATCATTGTTTTGTACTATTAATGTGTGTAGAAAATAAAAAAATAATACTGTGGATTTATTGGTAAATCAATAAAAAATACCCTACTAACAGAAAGGAAATTTTTATATATAGTTTTTTATGATATTATCTGTTATGATAGGATTAGATAGTATATATGCTATATATGCAATCTTTAATTTATACTAATACATAAAATGGAAGAGGTTAAATATGGTAAAAAACAAAAGAAAATTCGTTACCCTAATGGTAATTTTGGTTCTAATGTTTATTACTGCTTGTGCTAATGTTAAAAATGATAATAATGCATTTGTAGAAAAGGAAGACAACCAACAAGAGCATCAAGATAATGTGTCAAATGAAGAAAAGGAAGATGAAAAACTAGACGGACAAGAAAATGAAGCTGAAGAAGAAGCTTCTATAGAAGAAGAGAATCCTTCAGTAGATCTAAAAGCACTTAAAGTCAATGAATTGGGTAAAATCATGATATTGATGTATCATGATATAGGTGAGCCGGAAGATGTTTGGGTTCGAACGCCAGAAAATTTCCGTAAGGATTTGCAGACCCTATATGATAAAGGTTATCGCACAATAAGTATGAAGGATTATATAGAAGGTAATATTAATACTCCACCAGGAACCACTCCTGTTGTAATTACCTTTGATGATGGAACAAGAGGTCAATTTAATATATTAGATGAAGATGGAGAATTTAGAATAGATCCAAACTGTGCTGTTGGGATTTTAGAAGAGTTTAATAAAAAGCATCCTGATTTTGGCCTAAATGCTACTTTTTATGTATTTTATCCTACACCTTTTAGACAGGAACAATGGGTTGCTGACAAATACCAATATCTAGTAGAAAAAGGGATGGAAATAGCTAATCATTGCTATAACCATGAAAACCTAAGGATGGATTTTAATACAAAAGAGAGTAGAGATGCACAATTTATTCAGGAGGCTTTAGGGAAAAATGTAAAAGCAACACAAGAGATTTTACCTGGCTATGAGGTAGATAGCCTAGCTTTACCCTATGGGGCAAGTCCGAAAGATGAAGAATTGTACAATTATGTTATAAAGGGCAGTTTTGAAGGAACTCAATATCATAATAAGGCTATACTTTTAGTAGGCTCTAATCCAGCACGGCCTTCATACCATGTTGATACCAACATGGCCAGAATACCTAGGATAAGAGCTAGTGAAATGGAAACTGAAAACACTGGATTGTATGATTGGTTGGAGTATTTTGATAAACATCCAGAAGAAAGATATATTAGCGATGGGGACCCAAATACTATTTCCTTTCCTAAAGAACTAGAAGAATATTTAGATAAGGATAGAATAGGGGATAAGCTTATACAAGCTTATGAATAATATGCTTTGCATAAAGTTTTCTAAATGCTATTATATGATTGTGGTATAATCATATAATAGCATTTTTGATTTTGGAGGAGCTTATATTGAGGAAGATAAGGGTAATTGTAATTGGCGGCGGAGCTTCGGGAATGATGGCTGCTATAACTGCAAGTAGACAAGGTGCAGACGTTACAATACTAGAGAGAAATCCCAGGGTTGGGAAGAAAATATTAGCTACAGGAAATGGAAGGTGTAACTTTACCAATATCAATACAGATGTTAGCTATTATAATGGCAATAATCCTAAATTTGTTTATAGTGCTTTAGCACAGTTTGATGTATATCGTACCATTGAATTTTTTGAGGAGCTAGGAATCGCACATAAAGTTGAAGATATGGGTAAGGTTTTTCCTATGTCAGATCAGGCTTCAAGCGTGCTAGATGTACTTCGATATGAGATGGAGAAAAGAAAGGTTAAGGTTTTATGTAATACCTATGTAAAAAATATTATTGTTAAAGGAAATAATAGGTTTCAGCTTAAGCTTGAAGATGGATCTTCTATCCAAGGGGACAGGATAATTATTGCCACAGGCGGGAAAGCAATGCCATCCAGCGGATCTGATGGAAACGGCTATGATCTTGCACGGCAGCTGGGACATTCCATAGTTGATATTTTTCCTGGTCTTGTACAAATTATGCTAGAGGGCTCCTTTTTTAAGCAGATCCAAGGAGTAAAGTTTGTTGGTACCGCAGAAATTTTAGTAAACAATAGATCTGTGGCTAAAGATAGGGGAGACATTCTCTTTGCAAATTACGGGGTATCAGGACCTCCCATATTGCAAATAAGTCGAAAAGCTGGAGAGCTATTGCTGAAGGGGCAGAGTCCAGTTCTAAAGATAAGCATACTGGATACCATGTCGAATCAGGAAGTTAATGATCTAATAGAGCAGCGGTTTAAAAAGGCTGCAGAAAAAACAGTAGAGTTTAGTTTGGTAGGGCTTATTAATAAAAGGCTTATACCTGTATTATTAAAAGAAGCGGGAATTACGAATCTTAAAGCACCTGTTCAAACTCTTTCAAAGGAACAGCGAAGAAGCATCGCTAATATTTTGACTGACTGGAGATTTAAGATAAGGGGAACAAAGGGTTGGACCAGTGCACAAGTAACGGCAGGCGGAGTCAATACTAAAGAAATTGATCCGAATACTATGGAATCAAAAATTATTAAAGGAGTCTATTTTGCGGGTGAAATTATTGATATAGACGGACAGTGTGGTGGATTCAATCTTCAATGGGCATGGTCATCAGGTTATGTGGCAGGGTATAATGCAAGTATATAAAGCTTTTAGGTAGTTTCTTAGGTTAGCTTCTTTGTTCTTAACCCTATAGAGAAAAGTATAATTCTAATTGAGTTGTCAACCTACTAACCTCACATGGTTGACAATTACAAATTAGTTTGATAGAATATCCCCATAAAAAATTAGGCAAGAAGGGGTACGGTTTTATGGGAAATCTAAAAGTAAAAGACATGATTTTAATAGCCTTGTTTGCAGCACTGACAGCAATAGGAGCATTTATTAAGATTCCTATTCCCTATGTTCCTATCACACTGCAGGTCTTATTTTGTGCCTATTCAGGCTTGTTATTAGGTGCCAAACGTGGATTGTATTCACAGCTATTGTACTTGGCAGTAGGTTTAATTGGTATTCCAATATTTACAAACGGAGGAGGACCAGCTTATGTATTGCAGCCTACCTTCGGCTATCTTGTGGGATTTGCCCTATGTTCTTATATAATAGGTAAAGCCACTGAAAAGATGAAGGAGTTAAAACTACATAAAGTATTTGGTGCAGTTTTAATGGGATTAGTTGGGGTATATATATGTGGTTTGACCCATTTATATATAATTATGAATTTTTATTTGCACAAATCAATGTCAATATCGGCTGTAATAGGAGTAGGACTAATACCTTTCATACCTACAGATTTACTTTCGGCAGTTATTGCATCTATAAGCTCTCTATATGTTTTGCCAATATTAAAAAGAACAGGTCTATTGCAAAGCAATTAAATCCTTAATCATAAAAAACCCTCGAATTTCGAGGGTTTTTGCTATTAAATCATAAATTTTTTGATCTCCTCTAGTAGGTCATCACAATCATCAGAGTAAATTTCAACAATGATAGGCTTGCTAAGATCAAGGCTAAAAATACCTAGTATAGACTTTGCATCCACTACATGACGACCGGAACGGAGGTCAATTTCATAGGGGTATTTACTAACGATGTTGACAAACTCCTTTACATTTTCAGCAAGGGACAATTTAATATTTACGGTTTTCATAAAATCAGCCCTCCATTTTAATATTTACGTGGAATAAAATAATAGAATATTTATACAATTCATTATGTAATATATTCCACTATTTTAAGTATATACTAATTTATTCAAAGTATCAATACTTTTAGTTATCTATTTCAGTGGTTGTAGGTGATATTTTTCTCCTATTAATATTCCCTTCTAAATCAAGTCACAAGCTACAAGATGTTATAATAATCCTCTTGTATGTCAATAATAGAAAAGATTGATGCAAATTAAAACTAATGGGAGGGAAGGAATTGAATATTGGAATTCCAAGGGCACTATCGTATTTTGATTATTTTCCCATGTGGCAGACATTCTTTAATCATTTAGGATTTAAGATTACTATATCTTCACCCACCACCAAGGATATATTGAACAAAGGAGTGTCTTTATGCGTAGATGACGCTTGTTTACCAGTAAAAATATTTCATGGCCATGTGGCAGACTTAGTAGGTAAAGTTGATGCAATCTTTGTGCCAAGATTGATCAGCGTTTCTCCAGGGGAATTTATTTGCCCAAAATTTATCGGTTTACCTGAAATGATCAAAAATTCCATTAAAAATCTTCCACCCTTATTAATATTTAACTACAACCTACATAAAGATACCGAGGATAAGAAAAACGCATTTTATGATCTTGGCAGGCAGCTGGGATTAAGCAGCAGATCTATAGAAAAAGCATATAAAGAGGCTATTAGCAGACAATACATATATGAAGTTATGCTGGAATCTGGGCAAAATCCCTTGGCTATTCTTCATCCAAAGGAAAAATGGGATAAGCTGGACAGCTGCAAAGGTGTTATAGGAATAATAGCTCACTCCTATTTAGTATGTGACAGATATATATCTATGGATATAGTGAGAAAAATACGTAACAAAGGCTATGATGTTAGAGTAGTAGGAAATGTCTCTCAGAAAAAAATAGAGGACAACTTAAAAGCTATGCCCAAAAGATTATTTTGGAGTTATGGTAAGAAACTATTGGGAAGTGGCATGGAATGGTTAAAAGGTAATGAGGTAGATGGTATTATATTTTTATCTAGTTTTGCATGCGGAATAGACTCCTTTATAGAAGAGTTGATACAAAGGTTCAATGCACGAAAGCTTAAACTTCCTTATGCTGTGTTTACTGTAGACGAACATAGCGGACAAGCGGGATTCGATACCAGACTGGAAGCTTTCTTAGATATGCTGGAATGGAGGGATAAGAGTGGTTATAACTTTTCCTCACATGGGCAAGATGTATATTCCGGTAAAAGCTCTTTTTGATGAATTAGATGTAGATATTGTTATTCCTCCCAAGATAAGTAAAAAGACTTTAGAGATTGGGCTTAAAACCTGTCCAGAGATGGCATGTTTACCTTTAAAGATTAATATAGGCAATTATGTGGAAAGTATAAAGAGAGGTGCAGACACTATAGTCTTGTCAGGTAGCTGTGGTCCCTGTAGATTTGGATATTATGGAGTTGTACAAAAAGAGATACTCCGGGATCTTGGATATGATGTAGAAATAGTAATACTGGATCCTCCCAGGGAAGGAATTAAAGAGTTTTGGGAAAGAGTAAAAAAGATATCCGGAAACAGTTCCCTTTATAAAGGGTTAAGGGCAATAAATAAAGCTTTTAAAGTATGTGAAGAAACTGAAAAACTTCTTCAACTAGTATTAAGACAACGCTGCAGAGAAGTACACAAAGGTGATACTGACAGAATTTTTAATAGGTTCGAAGAGAAAATTAGAAAGGTCAAGGGTGCACAAGCGATTTTAGATTGCATCTATGAAACTAAAGAAGAGTTGGAAAATATTGCGGTGGATAATAAGAAAAGACCTATAAAAGTGGGGATTGTTGGAGAGATATATACTATTATAGAGCCTTATGTAAATCTTGAAATTGAGAAAAGACTAGGGAATATGGGTGTAGAAGTCCACCGAGAAATGTCGGTAGATGGTTGGGTAAAATTCCATTTATCTCCTGACATAAAGTTTAGGAGAAGACAAAAGCGAATTTTAGAGGAGGCAAAGGATTATTTAGGTTTATGTATTGGAGGCCATGCCTGGGAAACTGTGGCTCATACCCTAAACTATTCTCGGCAAGGAATGGATGGCATTATACAGCTCTTGCCCTTTGGTTGTATGCCAGAGATTGTAGCAGAAAGCATACTTCCCACCATAGCAAAGGATGAGAATATTCCAATCATGACTTTAGTAGTGGATGAATTAACAGGTGAAGCAGGCTACCAAACTAGATTAGAAGCTTTTGTAGATCTCTTGCATCTGGAAAGGAGTAGAAAGGAAAATGAGTTTGGAAAAGTATTATCTTGGAATTGATGTTGGTTCAGTTAGTATAAATCTAGTACTTATGAATGAACGTCAAAAAATTGTAGACAAGCTGTATGTCCGCACTGAAGGTAAACCTATACCAATATTAAAAAAGGCTATGGAAGACTTATCCTTAAGAAATGGAGAAAATATAAAGATAAGTGGTGTAGGTGTTACTGGGAGTGGACGAGATTTGGCAGCCGTTATGGTGGGTGCAGACGTGATAAAAAATGAAATCACCGCTCATGGGGTAGCAGTACTTACTTTTTATCCTGATGTTAGGACTGTAATAGAGATAGGAGGGCAGGATTCCAAGATAATTATAATACGCAACGGTGTTGTATCGGATTTTGCTATGAATACAGTATGTGCTGCAGGTACCGGCTCTTTTTTAGACCGCCAGGCAGCTCGCCTTAATATACCTATAGAAGAATTTGGGGAAATGGCTTTAAGATCCAAATCCCCTGTAAGAATAGCAGGTAGATGTGCTGTTTTTGCAGAATCAGATATGGTTCATAAACAACAAATGGGATGTCCGCCAGAGGATATAATTAGGGGATTATGTGAGGCATTGGTAAGAAACTATCTTAGCAATGTGGGAAAAGGTAAGGAAATTCTCCCCAATATAGTATTTCAAGGAGGAGTAGCAGCCAATCAAGGTATACGAGCTGCTTTTGAAGAAGCATTGGGATATGAGGTAATGGTGCCTGAACATTATGATGTAATGGGAGCTATTGGTGTGGCTATTTTAGCTCAAAAAGAGGTAGAAAGAAAAGGTAGTACTTCTTTTAGAGGTATAGAAAATATGAAGCAAGATTTTAAAGCCAGAACTTTTGAATGCCAAGATTGTCCAAATAGCTGTGAGATAGTGGAATTTAAAGCAGATGATAAAACCTTAGCAAGATGGGGAGACAGATGCGGTAAATGGGCAATGAAAATTGAAGAGAAATCAGAACTTCGTTCCTTAGCATGAATATAAGAAATCAAGGGTGAGATAATAAAGTCAAGATAGAATTTCTTTTACTGAAAGGATGGATTATTATGAAAAGGAGAGAAGCTCCTAGCTTTGAACAAAAGCGTTACGTGGCTGCCGTATGTCCAGAATATAGTCCCGCATATGAAGGCTTTGTAAATAGTGCTACGGGAATGAGGGAAGATTCATGTGATATATGTCTGCATTGGAATGATGGGGCATGTGAGATATTTGACGAAGTACTGACAGGGATAGATCAGACTTAAAATGGTTTACCAAGTCTGTCCTATTTGTAACGGTCTTTCTCATCTCAATAAGGCATGTACAAACTGCGGGAAACAGATGGATGAAATTGGGAAGATGGAAGACTATATGGATCCCTATTATCCATATATGGACAAGGAAAGTTTTAGTATGGATAACAAAAAGTTATTGATAGGCGATCATTTATGTGTCCATCTTTACTATTGCGAATTTTGCAATCGTATTGAGTACCAATCTGTTTCTCCTATTACCTGAGCTTTAGATTAACATAAAAAAATTTAATTTGACTATGTAAAACGAGGAAAACTCATATAATCCATAAATAGTTGGCTTGAAGGCGAGAAAGTAATGAATATGGATATTATTATCTATTGAAAAAGTGCTAAAGTTATATTATTATATAGGTACAGTAAGATGAGAAATTTAGCTGATAATCCTGTAATGTTCGTTAATCTATTGTTATTAACCCACAGTATGACATTGGGAGCTCGGGTTTGCCCATAGGATGTCATGCCCCTAGCGGGGAAGGCAGAATTGGGCAATAGGGCACCCACCTGCCAGGAGGCGGGTCTAATAATAGTAGAGAACGGCATTATGGGAATAGCAAGCCCCCGCGTAATGTGGGGGGTTGCTATTATAATGACCTAGCTTAAAAAATTTTTTATTGACAATTATTGATCATATGATATAATATAAAACGCTGGTACAAATTATATTGCGGAATGGTGTAACGGTAGCACATATGACTCTGACTCATAGTGTCTAGGTTCGAATCCTAGTTCCGCAGCCATATTAGCCCCCATGGTCAAGTGGTTAAGACTCCGCCCTCTCACGGCGGCAACAGGGGTTCGAATCCCCTTGGGGGTGCCAGTATTAAATAGGCTATATGATTATCCGCGAGAAGCGTGAAATCATATAGCCTATTTTGTTTTGTATGAAACAATAATGAATTTTTTTCGTCTAATTTGGTAGGGAGGTTTTAATTATGAATAGACATATAATCTTTGTTTTGTGTATACTATTTATAGTCGGGATTTTCTCAGGATGCAACGATGTTTACAAAAACAATTCCAGCGAAGAAGAAATATCTTTTAATGCTACCGTACTTGAAAATGACCAATCCTTTTTGTTAGTGGAGCCAGAATCTGGTTCATCTGAATTATCGTCTGCTGATAAAATTTCTGTTTCTTTGGCAAAAACAACTTTAATAAATTCTGATGGAGATGAGATTAGGGTGGATGATATTAAAGAAGGAGATAGGGTACAAATTTTTTATGATGGACAAATTGCTGAAAGTTATCCCGCGCAGATTCATAATTGTAGTAAAATAATATTAGTGAAATAATTGATGAGAAAGGTACATGGATATGTGTGGAAGATACCTGTTGGATACGGAAATAAGAGAAATTATAAAGACATACAAAATACTTCGTGCCAAAGTAGGAGAATACAAGGCTGGTGAAATTTTCCCTTCTACAAATGCTCCCATAATATTTGATGATGGACAAAGAACTATTGCTCACGCCAAATGGGGATTTCCCTTTAGCTTTAAAAAGGGTATAGTTATCAACGCACGATCCGAAACCATTATGAACAAACCCATGTTTAAAGATTCCTTTTACACTGCTAGGTGCATAATCCCTGCTAATTCCTACTATGAATGGAAAGAAGAGAGCAAGGGGAAAAAAGTTAAGTACGAAATAGGTCTAAAAGATAAAAATTTAATATCCCTAGGCGGGATTTTTAAGTTATCCATGGATGATAGTCATTCTATTCAACAATTGACCTTTGTTATCATTACTACTGAGGCAGAAGAAGGTGTTAAAGATATTCATTGGCGAATGCCTCTTATTATTAAGGATAATGATATAGATGCTTGGCTGGATAGAAATACTGATATAAGGCATGTTCAAAGGATACTTAAATCCAAGACCAAAGGTGAATTGTTTATAAATAGGATTGATAATAATTCAGGAAGTTCTAGCCATGAGGATTATCAACAGCTAAGAATGTTTTAACAACTATTTAGAAGAATATTTAAATCTAAGAATTATCTGTAATTAATAGGTATATGAATATAAAAAAGATAGAAAGGAGAGCATAAGCTAGAGCCTTATGCTCTCTTTTTTAATTCAGCAAATGATTTTTATTAAAAGGGATTAATTCTTCTAATGATCTCCTCTATTTCTTTTGTAAAGCCAGATAAGGGTTTTCCATTTTCTATATCCGATGCTATGGTTTTGATTCTGCTTAGAAGATCAGGGTCAGCTGTTACTACAACGTTATCAATATCTGGTTCTATATCCTTAACACGTTTTTCTACTGATTTTTTTATGGCATCTGTTAATTCGCCCTTATACTGCTTTTCAAATTGTACTCCTATTAAAGCTGTATCTCCAGTAATTACACAGCTAGCAGAATCTATATTCCTCTCCTTGGCAATAGCATCGGCTATTCTCTTTGCTTGACTTCTAGCAGTATCGTTATCAATAGTCTCTGTACGACGAACTCTCCTTGGAGATGTTGTACCTGGAATATCTGTTGTACCAGGACTATCTGAAATAGTTCTTGGAGAAGTAGTTCGGGGCGTTACTCTGGTGTTATTAGGAGTAGTTCTAGTCGTTCCAGGAGTAGGAGTAGTGGGTGGCGTTACCCTTGTTTGTCTAGGCACTGTTGTTCTATTTTGGTTAGGAGTTGTATCAGGACGTCTATCAGCTGTAGTACATCCTGCTAATGCTATAACTCCTATTACCAAAATAATACTTAACAATACCCATATTTTTTTCTTCAAAGAATATTACCTCCTTCTTTATTAGTATAATTAGAAAACTACAATAAAAGTAAAGCATTATATCCCAAATATTGTTAATGTTTATAAATATATTTTTTAGGATCTAATGCTTTTATAGTTTCTGCTTATTTTCTTTTTTTATTTAATGTAAATAATTCATAAGCATCTATAGAAGACTAATTTTAGTGATTGATGTAAAATAAATAACAAAAAATTGAAATATTAATATAGCTTATATAAGCTAAATTTCTATGCTATAATATACTTACAATCAATGTACTTATCCTTATCATAGGAGGAAAATCCATGGATAGCATATATGATCTACTAGAAGCAAATCCAATTATTGGAGCATTACCCCATATGGTACTACCTAATGAGTTAGAACAAAGAAAAATAGAGGTATTTTTTTTATTGTCAGGCAACATAATGGAAATACATAATAGAGTTTCTTTCCTAAAAGATTCAGGAAAAAAAGTTTTTGTACATGTAGATTTGATTGACGGTTTAGCTAAGGATACAGCAGCTATAGATTATATGCAAAATCATATAAAGCCAGACGGTATAATATCCACTCGTAGTAACCTATTGCGTCATGGAAAAGAGATTGGATTACTTACTGTTCAGCGAATTTTCATGATTGATTCTTTATCTTTTGAAAGTGGAATAAAAATGGTAGAAAGCTACAAACCAGATTTTGTTGAAGTAATGCCGGGAATTATTCCTAAAGCCATATCAGAGTTTAAAAATAAAATTTCTTCACCTGTAATAGCAGGAGGGATGATAACAGAAAAGGAGGATGTAATACAGGCCTTAAAAGCAGGCGCTATAGCTGTTTCTACTAGTAAACGTGAATTGTGGGATTTAGATTGAATTTTTTATTTATATAAATTAATCTATTGTGCTAATTTAACATACTGGCTACTGATTATGGGCTTCATTACTGATTTTGAGAAAACTAAAAACTAAGTTTTCTTCATCAAATCAGCCAAGGAGCTCACTTATCAGCAGCCAGTATGAATCAGTGATGATAACTGTTGAGCTGGCACAATAGATAAAACTAAATAAAGGGGAGATGTAGATGGGGGATAAATACATAATTGCACTGGATCAAGGGACCACTAGCTGTAGAAGCATTATCTTTGACAAATTTGGAAAAATTGTCGGGCAGGCATCCAGGGAATTTAAACAAATATATCCAAATCCTGGATGGGTAGAACATGATGCTGAGGAGATATGGAAGTGCCAACTGTCAACGTTAAAAGATGCTTTAACTACTACTGATATCAAACCTAACCAAATCGCATCTATTGGAATCACCAATCAAAGAGAGACCTTAGTGGTATGGAATCGACACACTGGAAAGCCTATCTATAATGCTATTGTCTGGCAATGTAGGCGAACTGCAAATATATGCGATGAATTAATACAAAATGGATTACAGGATAAAATTTATAAAAAAACAGGACTTGTTATTGACGCTTATTTTTCGGCAACAAAACTGCATTGGATTTTAAATCAAGTACCTGGTGCAAGAGCCATGGCGGTGGAAGGAGATTTATTGGCCGGCACTATAGATACTTGGCTTATTTGGAATTTTACAGGTGGAAAAGTTCATGCTACTGATTATACAAATGCTTCTAGGACCATGTTATTTAATATAAATGAATTGTGTTGGGATGAGGATCTATTGGAATTGTTTGAAATCCCCTATAGTATGCTACCAGAAGTTAAGGATAGCAGCGGTTATTTTGGCAATCTTGATAAAGCTTTATTGGGTCATGAGATCCCCATAACTGGAGTAGCTGGAGATCAGCATGCGGCATTATTTGGGCAAGCCTGTTTTAAAGAAGGCATGGTAAAAAACACCTATGGAACTGGTTGCTTTATTTTAATGAACACAGGCAAAGAAGCTAAATTTTCCGAGAATAGTCTCCTTACCACCATAGCCTGGAGTATTGGAGGAGAGGTTGAATATGCACTGGAGGGAAGCGTGTTTACTGCAGGAGCAGCTGTGCAATGGCTACGGGATGAGCTGGGTCTAATCAAAAATGCGGCTGAAACTGAGACTTTGGCCATGTCTGTGGAAAACACCAATGGCGTGTATGTGGTTCCTGCTTTTGTAGGATTAGGAGCGCCCTACTGGGATCCTTACGCAAGAGGTACTATTTTAGGCTTAACGAGAGGAGCAAACAAAAATCATATAGTAAGGGCTGTTTTAGAGTCCATAGCATATCAATCAAGGGATGTACTAGATGTTATGGAAAAGGATTCAGGAGTTGCTATTTCCGAACTACGAGTAGATGGTGGGGCAGCAGTTAACAACTTCTTAATGCAATTTCAATCAGATATTTTAGGCATTCCTGTAGTAAGACCTGAGGTTACAGAAACTACTGCTCGTGGAGCTGCATTTCTAGCAGGTTTAGAGGCCGGAGTATGGAAAGACAAAAGGGATTTAGAGCAAATATGGAAGGAAGAAAAAAAATTCATCCCTAAAATGGATAATAGGCTTAGGGATGAAAAATATAAATTATGGCAGAAAGCAGTATCCCGTTCAACCAATTGGATAGGGCCATAAGGCTACTTTACCTCTTCCAGAATGTTTATTAGAATTTCTCCCTTAAGTTTAACTAAATGTTTATTTTGTTGTTGCACGGATCGTGAAAAGCTATCTAAGGCAGTTTGGACTTTTTGATTCATGTCCTGATTAGGCTTTTCCATCCGTGCTTTTGCAGTTTCCCAAGCTTGTTTTATAGCATCCAATGCCTTATTACTCTCTAGCCACTGATCAGATTGGCTTTCTATTATTATTTTCCGTATATAATATTTCATCTCCTTTAAATTAGGGGGAGCTTGATGTTTATATAGATCTAAAAATTTTGGATAGTATTTGTATAAATCATTAACGGCATTTAATAATGATTCTTCCTGCCTCTCCATAACCTTTGTGGTTACAAGATCTAGCTGATTTTCATATTCCCTAATAATTTCATTGGAAGCTCCATCTTTCATGGCTACACTTGCATAATTACTCCAAGTGTTTTGAAGATTTTCCACATTTTTTTTCATACTATTCCAATCTATACTTGCAGGTTTATCTTGATTTTTATCTGACTTCTGTTCTTGTTTCTTTTCTGAAGAGCCTTGTTGATCTTTTTGTTCATCTTCTTGGGAATCTTCTTTATTGGAGTTATCTTTTTGTCCCTGTTGTTCCTCACTGTTTTGTTGCTGCTGATTAGATTGCTGGTTTACTTGTTGCTCACCAGTTTGTTGTTCCTTTTGTTGTTGGCCAGCTTGTTCTTGCTCTTCTTGTTGTTGCTCAGCACGTTTGTCTATAACCTCTTGAATTTCCTTATACATAGATTCCGTTGTGTTTTCCAATGAAGTAAGGGTTTTAGGAGGAGATTTTTTTTGCTCCTGATTTTGCTTTGATTGGTTTTCACTAGACTTACCAAATATTTCATTGCATCCAGTGATAATGGTAAGCAATATAACCATTAATAAAATGGCAGAGATTGCATTTTTTATATTTGACCTTGCCATGGCATACACCTCAAAGCTAATATTATTTCTAAATTAGTATTTCACTTATGGCTGGTATAAATTCTTTTATTATTAGAAAATTTATCTTGGTGCATAATATAAGGAGTCGTTATGTAATGCTTTTGTTAAATTAATTTAACAATATTGTTTGCTTACCGTATAACATTTGTGCTACTATAATATTCAATATGAAATAATTGACAGGGCTTAAATTCACAAAGGGAGTTGATGCACCTATGTCTGATAGTATAAAGATTAAGGTTAACGATGAGATTTATAAAACAAAAAGGGGAACAACTATAGAGGAATTTATAGATGCCTTTGGAATTAAAAGTTCTACTCAAATTGTAGCTGCAAAAGTTGATAATAAAATACAAGAATTGACTTATAATCTAAACAGGGATTGTAGGCTGGAATTTGTAGATCTATTGTCTAAGGATGGAATCAGAATATATGTTAGGGGATTGTCTTTTATATTTATCAGAGCTTGTCGTGAGTTATTCCCAGAGTGCGATGTCTCCATAGAACATTCTATGAGCAAGGGGCTTTATTGTGAGATTTGTGGTGGCATTAATTTAACACCTAGTAAAGTTAAAAAAATTGAAAAGCGGATGAGAGAAATAGTTGAGTTGGATGAACCTTTTGAAAGGTACTCTGTATCCATTGAGGAAGCTAAGGCAATCTTTACAGATATGGGCTTTTATGATAAATTGGACATCCTCGAATATCGTCCCGAGGAAACAGTTAACCTATATCGCTGTGGTTGGATGACAGATTATCTCTATGGATATATGGTTCCTAGCACCGGTTATTTGAAGAAATTTGAGCTAATGTTTTATTTGCCAGGGGTAATAATAAGGCATCCAACAGAAGACGCTAAGGGTGAAATACCTGAATTTGTTGATAGTCCCAAGCTTTATAAAGTATTTCGAGAGGCAGAGAAATGGAGTCAAATTATAAAGGTAGAAAATGTAGCTCAATTAAATAAAATGATTGAGCAAGGCCGAGGCGGCGATTTGATAAGGATGAATGAAGCCTATCTTGAAAATCAAATTGCAGAAATAGCCAATGAAATCTATGAAAACGCTGATAGAATTAAGTTAATACTAATTGCTGGACCTTCATCTTCAGGCAAGACTACTTTTGCACAACGTCTAAGGGTTCAGTTGATGGTCAAGGGTTTGGATCCAGTCCCCATTTCAATGGATGATTACTTCCTCAATCGAGAGGATATCCCTGTTGATGAAAATGGAGAAAGAGACTTAGAGTCTATAGATATTATTGACATTGATCTTTTCAATGAACAGATGACAGCCATGATCCAAGGTGAAGAAGTTGAAATTCCTAGATACAATTTTCAAAAAGGAAAGAGAGAGTATATAGGAAACAAAGTTAGACTTGGCTCAGATCAATTAATTATTGTTGAAGGCATCCATGCTCTCAATGAGAAATTAACAGCTATGATTCCAAAGAGCAACAAGTACAAAATATATATAAGTGCATTAACTCAGCTTAACATTGATAATCACAATAGAATACCTACCACTGACACCCGTTTGATTAGAAGAATGGTAAGGGATTATAAGTTTAGGGGTACTTCTATTGAGGAAACTCTGAGTTTGTGGCCCAATGTTCGCAGGGGTGAAGAAAGAAATATATTCCCTTTCCAAGAACAAGCTGATGTCATGCTAAATACATCCTTGATATATGAATTGGCAGTGCTTAAGCCCTATATATTACCCTTGTTGGATGAAATCCATGAGGATAGTCCACATTATATAGAAGTTAACAGAATTAAAAAGTTTATGAAATATTTTGTAGAGCTAGAAGATGATGACATCCCCAACAACTCAATATTACGGGAATTTATTGGTGGAAGTTGCTTTCACTAGAGTAATATCGTAATCCAAGTTAAGTTAGTAGTTTGGGCGGTATTGTAAAATAATTTGTTTGGTTTCGTACTAAGATTTAAAAGTATTATTGAAGGATTCGATAATATTTTGGAAATATCATCTTTAAAAGGCTGTGCTTTAATACAGAACGCTATTATTTGTGGGGAGATAGATTATGATGAAATATAGAATTAGTATTTTATTTGTCTTATGTTTATTTACAATATCTTTAATAACTCTAAGTGCCTGTTCATTATTACCTAACTTAAACCGCGAGGAGCATTTAGATAAACCAGAGGATAGAAATTTAACAACAAATCAAAATGATATTATCGAAGATAAAGATACCGGAGATGAAAATGCAGAAGATGAATATATTGAGGATGAAGATGCTAAAGATGAGACGCATCCACAACAGGAGCAAAAACCGACAGGTAGAACTAGTATAAAAATCAGTGTGGTTGGGGATATAATGGTGCACATGCATCAGTTAAAAGCAGCTAAACAGCCCGATGGCAACTATGATTTTACTGAAGTTTTTGAGGATATAAGACCTTATTTACAAGAGGCTGATATTGCTATGGCTAATCTTGAAACTACTATTAGCACAGATGAGATTGGCTATACCGCATATCCCAGGTTTAGAAGTCCTGAATCCCTTATTAGTGCACTGAAGGAAGCAGGATTTGATGTGATTACTACTGCTAATAATCATAGTTTGGATGGCTTAGAATTTGGAGTAACAAATACACTGGATAAATTAGACCAATATGGCTTGCTTCATACGGGAACAGCCCGTTCACCTGAAGAGCGGGATAGGGTTTTGATAGTAGACAAAAATGACATTAAGGTAGCTATACTGGCATATACTTATGGTACCAATGGAATGGAGAGTGCAGTTGATAAAGATAAACTTTCTTATATGGTAAATTATTTAAATGATATTTCCAAGATAGAAAAAGACATACAGCAGGCAAAGGTCGAAGGAGCAGAGTTTATTGTAGCATGTATCCACTGGGGTGACGAGTATGTTAGGAATCCCAATCAAGCACAGAAGGAAATGGCGGACAAGTTATTCTCCATGGGAGTAGACGCTATTTTTGGCAGCCATCCCCACGTAATTCAGCCAACAGAGAAAAAGACCATTATCACTGATGAAGGTCAAGAAAAAGATGTTTTTGTAATATATTCCCTGGGAAATATAGTCTCTAACCAGAGGAATCGTTATAGGGACAGTGGTCTTATTCTAAATTTGGAAGTTGTAAAGGATTATGATAAGGGAACTATAGAAATAGGTGAAATAGATTATATTCCTACTTGGGTATACAGATATACTGAGAATGACAGATTACATTATCGGATTTTACCTGTTAAAGATTTTATGGACGGTGGATTTGATGCTGCTACCAATGCAAGAATTAAGGAAGTTTGGAATGAAACAACTAGTCATATAGATGATGAATATATAAAGGCTAGGGATTAATCCCTAGCCTTTTATTTACCTTAGGGAAGGAATAACACGCGTTGAATACTTTAAAATCAACTTTACAAGGGTTACATGAAGGGGTATTAAGAAAACCCTTGCAAGAAGATTAGAGGGTAAAAAGGCAATGAATGCTTTTCCGGTAATCATGCTTAACCATAGAGGAGTTAGCAAGATAGATGTTATTGATTCAGCTAGGGCAATGATTAAAAATAGACGCCACCAGCTTTTATTTTGATTATAAAAACTAGCCAACAAGCCGGGAATGAGACCAGCCAAAGCACCGTTAATAGTAAATCCAGGAAAATATGGACCTAAAGGCTTAACTAAATATCCTAGAACGTCTGCTAGTGCACCGGTGATGGCTCCATATACAGGACCTAAAAGGATACCACTTATAAAAATAGGTACTTGCCCAAAACTGATTCGAAGGACAGACAATCCTCCAATTAATATGTCTCCAGCAAAAAAACGAGCCAGTATAATGCTTGTGGCTACGAATAGACCTGCCAATGAAATTTTGCTAACTCTACTAATCAAAAAAAGCACCTCCTTTCTCTTTGAATGGCAAAGACGCCACAACAAAGAGAGGGTAATGCTTAAAAACCAATCTTTGTATGTGGCAGCGGATGCGGCATTGCATCGCGGAAGAGTTCTTCCTTCGTTTAGGGGCAACATCCCATCCCCTAACACTTAACGCACAATGCCTACTCTGCACATTCATATTAATAACGTAATTATAGCAAAAGCTAATCTTTTATGCAATATTTATAATTTTATTATTTTCCTAAGTCTTTCCAGTGTTCATAGCCTTCGTATAATTCCAATATAGGTATAGCTGTAATCAAGCTATAATAGAACTAACAAATACAACTAATACTTCCTGCTATAATAGCGCCTCCAGTTAGTATATTTTTGCTAACCATAGTGTTTATAAAAACCTAAGTATTATGCTAATAACAATTGAATACTGGATTGATGCTATGATACAAATTTAATACATTGGTATAAGATAATTGTTTTAACGAAAATTAATAGTTTGGCTTACGTCAATTTTGTGGAGGGGAATGGCATGATAAAAATACTGGTAGTGGAAGATGAAATTGCTATTGCTGAACTTATACAGATGAACTTGGTAGACAAGGGGTATGATTGTGTCTGTGTGCATGATGGTGAAAAGGCTGCAGATATGGGAGCTGTTAAGTAAAAATGAAAAGATAGCTGATTTTTTCTTAGAATAGCTAGAT
>CALKWV010000049.1 GCA_938003915.1 uncultured Bacillota bacterium | reverse complement strand
TATAATAACATAGTGCTATCCATAAAGGGAATCTTCACTAATTTGACTTATAAGACTTAAATTATACTTCTACAAATTTTCTTAAGTTGAGCCGCCCTCTCCTCAATATCCTTTCCACCTGACCTGAAGGTAAGGGTTCGCTGAAGATAAAACCTTGTATAATATCACAGTTTTTGTTTACTAATGTTCGCAACTGCTCTTCTGTCTCTACCCCTTCGGCAATAACCTCTAAATTCAATCTATGAGCTAGTTGAATGATGGATTCAGCTATATAACTCTTATTCCTGTCATTAGCGATATCTTGTACGAATGATTTATCAATTTTCATATTGTTAATGGGTAATTGCTGAAGATAATTTAAGGATGAATAGCCTGTCCCAAAATCATCTAAAGCAATTCTTACTCCCATTTGCCTTAATCGATCCAGTATCTCAATATTTTCCTCCATGGACTCCATTAAACTATTTTCAGTAATCTCTAGCTCTAAGTAACTGGGATCTAACTGTACTTCTTCCAGTATTCTTTCCAGCAAATTCACAAAATCCCATTGCCTTAGCTGAATAGGTGATATATTTACCGATACACGAATAGGTTTATAACCCTTGTCCTGCCACTCTTTATTCTGTTTACACGCTGTACGTAGCACCCACTCTCCAATGGGTACTATAAGACCTGTATCCTCAGCTATGGGAATAAAGCGATTGGGAGGAATAACTCCTCTCTCAGGATGATTCCATCGAATTAATGCCTCCACCGCCTCAACTCTACCAGTTTTTGAATTGACCTGAGGTTGATATAATAGATAAAATTCTCCTCTATCCAGGGCTTTTCTTAAGTCACTTTCTATTTCTATCTTTTTAAAGGACCTATCGTTGGTTAGTACTTTGCAAAATTCATAAGAATTTACCAACTCACTTAATTTAAGCTCTATTTTAGTTTGTTCTTCGTATAATTTAAGTTTATAGTTAGCTATCTGAGCCAACAATTCACTTATACATACAGCAAATTCCATGAATTTCCGTACTTCTTCCTCGGAATAGACAGGTAGCTTTTGCAATGATGTAAGATATTTCCTTTCAGGGAGATCTAATTCTAAAGCTTGCTTCCTAAAGTATTCTAAATCTAGAGGTGACAGTATAAATTGGGACATGTAAATATAGGCCGACACTTTATCCTGAATCATAATAGGAGTAACAGCATGAGTAATTCCATTTTCACATCTATAGCATATGAATTCACTCTCGCTATGGAGCTTTGAAATCAATTCAGATAATTTATCTGCAGATTTTGTACATCTATGTACTAATTTAGGATTACCCCTATGAAACTCACTGCAAAAATCAGTCTGACCTGTTTTTGTAAGAAGGGTACCATCAATATCCGCCACACCTGCTACAATGCCAGTAAGCTCATAGAGTTTATCAAATAGCTTTTGTAGCCTATCAACCTCAATTAGGTCAAAAAACTTATAGTGCACACCACCAGCCACCTTATACATTTTTAATTTTTATGCATAAATATAAATTGTATAAAAAGACCTAATTATCATACACATCTTAATTATAATACAAAATCTGCTAAAAACAAATACTTATGGCGACAATTTATAATAAATAGTAAAATATTCCTACAATAAAATAAGACCCATTTCTAAATGGGTCCATTTCAAGATTCTATATTAACTTAAAGGTAGATCTATTGACTTTATCATAAAATTACAATCACCTAAAGGGGTTTTCACTGCAACTTTATCCCCTATCTTTTTTAGCAGCAAGGCATGACCTACCGGTGAAAGACATGAAGCGCATTCCAATTTTGTTGCTTTATCTTCATGAAAAGGGGGCACAATCTTTAATTTGTCTATACTGTTATAATCCAAATCCTCAACTTCCACAATACTTCCTATGAGCACAAATGGCCACTGTTTATTATCAATTGCAGCTATATCAGAGTCCATAAAATTTCTTATGTTACGAATATAGTTTTGAAGTATGCTCTCAAAATTATCCCTATCCTCATTATGATTTTCATAGAATTCTTTTAAGATATGGTTCCTTGTGCTTTCAATCTTTTTTAAATGTTCACTTAAAAAATCAATAATCTGCCGACGGTCACAATTTCCTTGCATTGTTATCCTCCTAAATAATTACATTAAGTGGAAATACCATAATGAATAACAAGGCATTTCATGGAGAACCACGAAATGCCTTCCATGATAATACTATCATTAATGTAAATGATTGTCAAGGGTGGTAATATATCACTTATTTTCAATAACCTCACTCAATATTTCAGCTAGATATTTGGCAGTTCTTTTGGCCTCGTTAAAGGTTGTTAAATGATTCCCTATTTCAATTAAAATTGCCCTGTTAGATATATGCTGGTTATAACGTCCTGTACGCACCAAAATATCATCAGCCAATCCAGGATATTTTTCATTGGCCTTATTAGTTATTTTCAAAGCAAACTGATAATTTTCCCTCCAATTGGGCTTTTGACTAAATCCTCCACTTATACCTTCACCAGTGCCAATTACAATAAAAAATTTAGCTACTCTTTCTCCATTAATTATAACTACTTCCTTGTCTGGATCTTTTAATCTATCATTGTAATTTCTATGGATATCTAAAAATATTTTCAAGGAATCATGTTCCTTTTTTCTTTTCTTGATGGTTTCCAAAGAATGAGGATATAATCCAGATTTCCAAGGATAAACCTCATGGTCCGTTTTATCATGCAAAACTGGTATATTTCGTGCTTGGAGTTGTCTGGCCAGCTCTTCTCCCACTCCCACTACTGTTTTGCTTAGATCATTGGATCGAAAAGCAGCGATAGCCTCATATGGATTATCAGGATCCTGCCTATAAGCCTCTCTTGAATGGGTGTGATAGATAAGAATCTGTGGTCCCTCTCCCGAAAGATCCACAGGCGGTAAATCATCGCTAATATTTTTTATTTCTATTTGTATTTCCTCAGATACCTCTGTCTCTCCTTCTAGTTCAAACTCCTGACGTTGAAACTCATCAGTTGACGGGCGTTGACTTTGACGTGAGGTCTCTTGGCCAGGTGTGACTGATGTTGCAATGGAATCATCCTTTTTATCCAGTGCCTGGTCAGATTGAGCTACATTTAAATAGGGCATATGGGAAGATATTATGAATGTGGGATCCGTAAAGTCTAGATCTTTCATACGGCTCCATATTTCAGAAAAAAAATCCATTTTCTTATCTGATTTATCTGCATCTTCTTCTAAAGAATTCTCAGACTCAGATGAAAAATTCCCATATTCTAAAAATAGTTTGCTGTTGGATAAAAGACGGTAGCTTAAGAATATAATAGCTGCAACCAGTGATATAACGATAATATTATAGGCCAGATTAGACTGGGAATTTACTCTTATTCTTTCCAAAAAACCTCACCACTTTCCATAGCTAAGAAGTCACTCTTTTAAAATATATTAAAGAGAAGTGGTGGATTATGACTGGAAATTATTTGTTTTTCACATGAAAAAAGAGCAGCTATTTAGCTGCTCTTTCTAACTGTCCTAATTTAGTCAAAAATTCTTCTGGCGGTTACATACCTTTGAGGATATTTACCGCTGTTTAGGCTGCTTATCTTAACCCCGGTCTTCCTTGTAGATGCATGAACGAATTTTCCGTTACCAATATATATACCTACGTGGTTAGTGTTTTTAAAGCACACTATGTCGCCAGGACGTAATTCAGATTTGGGTACATATCTACCCACAGAACGCTGGGCTACAGAACTAGATGGTATCTTTACACCAAACTGCTTATAGACATAGCTGGTAAAGCCAGAACAATCAAAACCACTTGGATCTTTGCCCCCATATCTATAAGGATAGCCTACAAATTTTAATGCATACTTAGCTACATCGCTACCTTTTCTGCTTCCTCTATTAGCTGGCACAGGAGTATTTGAAGATGATCTTCTAGAAGACGCTCTAGATGTACGAGTAACTACCTTAGCGCCTTTAGCTTCAATGTGCTTAACTGGTTCTTTTATAACTTTTTCTTCAATAATCTCTCTCTTTACTTCTTTACCATCTTCTTTGGTTACCAAAGCTACAATTTCCTTCTCGCCCTTTTCTCCTTGCTGGATAACCTTGGTTTTGCCTTTTTCCAATGTGTTATCTTCCCTTACCTCTGTTTCAAATGGCACTTCTTCAGAGTATTTTATTTTCTCCTTAGTAACAACAGTTACTAATTTTTGTTGTTGGGATATCTTAATAATATCTCCTGGTCTAATAAGCTCATCATCTATATCAGGATTAGCTGAGACAAGTTCTTCTACTTGTACATTATTTGCATTGGCTATAGACCATAAAGTATCTCCTTCTTTAACCTCATATTCTTTAATGCCCTCACTACCATGTAAGATTAACTCAATAGCTTCTTCACTGCTTATAACTTTGCTTTGGGATACCAGTTCCTTTTCAAAGTTAACATCTTGTTTTAAGGATATCTCTTCTAACTGACTGTTCTCCTTCTCCTCAATAGCTTCCTTGTATGGCTTTTTTATATCCTCAACTACTTTTTGTGCCTCTTCAGATGATGCTACATAACATGTCTTTTTCCCATCTATGTTTATAGCATAGGCATTAACTTTGACATCTATAGCCTCTTCAATAGCCTGAGCCAATGCTTTGTCATCAGTAATCCTATTAGTTCCAATTCTTACCTCTCTAAAATAGACCTTAGAATCAATAACTACATCATTTTCATTTTGCTCTTTTAGCTTCTTTTCTACCCTATCATATATAGATAATCCCCTAGCAGCAAACCTTACTACGCCCACCTGCTCATCATTTACATACATGGCATACAAAACAGGCTGATCTCCAGTATAAGCTTCAATAGGGATGATAGAACCAATCAGTATTAGTAATGATAGAAACCCACAGCAAAAGAACTTAACACTCTTCATAGTTATCCTCCATTCCAGACAGCATGTCTGTTAAAGTTCTATTTCGAACTTTTTACAAAAATGTTACGATGTTATATATATATTCTATATCCCCGTAAAATATCCTTCTTAATTTTGTATTGTTTCCAAAAAAAATTTTTTAATCAAAATTATAGGTGCAACAAAAGTTGCACCTATGCTCTATTTCTAATTATAGTAACCACAACCTTTTTAGTTTGCTTATTGATAAATAATCTCCGAATATTTCCTTAAGTTCTGCAGTCCTATCCTTGGATGCGCAAGGCATTAGCTTTCCTATGGCCTTTTCCGGTTCTTCATCCACACATACAAAGTTGCCCATATCAAGTAGTAGTCCAAAATTTGAATGATTTACTTGGTTAATTAGCTTTTCTACCCTATCACTATCCTGACAGAAATATCCGTGATTTTCTATCATGGTCTTAATGCCAAACTGCTGAGCATACTCAGTAACAGCTCTACATCCCTCTATCAATCTAGAAAGAGCAGCATCAAAGTCTCTAGCTCCTACATGTTCAAATCTCCTTCAGAACCATTTATAAAATCAGCACCAACGGTATAACTGCCCATCTCAATACCTACTCTTTCACATTCTTCTTTAGCTCTAGCAGCAAACTCCTCACTGTTCTCTCCTTTCTTCCAATTTAAAGGGAATGAATTCAATAACATCAAAACCCATTTCCTTAGCTAGGGATATTACATCAATTTGTTTGATAGCTCCTTCGTTTACTAGTTTGATCAGACTATAAGAACTAACTCCTATTTCCATAGCTACATCCTCCTAATATTGTTTCAAATATATTCTATATCATATCCATTAAACTATGAGATCAAGAAAAGTTTAGCTTGACATTTTTGACGAATTTGATAATATTTGAGGTGTAGATTAGACAATTTTTAAATATAGCTTGTAAATATTGCAATGATGGGAAGGAGTAGTTAAATCCTCTGTCATCAGCGACTCGGGGATGGTGGAAGCCCGGGGATATGATTTAGCGAAGGCGTCCCAGAGCAATTTGTTTATAAGAGGATCTATGTTACATAGATCAAAAAGGGTGGAACCGCGGAAGATAAGTCTTTCGTCCCTTTGTGGGATGAAAGACTTTTAATTTTATAATCTTTTTATAAGGAGGAATAGAAATTGGCTAGAGAAGTAAGCATGGATAAAATCGTAGCCCTATGTAAAGGACGTGGCTATATCTACCCAGGTTCTGAAATATATGGTGGTCTTGCTAACACTTGGGATTATGGTCCTCTTGGTGTAGAGTTTAAAAATAATGTGAAAAAAGCATGGTGGAAGAAATTTATACAGGAGCATCCCTACAATGTGGGTCTGGATGCTGCTATACTAATGAATCCCCAAACCTGGGTTGCTTCCGGTCACGTAGCTGGCTTTGCAGATCCCCTAATGGATTGTAAAGAATGTAAATCCCGCTTTAGGGCCGATAACTTGGTAGAAGACTATATGAAAGCCCAAGGCATTGAAAACCCTGAAGTAGACGGATGGGAAAATAAGGAGTTAGAAAATTATATCCGCGATAACAAAATCCCTTGCCCAGAATGCGGTAAACATAATTTTACCGATGTAAGACAATTTAATCTTATGTTTAAAACCTACCAAGGTGTTACTGAAGATTCTCAATCTGAAATTTATTTAAGACCTGAGACAGCTCAAGGTATTTTTGTAAACTTTAAAAATGTTCAACGAACCACACGTAAAAAGATACCTTTTGGTATTGGGCAAATTGGTAAGTCCTTTAGAAATGAGATTACCCCAGGTAACTTTACTTTTAGAACCAGGGAATTCGAACAGGCTGAGCTAGAATTTTTCTGCAAACCTGGCGAGGATATGGAATGGTTTAATTACTGGAAGGATTTTTGTAAAAACTGGTTGCTAAGCCTGGGAATGAAAGAAGAACATATGCGCATGCGAGATCATAGTCCTGAAGAATTATCCCATTATAGTAAAGCAACTACAGATATAGAGTATCTATTTCCTTTCGGATGGGGAGAACTGTGGGGAATAGCTAATAGAACTGATTTTGACTTAAAACAGCATAGTGAACATTCTGGAGAAAACTTTACCTATATTGATCCCGTTACCAATGAACGCTATATTCCTTATTGTGTGGAGCCTTCAGTAGGTGTAGATAGGGTAGCCCTGGCTTTCCTTTGCGATGCATACCATGAAGAAGAGCTGGAAAATGGGGACAGCCGTGTTGTATTGAAGCTACATCCCTATCTTGCACCCGTTAAAGCAGCTGTACTGCCTCTATCTAAAAAGCTCAGAGATAAGGCTGAAGAAGTATATATGCAGCTTTGCAAGAAATTCAATATAGAATATGACGAATCCGGTAGTATAGGTAAAAGATATCGTCGTCAAGATGAGATTGGTACCCCCTACTGCATTACCATTGATTTTGATACTCTAGAGGATAACTCTGTTACCATTAGGGATAGGGATACCATGGAGCAGATTAGACTGCCCATAGATGAAATAGAAAGTTACCTAGAAGAAAAAATCTCTTTCTAATGAAATCTTATCACAACAAAGGCCGGCAAGCTTTCTTTCAAGCTTCCGGCCTTTCCTCTTTCTTACTGGGAACAACCATATTAGCTCCCAAATCTACTCGCTTATATTCACCTAAAAATTCTATACATATCTTAATTCTTTTTTTCCTATGATCAAATTTCTCAATTATACCTTCCATACCTTTTAAAGGACCGCTTAGCACCTTAATTTGATTGCCCTCTTTGTAGACTTGAGATAATTCAATAATTTCTCCATAGCGAGTTAGGCTAAGTATCATACTCATTTCCTCGTCCCGTATAGGTATGGGCTCACATTCATCCTTTAAAACTCTATACACGGCAGGTACAGCCTTTAACCTATAATATAGCTCATCGCTCATATTAGTATAGGTAAGAACATATCCTGGCAGCAATGTTTTTATAGCCTCATAGGTTTTTCCCTGCCTGCGTTCTATTAACTTCCGTTTGGGCACCAAGGTACGTATCTCCTCATGGGGAAATAATACCTCTATAAACTTTTGTACTTCTTCCTCCCGCCCAGTCTCTACAAATATTGCATACCATTCCATTCTTTAACCCTCCAGCTGCATTGCCTGCTTTTTCAAGTAGCATATACTCTGAAAGAATTTCCAAATAAATATTATACTATATTATTTATCCAAAAACAAAATAATCTAAAATTTACAATCCAGATTTTACCCTTATTGATTCTATTCTTTTATGCTCCTGAATACTATATTTTCATATAGAAGGGATGAATAATATGAATAGAAATACAATATTGCATGGAACCTTTGTTCTTACCATCTCCGGCATTATTGTACGCTTTTTGGGATTTGTTTATCGAATACTATTGAGTAGAGCTACAGGGTCAGAGGGTATGGGGCTTATTCAGTTGGTAATGCCTGTCTTATTTACCTCACTGGCATTGGTATCAGCAGGTATTCCCATGGCAGTATCTAGACTAATATCTGAGAAAAATGCCATTAATGATTATACTGGTATGCGGAGGGTTGTATTTACTGCCATTGGATTAGTTATAACTCTTTCCCTCATTGTATGTCTTTTACTTATATTAAAAGTTAATTATATTACCTATAACATATTAAAAGAACCTCGTGTACGAGGCGCCCTTCTTACTATATATCCAGCTATAGTAATGATGTCCATTAGTTCAGTATTTAAAGGCTATTTTTATGGCATAAAGAATTTCCTACCTCCGTCCATTTCAGAGATAATTGAAGAATTAGTTACTATAATATTACTTTTCTTTATCCTTAATAAAGTCAATCATTTGGATATATCCATTAAAGTAACTATTGTTGCCTTTAATATAGTCATTAGTGAATTATTTTCCCTTTTATATCTCAACTATAGTTACTATAAATCTAAGGATAAAGATCCAATATCCTATTCTAATAGCAAAGTATCTTCTTCCTTTCCCCTTACCAATATTTTGAAGATCAGTACCCCTATAACCCTGGTTAGGCTAATGTCCTCACTAGGCTCCTCTGTAAGTTCTATACTTATTCCTCAAAGTTTAGTTAAATCCGGACTTGACCAAAATCAAGCAGTAAGCCTATTGGGGATTTTGAACGGTATGGTAATGCCTCTCCTCTTTTTACCTTTCACTTTTGTAGGATCCCTAGCGGTAGTTATGATTCCAAATCTATCAGAAGATCTAGCACGAAAAAACTGGAATAGCATCCGCTCTAAAATTTCAAAAGCTATATTTATTACTTCGACTTTGGCTCTGCCCTTTGGAGCTTTAATGACGGCTCTAGCAAAGCCTATAGGAATTCTATTATATAATCAAGAAGAAGTTGCTTCTCTACTGCAACCTATATCCTTTATATCAGGCTTCTATGCCCTAAGCCACACCTTAAGTGCTAGTTTAAACGGACTAGGCAAGCAAAATAAAACAGCCATGTACGCAATTCTAGGGGAAACTATAGATCTATTATCAATTTTCTTTCTAGTAGCTATTCCCAGTTTGCGTATACATGGCTACATCATAGGTTTTTTATTTTCAACCCTATTGGTTCTAGCACTACAGTTAATCACTCTATATAAAGCTATCAATCTTCGAATTTTATGGAGCCATTGGTTCTTTAAGCCAATATTTGCTGCACTTCTCACTGCCTCAGTAGCAAGGCTTACTTTTCTATGGCTTTCTAGCCTTGGCTGCACCCTCCTTATATCCTTTTTAATATCAACAACTATAGGTATACTGATTTATATATTGACTCTATATGCTACGGGAAGCCTAGCCTTTATTAGAAATATTATATTTCCCACAGTCACAAGAAAATCAAAAGGATAATACTAAGCTTTTGACAGATTATGAGGACATAGCATAAAGTCTGTATAATCTTAAGCTTCCTTCATAAAGCAATGTTAGTTCTTTGCACTTTCTAAAATCCCCTGGTCTAACCAGTGCTGGAGCCTTATTAAAAATATCTATCCCGCTATTTGCTAGTAAAGTTGCAACAAATTGAGAACAAAAAAATTTATTATCCCTTTGTATAGGTATATCTAACATAAGACCAAATAAACCTAGAAAATTATATCTATACTTGGTACTATTGGCTACAAAATTATTTAACTCTGCTTTTAATCTTTCATACTGTAGTTGATTTACAGTCAAAGAATACACTGCACACTGAGTTTGGGGAAATCTACCAAACGTTCCATACACAATATCCTCTCTTACAAAACCTCCAAATATAGGATTTGAAGGTTTTAATCTTCCAAAACTATATAGTTCGTTTAAATTTGGATCCAGTGCAATGGATACATGGGAATAAGGCTCCCTGGTGTACATCCTTATAAGCTTAGATGGCAAGGAGCCACTGTGGGTTAATAATATATATATTGTATAATTCCTTTCCATATCTATCCCTTCTAACCATAGTTGTTATTCTAATGCTATTATACAATAACTATGTATCTATTAGATAGTTAAAAAGCTTCTAAAAACTTTACATTTATACCCATATTGATCTATTGCCTATAATGACCTTATTACAGAATATTGATAGATTTAAAAAATGCTTAGCCTAAACTTGCACAGTTAGACTAAGCACTTTATAAAAGATGATAGCATTACTCTCTGATAAGTGCTAACCAGATTCACTATATCCGGTCCTTAGCTCCAAACCAGTTAATTTAAGTTTAATTTACCTCTGAAGCTGATAGCAGATCCATCAGTTGGAATTTGGCCAGTAACAAACTCTTACACATCATAGACTCCATCATAATCTGATGGTCCCGCCCACATATCTACATAGGTATAATCCTTTAGATTCAATCTATAAGCACTCCTCCGCCTGACACCTTTTTGTTTGTAAATCAACCACCTAGCCCGGGTATAGAACGGTGTTGGCGAAATGAACAATACAGCTTCTACTTTTGGATCCTGTAGGATCGCTCTGTAATCTGTAATGATATGAGCAATTCCATACTTCTCTCCTGAGGCTCTGGCTTTTTCTGGATTTATATCTACCACATATTTTACTTCTGCCATGGGGTTACTTGTATAGGAGGACATATGTGCATCTCGAGCTATGGTACCGCATCCTATCACTGCCACTGTAACTTTCTTCATTTATTATCCTCCTCAACTTCCTAGATCCTTATTAGCCTATCTATATTAACCTACCTGTCCCTATCAACCTGTCTGTCTGTATCAGCCCTTCTATCTGTCACTCTAGTCTGCATATATTCCACAATATATTTATCTAACTCCATGCTTAATTTTAGCACTTCGCTCTTGTCCACTTCTTTAGCATTCAAAGATGCTTCCAACCTCTCTCTTAATTGATTAATCATTTCTATAAGCATATTTTCCTCCTTTCTCGTAATTAGCACTGGAAAAGAAAGGATACATAATAAATTCTTTAAAATATGTATATTAATTTATAAACCATTTTTTTCCCCCTAAACAGATTATTTCCATCTTATTGCGATGTATGTTTAAATAAGAAATAGCATCCTTTTAGGATGCTATTTCTTATTTGCTGCGCTTTATTATACTTTTTATCAATTATATAGATTATTATTCCAATATTTTTTCCATTTTATAATCATCCATTACAAAACCATTGCCAATGTCTTGTACTAGTTCTTCCACCTTTTTAAACCCAAACTTTTCATAAGCTTTTATGGAACTGCTGTTATATTTGTTTACAGTAAGCCAAATCCTATTCAGTCCCCTCTCTCTACAGATATTTTCCATATATGCTATGCAGTGCCTACCTATTCCTTGTCCTCTAAAATTCTTATCTACATAAAACTTGCTAAGGAATAAGGATCCATCTTTTACATCAGCTAAAATGGCAAAATAACCTATAGCTTTGTCATTGTAATAGGTTAAAAAATATCTGTAGCCTTCATTTATTTGATTTTTAATTGCTTGTTCACTTTGAAAATTAGCCAGCATATAATCTACCTGTTCTTTACCTATAATAGGAGTGTAGTGTTCATTCCATATACGCTGGGCCAATATTGCCGTTTCCTTAATTTGATTAACATCCTTTACTTCAACTATATTAATCATCTATATCACCTCTTATATTTTTCTATAAAGTGGAAATAATATTAGTGTAGATATTTACTATTTTACCATTAACTACTGCTTAATGCATCATAATCAAAACCAGAGAATAGATAATTATTGAAAATGCACAAATTTTTCGACTTCTTTAACACAAATTGTAGATTCTATTAAATTTAACTCTAATTTTACTCATTTTTTTCTTTCCAGTGCTATAATAATGATAAATAGTTATATGAAAGAATGGATTTATTAGAAAGAAAGGCAGGTGGATATATGTACAGTATTGAAAAACAAATACGCCTTGATGAGTTAACTGAGGTTCGAGACTTTGTGGTCCTTGCATCCAAATATAAATGTGATATTAAGGTTAAAAGCAAGAATTCAGTAACTGACGGTAAAAGCATATTAGGAATTTTATCCTTAGGTTTATGGCGCCCAATAACAGTAACTGCATCTGGTATAGATGCAAAACAGTTTGAAAAAGGGCTTAAAAGATTTGAAGCACAATGAAAGAGGTACCTTTATCATAACATGTAGTGAAAAAGATACCTCTTTTGTGCCAGATTTATAAATTTACTGATGCAGGCATTATTACAAACTTATCAAACCTTGGTGCAGATGATTTAACCAATTCACTGAACTGATAGGAATTGTCATTGTATATCACTACTCTATTCTTACCTGCATTTAGCTCAATATTTACAACCACATTTCTAATCATATCCCAGCTTAATGTATTTCTAAAATAAACAGTTTGAGGCTCATTATCATTTACTACTATCTGGGCATAACGCTCAATAAGGTCTGTATTGTAAGGATGGACATAAAGACCTTCTTGGCTGATCCTGGGCATAGCAGGAGCAGGTTCATTGTTGGAATAGAACATAGATAAGGTATAGTTGCCAGCCCTTTCTACCTCAACTTCAAAGGCAAGCCTACTATCACTGGATATTAAACCATCCACCATTTTACCGCCAGATGCATATTCATTTAAAATAACTTTAGCATTGCCGCTTAGCTCAGCATCTTCAGCCTCAATCACTATGGAACTTTCCCTTGTAAAGCAATCTTTATAGCTAAAGATAATTGCATCCAACATCCACTTATCTTCACAGGATAACGTTATGGTATTAGCCCCCTTGGTTAAATGTATCATTAAACCATTATTAATTGCACCCAGAGTTATATTTCGGGTAGATATGCGGGTAGTAGATTTTGCATCTCTGCCATAGTCTACAATTAGTTTTTTTATCAATATATCCGATGGAGCATGTCCCAATATTTGTACATGATACAAACCATCTTCCGGTGCTACTAGGGTAAAAGTAAAATCTCCCTGACCTTCTACATATCCAGCACCTGAAAAATCAGCGGTTTCGGCCTTAAACTTAAAGTTTTTGTTATCCCTTATCACTTCTTCAGCCTCAATTTTTATTTCTGGGACCTGGACTTCCTGCCCCATCTCAGCTCTATAGGTTAATTCAATCTTATCAAGGGCAGCTGTCAACCTAATATTTTCATTCTTGCTCGACTGATTTTCTCCATAATGGGTTAAACGCAGCTTATGTTGCCCTTTAGTTAAATCAATATATGTCCTAGTATAATTTATATAGCCTAACTTAACAGTAGACTTATAAGTAAGAATGCTTTCATGTTTCCCGTCTACCAATAATTTATGTTTTACCAACTGACCTATTGCCCTATTCTGTCCTTTTGGATCAATCTCTAAAGTTAAAGGATCCACTGCAGGCGCTGGTACTGAATAGTAAACCCTTAACTCATACCTCCCGTCTTTGGGAACATGAACAGTAAACTCTACCCCATCATCAGTATCTAAAATATTTCCTACCTCTCCTCTATTAGAGCGGGCCAAATCCGTTACTTTAGAATAGTATATTTTTTTAGCCTGTCCTAGAGTAGTAGCATCCTCTGCCTCATACCTAGCTGTCCATACTTTATTAAAATTATCAATAGATATGGTTTCTTCACTGGTAGCAGGATGAATAATGGCATAGTATACATCCAATTCATTACAATCCTTTACCTGTAGCTTTAAATTTCCATTAACTAGTGGTAGGTTACCCTCAAATTCCAAATAGGGCTGTGTATACTCACCATGGTGCCCTGAATATGAGCTACTATAAAGTTTTACATGAACTTTTGTTGCACCATTGAATGCCTTTGTGTCTCCTAAACCATTTATATAAGCAGTTTGTACACCGCTTTGCCCTCCAAATATAACATATGCAGTTTTATTCTCTTGATCAATGGAACCAATTCCATAGTTTCCTGCTACTTTATTATTCTCTGTGGATACATCCATTCTCTCTCCCGTTAAGTCATTATACCATTTATATAACCACCAGGCACTATTGGGAATATTGGCATCTGCAGCCAATTCATTAGCTGTATTTGCCAAGCCCCAATATGCAGAACAGGCATATATACCTGCTTCCTCAAACATGGCTAACCAAGGCAGCAAAGCACCTCCTGCACCCATATCCTCAAAAAGAGCATATTCATTTACTACTGCTATGGGCTTTTCTAGACCTTTATCAATATAATACTCCTGGATCTTTTCTTGTATTTGTCTCCAATGTTCATGAAAAGAAACCAAGGAATCTTCTGCGTCTGCTCTATCAAAAAGTTCGTGCCATACGACAATATCTGGTAAGCAGTCATTTTCATGACAGTAATCTAGATAATCTAATACCCATTCTTTTGAATAGTTAGCTGTGGCAGGACCAGCACATTTAATCTCAGGATTTAGTGCTTTTACCCTGTTATACAACTCTCTCCAGGCTGAAAAATAACCGGCTAGATTGCCCTTAAACCAAAATTCATCCGGCTCATTAAAAAGTATGAAATTATATTTTTTCAGTGTAGCATCGCCGGTGATACGCTGCATTTTTTCAATCTTGTTAAGTACCCTTTCATAATAATCCTCTAGAGTTTCAGCCAAAGTGTCCTTTGTTTCATAAGGCCATTCCAAATACATATCCTGCAAATAAATTTGAATATGTTCCACATCTACAGCATCAGCCATGGACTCTAGACGAATTCCATCTCCTGTTGGATGCTGCAGACCATCTACCACTTTTTGAACAATAAATTTGGGATTTATCCCCTTAAGTAAATCAACAGTTGGAATATTGGGTTCGCTAAGTCCATATAAAAAGCCTGTAGCTTTTTGGCTTAGTGGAAAAGTCTTTAAAGCATTAAAATTAACTATCAGATTATTTGCCATAAATTTTACTCCTTTCAATTTTTGACCTTTATTGATTCCTGTTCCTTGGCCAATTTCTGTTTTCTACTTATCTCATTAACAGCCTTAGCTTAAATACTTATTAATGCCTTCTTATTTACCAGAGCAATCAATTCTCTTTCCCCTTCAATTTCAGCAGTATAGGGATATGTCTTAGTAGCTTTTTCAAATTCCCTGAGCTGCTTTTGGGCCTGCTCCTTATTCTTTTTTACCAGTAATTCATACGCATATAGTAGCCGCCTTCTAGCTAAATAAGAAGAAGTTGCTTTTATATACTTCTTCAGCTGGTTTGTATAAATTTTATCTATTTCTTCACTGCGACATGGGCCCATAATCTCATAAAACAGTAGATCACAAAGCAGCTCTTTTTTATGTACATCCAGCATCCCCGGTGCATTTTTCAGTAAAAACTGAGCCATTCGCTTAGCATCATCAAACTGCTTTTTATCACATAAATAATTATTCTTTAGCACACCTATAGTACAAATCAAGGGATTGTTTAAGTTCCCATTTTTAGGCAGTTGAAACCAATCCTCAGGCATATCCCTAAGCCTAGTACCCCTTATTATTAAGCCGTTAATATAAAGCTGCAACCAAACGGCTCGGCGTGCTTCCCTATCCTTGATTAAACAAACAACGTTATATCCATCATTATTCATGCCACCTATGTTCAATGGTATTCCATTTATCAATGCAAATATGGTTCCTATGATAAACAGATTAATGAGTATGGAGGATAAATACTGAGTTTCAGGCAGTATTCTATATAAAAACAAGGAAAATAAAGCCAAAATAATATTGGCCAGCGACCCACCCAGATTATACAAAATATAGGGATAGTTATAATCATGGCTCTCCGGAGGCATCATTAAACATTGGCCCATTGTACCTACAACGGTGTATTTTTTAAATTTTACTCCTCTGCCATCTGATATCAACATAGATTTACCAATACGAAAGGATACAAAGCTATATCCGGATATTTTTCCAAAAAAGAGATGACCAGCTTCATGTATAATAATATGGATAAGGATGATAATGTATATGAGTACCACAGAGTATATAGGTGTCCACCAGTTGACGCCATCCTTTAACCTCTCCTCTATGGCTTTACCTCCTAGAAAACCGCATATCGCTCCTATTATGGCAAAAATAATTGGCAAAAGGATGTTATTCTTGTTTTTATTTCCTTCATTTTTTTCCATAACCCATACCTTATATAAAAATAATTACCTTTATTAGCTAAGCTTTGATATAATCTAGATAAGACAAAAATATCGATTACAAAAAGTATAGCATAATAGTTAAAAAATGCAAACAAATTTATATTAGTGGGAGAGCTATGATAAAATACAGTTTGTATGATAATAAATGGATTACAGGGGAATATCAGCCTAGAGTTGTAGCATACTACTTTCGGGAATGGGAAAATTATCACATGGAGTTTCATTGTCATGATCAGGTAGAGATTATGTATGTTATAACGGGTAAATGCACCGTTGATACTAGAGATAATTCTTTTTCATTGACAAAGGGAGATTTAATATTGCTGGACGCTGGTATAGTACACAGACTAATAGTAGAAAAAGACGCTCCCTGTCGTATGCTTAATATAGAATTTAAATTTGATAAAAAAAATAATCCATGCCCCTCTATGAGAGATCTTTACCAATCAGTAGATAGTTTTCGAGAATTTATACAAGCTGGCCGGTCTTACATTATACTTAAAGACCCAGAGGAGATTTATCCGTCCCTTAAAAGTTTAGTCCTTGAGTTAGATGAAAAACAGCAAGACCATATAATGATCCAACTGTTATTGGCACAGATTCTTATAGCAATCTCTCGTCTTGAACAGGAAAAGTTAGAAAATCAGTCCCCCGTAAGCAGTATTTATGTAAAAAAAGCTATAAATTATATCCATCAACATTATGATCAGGACATTAAGATAAGCCAGTTGGCAGAGCTATTAAATATCCACGAAGGCTATCTATACAGAATTTTTAAGGAATATATGCATGTTACTCCTAATGAATATTTGACCCGCTTAAGAATAGAAAAAGCTAAAATGCTACTGACTCGCACTGATATTCCCATAGTTGAAATATCTGACTATGTAGGTATCAATAGTCGTCAATATTTTACCTATTTGTTTAAAAAGTATACCAGTATAACTCCATCAAAATACAGAAGTTTAGCCCTTAAAGGTCAAATACAAAAAAAATAAGGTTAGAATCTTTGACATATTGTATCTACAAGGTAAGAATTTTTAAAACATATATTTTCTATTCATGATATTATATACAAAAAATCTAACAGGAGGGGTGCTACAATGTCTTTTAAAGTTGCTTTTATAGGTGCGGGAAGTATCGGCTTTACTAGAAATCTGCTACAAGATTTACTTTCGGTACCGGAATTTCATAATATACAGATAGCTTTTACTGATATTAATGAACGTAATTTATCTATGGTTACCCAGCTGTGTCAAAGGGATATTGATGCCAATGGCCTTGATATTAAAATCCAAGCAACAACTGACCGCCGGGAAGCTCTCAGAGATGCCAAGTATGTTTTCAATCTGGTTCGAGTAGGTGGACTGGAAGCTTTTGAGTTAGATATAAACATCCCACTAAAATATGGCATAGATCAGTGTGTGGGAGATACTCTCTGTGCCGGTGGTATTATGTATGGACAGCGAGGTATCCCAGTGGTTCTAGACTTCTGCAAGGATATTAGGGAAGTTGCACACCCTGATTGTTTATTACTCAACTATTCCAATCCAAATGCCATGATTACCTGGGCCTGCAATAAATATGGTAAAGTTAAAACTATAGGCCTATGTCATGGAGTGCAGCATGGACATAGACAAATTGCTGAAGTCCTTGGACTAGAACAGGATGAAGTGGATATTATCTGTGCCGGTATCAATCATCAAACCTGGTATATCTCCGTCAAGCATAAAGGCCAGGATATGACAGGTAAGCTTTTAGAAGCCTTTGAAAAACATCCTGTATATAGCAAGACTGAAAAAGTTCGTATAGATATGCTTCGACGTTTTGGCTATTATAGTACCGAGTCCAACGGACATCTAAGTGAATATGTGCCATGGTATAGAAAACGTCCTGAGGAAATTATGGACTGGATAGATCTAAGTGATTGGATACACGGCGAAACTGGCGGCTACTTGAGAATATGTACCGAAAGCCGTAATTGGTTTGAAACCGACTTTCCTAATTGGTTAAAAGAAGAGCCCAAGAAATTCCATCCTAAAAACAGAAGCCAAGAGCATGGTTCATATATAATAGAGAGTCTGGAAACCGGTCGAATATATAGGGGGCATTTTAATGTAGTAAATAATGGGACAATAACCAATCTACCCGATGATGCCATAGTGGAGGTTCCAGGCTATGTGGATTACAATGGAATCAATATCCCAAAGGTGGGAGATCTGCCTCTTGGATGTGCGGCTGTATGTAACGCTAGCATCTCAGTACAGAGACTAGCAGTAGAAGCTGCCGTTAGTGGAGACGATATGTTGCTTCGTCAAGCTATGATGATGGATCCCTTGGTAGGAGCCGTTTGCAATCCTCCCGAAATTTGGCAGCTGGTGGATGAGATGCTAGTTGCGCAAGAACAATGGCTACCACAATATAAAACTGCTATTGAAAAAGCCAAAAAGAGACTGGCATCCGGAAACTTAATTCCCACCAGAGATGACTATAAAGGTGCAGCTAGACTTAAAACTAAAACTGTTGAAGAGATGGCAAAAAACCGAAAAGCAGCTAGTGAACTTGCCGGAGCTGCTGATAAATCTAATAAACAGCTTTCAACTGAATAATAACTGTACAAGCAATATTAAGAGGGATATGCCTATTAATTTAGGTATATCCCTCTTCTTTTTATTTTAATTACTTAACAACCTTCTATTCATCACTTTTCTATAGTCATTATGAGTCATGAATAACAACTGTTGACTAGCATAATTTATTTCTTATCAAACTCCTCATAGGCCTTGGCTATCTGTTTAAAACTTAGTCTTTCTAATAGCTCTATAACTATCTTTTTAATTTCAGATGAATCAATTATTTCCTTTCCTATTTTATTAATTTCTTTTTCTATTTCCCTAGTTAATAATTCCAAATCAGAGCCTGTAAGGGGCTGGTTCAATTCATCCGAGACTCGCTCTAAAGTCAGCTTAATCTTGTCCATAGAAAAGATCTGAACGCTCCCGTTTCTTTTTCTTACTTTCATACTCCTCACCTCCTTATACTAGTTTTACCCCTTTACACCGAACATATGTTCTGGTATAATAAAGTTGCTCCAAAGGAGGAATATCATGGAAGCTAAAAATCCTATCATTTTTCATATTGACGTAAACTCAGCCTATTTATCCTGGGAGGCAGTTTATCGCCTACAGCATGGTGATAGCTTAGATCTTCGTACTATTCCATCAGTTGTAGGTGGGGATGTTACTGCCCGTAGGGGTATTGTTCTGGCAAAATCTATTCCTACTAAGCCCTATAAGATTAAGACAGGGGAATCCCTGTATTCCGCTAAGCTAAAGTGTCCTGAGCTGGTAATTGTTCCCCCTAGATATGACTTATATATGCAGTGCAGCAAGGCTTTGATTTCCATACTTGAAGAATATTCTCCTTTTATACAACAATTTTCCATAGACGAGGTTTTCCTTGATTTTACCAATATGGAAGTTCATTGGGGAGATCCTGTAAAAACTGCCCATAGAATTAAAGAACGAATAAAAAAGGAGTTAGGCTTTACTGTAAATATAGGTATTTCCAGCAACAAACTCCTTGCCAAAATGGCATCAGACCTACAAAAACCCGATAAGGTACATACTCTTTTCCCCCATGAAATCCAGGATAAAATGTGGCCTCTGCCTGTAGAGGAATTGTTTATGGTGGGGCGGGCCACCACCTTTAAGCTTCGCAAAAAAGGTATATTTACCATAGGAGATTTAGCCACCACAGACCCAAAGCTATTAATGCAATGGCTCAAAAGCCATGGCCGCCTTATTTGGGAATTTGCCAACGGTATAGAAAATTCACCTGTCCGTCAGGATTACCCAGTAAAGGGGATAGGAAACTCTAGTACCTTGCCCTTTGATATAGAAGATAGAACAACCGGCCATAGAGCATTATTATCCCTCACTGAAACTGTTGCTATGCGCCTTAGGGATATAAGAAAATCAGCGGGAGTTCTATCAGTGTCCATAAAAGATCGGGATTTTCAATCCTGCTCTCACCAAAGGAAATTGGATATACCTACCCATTCCACCAATATTCTATATAGGGTTGCCTGTCAACTCTTTGATGAAATATGGCAAGGTCAACCCCTAAGGCACTTAGGAGTTCGAGCTTCTGAATTATATAGTGATGATTTTTATCAGCTATCTTTCTTTGAACCGGATATAGAAAAACAAAATGCCTTGGATGCTGCCGTTGATCAAATTAGAACTCAATACGGATGGAACTCCATTATGCGCTCATGTTTCCTACACTCTGGCTTAAATCCTATGATGGGTGGTGTTATACAGGAAGAGGAATACCCTATGATGTCAAGTTTGTTATAATTGCGCCTTTATTAAGTTCTACAAATAATTTTCTTACATTCTCGCTAATTGGCTATGCGTATATTCCCTATTACTATTATAACTGAGCTTACGGTGATACTATGAAAGTGTTAATGAGACCTATAGAAATGATTGCATGGTTTACCCAAGACGGGCTGCCCACCCCCGTCCGCTTTCGTATGGAGCAGCCCGATGGGAGTTATATAGTTGTTAGGGTAGCTCGCACCATCTCTCGAAAAGAGGAGAAATTGGCGGGCAACCCCATGATAATATTCACCTGTCAAAGCATCATTAATGGAGTGGAAAGACTCTATGAAATTCGCTATGAACTAAAGACATGTAAATGGTATGTCTACAAAATCTAATCGGATAAAAGCCTTTTCTCTCCTTCAAGTTTTTGTAAGGGAGCGATATCTTGGGATACTTCTAAAGTTCCCATGTATTCACCATTTTTATCCCTTACTGCGAAATATCTAATAAGAACAAATTTTTCACCCATTCTAATCCAAAAATCCTCGTGGTCTTTGGCACCACTCTTAAAATCTTCTACTATCTTATTGACTATGTCAATGCTAGATGGGGGATGGCAGTTTTGTACAGTCCTGCCTATTACACTCTTAGGCCTAGGGAAGATTCGCTCACTGCTCTGGGAAAAATACTTTACTCTATCATTCTTGTCCACAAATGTAATATCTATAGGTAGATGGTTAAGCAAAGTCTCCAGCTCATGGACTGACAGGAAACCTGTCTCAAAACGTATTACACCAGATTCAATATTTGATTCTTCATCCTCTTCCTGTGTAAAATCTGCCCTCTCAGGTTTCCATTCCGCTGCGGGAGTTATAAAAGTATATCCTATCTCATCACTATCCCTGTAAACAGTAAGCCATTCATCCTCGGTCAAAGTATCCACCATTAGAGGAAATAGTATATTTTCCTCCTTGAATATCATTTCCTTCACCTGATGGATAGCTTCTTGGGCCTTTTGTGCTATCTCATTCTTATTGCCTTTATAGTCCTCCAGCAATGCTTTTACTTCCTTTAACAGCTCCCGAATCTCATCATCCACTCCCCACATTACCTTGGGCGGAGCAGTTATCCCTGCCTTTTCTAGGAAAGGAAACACTAAGTTTTCCTTACGGCTATAATGCTTGTCAATCTCCAGCATTTCCTTAAAACTTTCAAGTAATTTTGCAACATTTTCCTCGCTATCAGACTCCATAAAAGCTTCCAATGCTGGATTGACCTTGGTCTCGATTCTCTTTTCTATCTCCCTGTTTTCCAGCTTAAAGGTATGCATGGGATGACCTGGTATTTGTTCTAAAGAAGCTGGCTTGTGTATATCTTCAATGGAGCCCTTAAAGACAGCAGCGTGTACATCACAAAGCCTTTGAACCTCTTCAACAGGCATACCTTCCATAATAAGCCTTTGTTCCAACTCAGAAATCTCGGCCACGGAGACACCTTCAATAAGCTTTGCAAAGCGTTCTTTAACATCATCGACACTTTTACCTTCATGTAGCTCCATAATTAGCTCTTTCAATAGCTTTTGCCTATATTCGCGGTTGTTTATAAGTTCACTCATCTAACCATCCTCCTATTGTTTCTAGCATCCTTTATCCAAGATGCTTACCTGTTATAACATAGATAAACCTATATTATCTCATTCAATCATTTATATTATCCGCAATTATAGGAAAGCTATCCCACAATACCTATATTTATTTGCCAGTACCTAGAAGAACGGGAGCAAGATTTTATGGAAATCCTTATACAGCAGACTCTCTAATTGGGAAAGTCCACACTTCCTTGACCCTTACTCCATTACTCATCAGTGAATCTAAATATGAGTAGTTATTAATTTAGTTTCTAAATCCTTGGCTAAATCCATAATTCTTTTTGATTTTTCAATTCTGGCAGGATTATCCTGGTTCTAGAGGCTAAAAGATTTTCAGGCTGAGGGTTGACTTCATAACTTATCAATAGCATATTATGATCATAGTAAGCCAATATTTTAATATTGCACTACCTGCCCATTCCAGAACAGGTATATATACTTTTCTACAACTTTTTTGCCAGTTATTTGCTCTAAGGCATAGGTATAATAATCAATTTGGGTCCTATATCTATCCTTTACAATGTCCAAATTTTCTCCAGGAGCCACATAATCTGTTTTATAATCTACAAGTATTATACCCTCTGCTTCTTCAAAATAACAATCTATAATACCCTGAAGAATAATGCCATCCTTGGCACAGATGGAATCTGAAAGTTCAGGATAAAGCTTGGAGCTAGGAAGTTCTATAATAAAAGGAACCTCCTTAAAAACATATTCAGCAGCCCTAATTCTTCTGCCTAAGGTTGAATTTAGAAATCTCTGTATCCTATATATATCCACTTCTCTGGCCTGCTCGGGGGTTATAAGCTGTGCCTTTTCCATCTCCTGTATCTGCTCTCTTATACTATCCTGAGAGACATCTTTTTTAAAGTCTAAATGCTGCAATACAAAGTGCAGCAGGCTCCCCCTTTCTGCAGCAGTCATGCTCTTGGCTTCTTCTTCTAAAAATGCAGGTCTCTTAACTAATGAAGGCACCTCTAAAGATGCAGTGGCAACCTCCTCTGAAATCTCAACATCTCCATATCTTTTAAGCTCTGTTACGGATAGTTTAACAGGTAACTTGCTGGCCTCCATATGGGGATACTCCCATTCCAGCCTGCTAAAAATCTCATCATCAACTGCTATTTCATCCTCATCCCCTATCTCCCAAAGAAAGTCTGACCTGTCCGAAACATCTTCTTCAAGGCTTCCTGCTCTCATTGCATCCATTTTATTGTAAACTTTAATTTCCCACTGGGATTGGTCAGCTAGTAAATGGTAATTGTTTTCCTCTAAGAAATTTCCTAATTCCCTTAAAGCCCCTCCATCTTTATGCCTAATAATAGCAGGACCTATCCAATCCAGATAGCTTCTTCCTTTCATCATTTGATACTCTGGCAGTTTCTCATCCCTAGAAGCAAGGGCATATTCCCAGCCTTGTATTTCTCTATACAAATCTTTGACAGCACCGGTAATGATAAGCCTTTCCCTAGCCCTAGTCAAAGCTACGTATAGTATTCGCATCTCCTCTGATAAGGTCTCTTTAATTATCCTGCTCTTTAAAGCCTGCTTTGCCAAAGTAGAATAGGTAATTCTCCTATCATAATCCACATAATCTGGGCCCAATCCCAACTCATGATGAAATAAAATATTTCTTGTAGTATCCATTAGATTGAATCTTTTACCGCATCCTGAAACAAAAACAATAGGAAACTCCAATCCCTTACTCTTATGGATGCTCATTATCCTAACCACATTTTCGTTCTCTCCAAGAATCTTAGCACTGCCCATGTCTCCCTGACTAGTTCTTAGTTTGTCTATGAAGTATATAAAGTTAAATAGGCCTTTGTAGCTGGTTTCTTCATACTGTCGTGCTCTTTCAAACAGTATTCTCAAGTTTGCTTGCCTTTGCACCCCACCTGGCATAGCTCCCACACAGCTATAATAGCCCGTTTCTCCATATAAATACCAGATTAGTTCATCGGTTGAAAGATAGAGAGCCATATCCCTCCATTGGTTAAGTCTGTCAATAAAGTCTTTTGCCTTTTGGGATACAGGACCTTCTCCTTTCTCTGCCATTTTTACTAATGCCTCATAAAAGGTTGATTCCCTGTCCATAAGCCTAACGTCAATTAGCTCCTCAGGACTCCAGGACTCAATAGGGGATCTTAGAACTGCCAGTAAAGGAATATCCTGCATAGGATTATCGATTATTTGGAGAAGGGAGAGCATGGTCTGAACTTCTATTGTTTTAAAGTAACCTGTTCCGCTATCTGCATAAGCTGGAATACCCTGAAGGGCTAACTCCTCAGCAAAGCTTTCCGCCCAGTTTTGGGTTGTTCTAAGAAGTATAACTATATCCCTAAACTGAGCATTTCTATAACTGTCTTTGTTTTTATCATAAATTTTAACAGGCTGACCTTTTTCGTCCATCCCTACCAGCTCTTTAATTCGCTGAGCAATTATTCTGGCTTCGCTTTGAATAATGTCTAGTTCTAAAGCCTCTTCTTCAATTGCAGATCCATCATCCTTAGTATCTATTAAACAAACCTCTACCGGATGCCCTTCAGCCGGCTGACCTTTTTCCTCTCTAAAGATAGCCCCCGGATTTAATGCCTCCTCATCATCATAGTCCAATTCCCCCACACTTTTGGACATTATCTGCTTAAATATAAAGTTTATACCATCGATAACCCTTTTTCGGCTTCTGAAATTCTTAAATAGTTGAATCTTGCGATTCCTAGCTCCCGGTTCTGTGGAATAGGAATTGTACTTTTCCATAAATAGTTCAGGCCTAGCCTGGCGAAAGCGGTATATACTCTGTTTTACGTCTCCCACCATAAACATATTGGGAGTGTCCCTATCTTTTCTAGAAACAGTACTTAGTATTACCTCCTGCACTAAGTTACTGTCTTGGTATTCATCTATCAAAACCTCTTCATACCGCTCCCTAAGTTCCAAAGCTACCTGTGAAGGCCGTCTTTCTCCTTTTTCCCCTTCCTCCAGTAATACTTCCAAACACAAATGTTCTAAGTCATTAAAATCCAGTAATCCCCTTGCCCTTTTCTTTTCATTGTATCTCTCACCTAACTCCAACACCAACTCTGTCAAGCATTTCATCATGGGGTAGAGCTGATTCAAATCCCTTATAGCCTGGGCAGGATCTATGACAAATAATTCCTCCTGTATTTTCTTAATCCGATTCTTTACATCATCCCTTATTTTTTTTACCTGCTCCTGCTTATCCTTATTAGCATCCTTACCGCATCTGGGCAGCCTTTTAAATTCCACCTGAGACATACAGCGGTATAGGCTTTCCCAGCTTCTATCACAATCTTGTAAAATATTCCGGATAGCAAAACATTCTTCCTTAAAATTATCTAGGTATGGATGAAGTCCAGCATCCCCTTCTATAATCTCTATAGCGTATTCCATAGCCTGTGCCAATCCAGATATTTCTATTTTAAGGTTTTCAATTATTTCCCTACCCCAAACTGTATCTGCTAAATCGGTAGATTCAGGGATATTAAAATCCTGACTATGCCTAACCAACCATTCCTCCGGCCAAGGATGGCTCTGAGCAAAGTCATAGAGATCTAATACCATATCCTGAAGCCTTCTATCGTCTCGATTACTGCTATAGCTCTCTACCAAGTCCAAAAAATCCCCGTCCATGTTTTCCTCTAGATATTTATCTTCAAATAGCTCCTCTAAAGCCTCTAGCTTTAACAGCAGGGCCTCGGTCTGATTTGCTATCCTAAAGTTTGGATCGATCTCTAAGCGATGAAAGTTATTTTTTATAAGCTCCAGACAAAAGGAGTGAATAGTTGTAATGCTTGCTCTATTTAGTAAAGCTAACTGACGTTGTAAAATTTCCGAATCCGGATCCCTTTCCAAAGCAGCGGATAAGGCATCCCCTATTCGCTCCTTCATCTCGGTAGCTGCAGCATTGGTAAAGGTAACCACTAACAATCTATCTATGTCAACAGGATTTTGTGGATCTGTAATCTTGCGAATAATCCTTTCTACCAGCACAGCTGTCTTACCAGATCCGGCAGCAGCTGCCACCAGTAGGTTGCTGCCTTGAGTCTCTATAGCATCAAGTTGCTCCTTGGTCCACCTGGTCTTACTGCTCATCTTCTTGACCTCCTTTCTTAATAGCACTCCATACTTCTTCATCCTTCATATTCCTTATTAGTCTATAGCGATTATCCTGAAAGGATGGATCGAACTGACAAACCGCAGGATAGGGACAATATTCACAAGCTGTTTCCTCTTTTTCCTTATAGGGCCTTATGGAGATTTTCCCTTCCATCATTTCTTGGGCCATTTGGGTAAGGAGTCGCTTGCTGTACTTGCACAGCTCATCAAACTGCTGCATGGTGGCAGCGGAAGACTGGCCCAAGTTTCCTCCCTTGTTTATCCGTGCCGGGACTATTAGGGAGGAACCATCTATATCCCGATCCATCTCCCTGATTAATTTTACGTCGGCTAATACTAGTCCTTTCATTCTCAACTGCTTCATGATAGCCTTCTCTATTTCCTCTTCATCCACCTGGCCTGTCAAGCGAATCATAGGATCATCTAGGCGGAAGTAAAGCATCCCACCCGGCAACACTTTATCCTTCAACAACTTTTGTCCATGCTCCAATACTGCTCCCAGATAGGTTACAAGCTGTATTTGAAGGCCATAATATACATGGGATAATTTAAAATCTCTACTTCCTGATTTATAATCAATTATCCTTATATAGGTCCCCTCATCAGTCTTTAAGGCATCCACCCTATCTATCCTGCCCACTAGATGGATTTTTTCTCCTGAAGGCAGCTCAAGTACAATAGGGGGAAATTTATCATTTCCAGCTTCCCCAAAGGATATCTCATAGCCTATAGGTTCAAAATTGCCTCTTGAAATATGCTCTGCTATCACCCAAATAGCCCTGGTTATAACCCTTTTTAAGCGAACAACTAAATACCTATAGCGAGGGCTATTATTAACTATCCAGCCCATTTTCTTTTCTAGCAGCTCATCAACGATACGAGAAATTTCTTTCTCACACCAATCCCTATCCAACTCCCTCCAGCTCATTCCCACATCCTTTATTCTTATGGAAAATTCATCAATAACATGGTGCATAAAGCTTCCTAGATCAGGAGGAGTTAATTTAAACACTTTCCTATCCTTGGCTCCCAGACCATATCTTAAATAGAATGAAAAGGGACAAGATGAATACTGCTCTAGCCTAGATATGCTGGAATATACTGGTGAACCATAGAGCTGTTTTGCCTTGCTACTATCTATCCTTTCCACCTGATTGGTATAGCCTATCCATTCCTGTACCCTAGCCAATCGCTGCTTCCACAGCTCCTGTTTTTCATACCAGTTTCTAACATGCTTCCAAACAGGATTTACTTTATAGCCTAAAACACCTTGCCTTAATATGTAAATAAGTTCATTGAAAGTAGGCATGGGAGCAGAGATCATATTTAGGGCATCCTTTGCGCTTTCACCTTCTGCCAGGTTATTGCTTTCCTTTATGTTGGGAAATATCCTTCTCAAACGGGAGATAATAATGGAAGGCCTCATAGTCCTACCTTCATGATCCGCTATAGGGTAGCTTATGTGTAACAAGCCCCCTGTAGTAGATAAAGTGGAATAGATTATAAACTGTTCCTCAAAAGCCTGGGATCTGGTATCCTGTGCCAACTCTACACCCATGGAACGCAGGGTTTCCCTATCACTATCTGATAATATACCTTCTTCTCCTGGGGGTGCCGGAAAAATCCCGTCATTGACTCCCAGTATAAATAGGGCCTTTATTTCATGACTTCTAGAGCGCTCAATGCTACCCACCAACACCTGGTCAAGGGAAGGGGGGATTAGTCCAATTTTATGCTCACTAAATCCTATGGCCAGAACATTTCGGAATTTTTCTATCCCCATGCTTTCTTCTCCCATGGCCTCTACAGTTTGATCTAAGACTTCCATAACTATATTCCAAATTTGACTATATTCGTTAGCAAGGGTCAAGGAGCCTTTATCCTTTAGAATCTGAATTCTCTCCTCTATTCGTTCTGGTACCCTTAAATCACAGAGGAATTCATATATGGCACTGCACATAAGGCGCACTGAAGTTCTGCCCTTGGTCTTATTGCGAAAGGCAATAATAGGTTTAAGGATTTCCCTTCGAGTTTTATTTACTTTATCTAATATAAAAAGCTCCCGTTCCGTCATACCTGTGCTAGCAAAACCTGAATACGGCCTGTAGCTCCAGTCATCTTCCATTAGCCATTGGTTTCCCCTTATTCCATTGGCCAGCACATAATTCTCCAGTATATCTATATCCTCTCTATCTATGCCTGTGAGACCTGTCTTTAAGTATCTAAATACTGCTTCATAAGACCAGTTATGTATAAATATATCCATCATGGACAGTATTAGGGTAACAAGGGGATGGCTGTCTATGGGCTTTTTCATATCTATAAAAAAGGGAATACCATACTGGGGAAAAATTGCTGAAATTAGCTTATGGTAATCATCCAAATTCCTAGTCACCACAGCAATATCCTTATACCTTATTCCTCTCTCCCTGCACAAAAATTGAATTTTGCGGGCAGCTTGTTCAATTTCTGTGTAGATATTACTTGCAGTAAAGATCTCTATATCCTTAGTTTCCTTGCTATATTTTTTGTATGGATAGGAGAAGAAATACTCTTCTAAATGGGCCAACTCCTCACTATCCTTATATCTGTAATAGGGCTGCTTGAAGGTTACAGGATTTTCTATCTCAATATTATTTTTCCTGGCCAACTCCATGAGCTTTGCAGCAGTGTTTCGTACAGGGGCAAATACATCATTGTTTAAAAAGGGCATCTCATCAACAAGATAATCGGTGCACAGGCATACACTTAACCGTTTGGCCTTCTTAAGAAGCTCTTCTATAACTCTATACTCTTGAGGTGTAAAACCTGAGAATTCATCAATCCAGATTTCCGCTCCGTCAAATTGAGTAGATTCAGGTAGCTTTTCAGCCAGCAATGTCAAGTCATCATCTGCATCTATATACCTTTGATGAACCAGCTCTTCAAATCTATGGTATATGGCTCCAAGCTCCTTTATTTTCTCCCTCAAACTTTCATCTTCTATATTCTTATGTAAATTTTCAATCATGCTGGGAGTAATATTATATCTTTTAAACTCAGATATAAGCTCAGATATAGTACCTACAAAACCTGACTGTGTCGAAGCCCTTTGAAAGAAGTTCAGTTGTTCTCGTAACTCTTCAATAATCCGATACAGTAGCATAGCCTTACCTGAAGAGTTGATATGGCGCCTAGTAAATCCGCCTACTTCTCCAAATACCCGGTATGCCATTCGCCTAAAGCTTAGCACCTGAGCCTCTATAGCTCCCCCTCTGGGTGCAACTTGTACCAGATCCCTTTCTGCCTGCATGGAATACTGCTCCGGAACCAGTAGGATCAAGGGATCTTTTCCCTGCCCTTCCTCTTTATCTTGCAATCTTTTCCGAATCTCCTGCATACAAAAATGGCTCTTGCCACATCCTGCCCTACCATAGATTAGCCTTAAGCTCATATATTGAAGCCCCCTTATTTACCTTAATATATTAGATGTGATGCATGGTAATATACTCTTCCATAGCTTATATTTCACTTTGAGTATGTTCATTTTATCATATGCTCCTTATATATTACAATTATTAACTTAATCTATGGTGCTGGTTCAATACCTTTAATTAACCATAATAGTTACCATATTAAAATAAATAAAAAAGCGTTAGGGAAAATTAACATTTTCCCTAACGCTTTTATCCTAATCCTACCTCTGTACCCGGCCAGATGCATCTCCGCTCTTTAAGCTTTCAACCTCATCTACAGTTACAAGGTTCATATCTCCTATAATAGTATGCTTAAGTGCCGAGGCGGCTACTGCAAATTCTATAGCATCTTTATGGCTATATCCAGATAGTAAAGAGTAGATTAGTCCTGCACCAAAGGAATCTCCTCCCCCTACTCTGTCAACAATGTGTAGGTTATATTTTTTGGAGAATATATATTCCTTACCGTCATAGAGCATAGCTGACCAGTTATTGTCTGAAGCGGATAAACTTTCCCTTAAGGTTATGGTAACGATTTTTAGATTAAAGCGATCCATTAATTCTTTTGCCACGTATTTATATCCTTCTAAGTTCAGCTCTCCAGCGGTAACATCGGTATCTGCTGCTTTTATTCCAAAAACCTTTTCTGCATCTTCTTCATTGGCAACTACCACATCCACATATTCCATTAATTTACCCATAACCTGGCCTGCTTTTTCTGTGGTCCAAAGCTTTTTCCTATAGTTTAGATCACAGCTAACAGTTAAGCCCATCTCTTTGGCTATTTTACAACCTTCCTCTGTCAGCGCAGCCACATTGTCCCCCAGGGCAGGTGTGATACCAGTAAAATGGAACCATTCTGCTCCCTCAAAAGCGGCCTTCCAATCAATATCACCAGGTTGAGCTTGGGATATGGAAGAATAGGCCCTGTCATATACTACCTTAGAAGGTCTAACTGAAGCACCCTTTTCATAGAAATAGATTCCTATACGTTCACCGCCCCTAGCTATGTAGCTAGTATCTACTCCATATCTTCTTAATTCATTAATGGCCGCGTCTCCTATGGGATTGTTAGGTAATTTAGTAACAAAAGCTGCATTCAAACCATAATTAGCTAAAGATACTGCTACATTTGCTTCGCCACCGCCATATACCACTTCAAAACTATTTGCCTGAATAAATCTTTGATGTTCCGGCGGAGATAGACGCAGCATAATTTCTCCAAAAGTAACTACTTTTTTTGACATTTGTATCCTCCTTTAAATAATTAACCTTTTATTTTTGCCTTGCATTCTTAATTTTAGTTATAAATTCCTCTGCTGTTTTTGTAATGGATTCATAATCTCCAGTCTTTGCACCCCTGGTTAAGGCACCGCCAACTCCTACCGCTACAGCACCAGCCTTTATCCAATCCTCCACATTGTCTAAACTTACTCCACCTGTAGGCATAAGCTTTGCATATGGAATAGGTCCTAAAATAGATTTTATAATTTGGGGTCCAAATAGTTCACCGGGAAATATTTTAATAATATCAGCTCCAGCTTCCATAGCCTCTACTACTTCCTTAATGGACATAGCTCCTGGCATACAGGGAACTCTATATCTATTGCAGAGCTTTACAGTTTCTAAATTCAAATATGGACTTACTACATACTGTGCTCCTGATAAAATTGCTATCCTTGCCGTTTCTGGATCCATAACTGTACCAGCTCCTATGAGAATCTCCCCGTTACCATATATATTTGATAAATCCCTAATTAGCTTATCAGCACCAGGAACAGTAAATGTTATTTCAATACCTACTACTCCACCCTTTATACAGGCCTCAGCAATTCTAAAGGCCTCTTCGCTGGATTCAGCACGCACAACCGCTACTAATCCACCTTCAATTATCTTGCTTATGACACGCTCCTTATCCATATCTTTCTCCTTTCTTTTTTATTAATTAGCCCTCAGTGTATCCCATCCTTTTGGAAATATCACTGGCGGCTTTTATGACATACTGGGCTATTTCTTCATCCCTATGGGGAGAAATAATATTTTTATTGCCAGAAGTACTAACAGCAGCAATAATCTGCTTTCTGTAATCATAGATTGGAGCCGCAATACATCTAATACCCTCTTCGTGCTCTTCATCATCTTTTGCCCAACCTAATTTTTTAACTTGATTGATTTCTTCCAATATCTGATCCAACTCAGTTAAGGTATTAGGAGTATAGGAAGTAAGCTTATCTTTACCTAAAAGTTTACGAATGTGGTCAGGACTTTTATCCGATAGCAATACCTTGCCTACTGCTGTGCAATGCAAGGGGATTCTCTTACCTATGGCCGAATACATCCTAATATTGTTATATTGCTCAATTTTATCTATATATACTGCTTCTCCATCTACTAATGTAGCTAAATGGACAGGCTGACCTGTAAGGGCTGATAAATCTCTCAAATAGGGCTGGGCTTCTGTCTTTAATTCAACATTGTTTAAATATAAACTGCACAGTTCTATAAATTTTAAACCTAAACGATAAGCCCCCGTATCCTGATTTTGTTCTATATAACCCATCTCTGCCATAGTATTAAGTAGTCTGTGAACAGTGCTTTTATGAAAGCCTACCCTCTTGCTGATCTCAGTTACCCCTAATCCTTCCTTTTCTTCAGCCAAGCTTTCTAATATTTCAAATGCTCTAACTATTGATTGTACCGTTGTAGATGCCATATTTACTCCCTTCTGTTTCATGCTGCGAAACCGTGTTTCTATTTTATATTATATCATAGCATCTATGTTATATGCAACAAAAAAGATAAGACTTTTGTCTTATCTTTTTACCTAAAACTCAACACAAATAGTTAGATTTCCAATTATTTATCGCTAACTAATTTTACCAAGGCTGGTTCATCCTCTATAATCCCGGTAAACCTACCGATTTTAGGATTATCAAAAAAGTTATCTCTTTCATCATCATTAGCTGTAGAAACCTCACCGGCTATAACATATTCTGAATCTGCCCAAAAAGAGTGTCTAACTCCCTGAGGGATTGTAATCCGCTCTCCTGCAGATAGTAAAATTGGTTTATTGGTTGGTAAGTCCTGATATTCTCCATTCACCTGTAGCCTTACAGTATCCTGATCTGAGGATATTTCTATTGCTAGTACTCCCCATCTGCATATTATATCTTCTTTCTTTACAGCATGATAATGAGTAGGCGTTACTTGTCCTTTTTTTATATACATGATTTTCTCACAGTATTCTGGCTGTTCTGATAAGTTTACTAAGGTAAGCCCTATATTTTGAAAATCCCCCAATCCAAAATCTGTAACGTCCCATACAGGATTAGGAGGCAAAATCCAACAGTGGCGTTCAAAAACCTCTTTTGCTTCCCTAATAATAGCATTAACCTGAGATCTTTTCATAATATCACCCTTTCATTATGACTTATAAATCTTAAAAATAACTTTTTATATATTTAATTTATATTTGCGATAGCTTAGTTTCCCGATTATTAAGACAACTAACGGTGGTTTCTGTATATTTTTATTAATTATTACAGATAACCACCGTTTTTGTCTGTTAGAAAAGGGAATCCCTTTAGGATGTTATCTATCTAGTTTTTTGATTAGTTGCCGCGCATCTTATCCCACAGTTCAGCTCTTTGATCCATGACTTCTTGACCGCCAGCTGCTAGATATTCTTCTATTAATGAATCCCATACTTTATCGAACTCTTCAGGTTTTGCTGTGATAGATTTTGCGTAGATTTCAAGTTCCTTGTCATCTAGAACTTTGGCGTACTTTGCCTCAGCGTCTGTAGGAATCAAGTCTGCACCAGGATTTACATAGCCATCTCTCATACCTAAATTATAAGCGTCTTCAAATAGATGCTCGTTTTCTGGATATGCGAAGGCATTTGCTGCTATAGTTTTTTCTTCATCTGCTAGGTCAATACCATTTACAATGAGAGTATAGTCAATATTCTGTAGTGATGGCATCATCTTTTCTCCCTCAACTTGGATACTTTTTGGTAGACCGTCCACTATTTCATGATGTACTCCTTCTTCTCCAAACTGTAGGAAGAATATTACATCAGGATCAGCCATCCAGTTTAGATATTTTATAACTGCATCTACTTTGTCTTCACTGGTCTTTGGTACTATAATTCTAATACCGGCAGGATTATATAGCTCTTTTTGATGCTTTCCAGTATACTTATTGGTAAATGGATCACAAGGTATAAACTCCGCATCTGGGAAGTTTTCTTTCAAGTTAATGTTGTGTCCGGGTACGTTTCTAAGAGCTAAATCATAGTTACCACCATATGATCCAACTTGACCTCTAACAATAGCTTCGTCAAGCATTTTACCGTCTTTATCTAGTGGGAATTCAGGGCTAATTAGACCTTCATTATATAGTTTGTTAAGATATCTTGCTCCTTCTTTCCAGCCTGGCAGGAACAAGCGATTTTTTACATAATAATCTTTATCCGACATTTCCTCTAAGAAAGTTTGGAAAAATCCATAAGCAACATAGTCAACATCATGGGTCATTCCGTAAGGAATAACTTTATCAACATTACCAGGATTTTCTTCTTTAAATGCTTTTAGGGTTTCATAGTATTCATCTGTAGTCTCTGGCACAGGTAGGTTTAAAGCTTCAAGCCAATCTTTCCTGATAAAGGTACCGGTATTTGCCGTTATAACCCTCTTTGCTGGAATTGCAAATTGTCTACCATCATATTGTCCGTAAGCTAATAGTTCATCTCCTAAATAAGCTTTAAGTTCGGCACCATGTTCATTAAGCGCATCAGTTAGATCGGCTAATCCCCCTTCAGTATAATATTTATAAACAGTAGCTACGTCATAAGTTAGGCAGATATCTGGTGCATCTCCAGTTGCCATCCATACGTTTAAGGTATCCACCTCTTGTGATCTGGGACATGGAACAAAGGTAACTTTTATGTTATTAGGATCACCGAATTGTTCCTGTATCCACTGTGTCCAGTAGTTGTTATCAACTGGCGTCTGACCGGGAGTGCCTCTGTCAAATACTTCTACTCTTAGTTCAATAGGCTCTCCTTGAGGTTCAGGATCTGCTGGTTCTTCAGAATCTGCAGGCTTTTCTTCCACGTTTTCATTTCCGGAATTGGAAGTCTGACTGGTATTGTCGCTTTCTTTGGCACCACATCCTGCAAAAAGAGCAGCTATGAGTATAAAACAAAGCAGTAGACTGACAATCCCCAGAAGCTTTTTTCTCATTTTTTAAAACCTCCCTGATGATTATTTGTTTTATAGTCAACAGCGCAGAAATGCCCTGTTGGACTCTTAGAAAATAATTTTTAGCTAACTATTATCCTTTTATAGCACCAATCATAATACCGGAGATAAAGTATTTTTGTAGCCATGGATATACAAGTAATATAGGAACTGTAGCAAACATAACTGAAGCAGCTTTTAAACTTTCAGGTAAAAGATTTGATGCTATATTCCCTTCCGCAGCAGAAATTTCCAATTGCATGTTATTATATATGATCTGATAAAGCTTTAGCTGTATTGGGAATAGCTTGGAATCAGTTATATATAGTAGGGAATCCATGAAGTAATTCCAGCGTCCTACTGCGTAGAATAGACTTAATGTAGCTAAAACAGGTAATGAAAGGGGTAATACTATTCTCACCAAAATAGTGAGATAGGACGCTCCATCTATTAAAGCCGACTCCTCTAGACTATCTGGTAAGTTAGAGAAGAAAGTTCTTAAAACAATCATATTAAAGGCACTTATTAATCCAGGTAAAACCAATGCCCAGAAATTGTTTAATAAATTTAGATTTTTTATGAGTAAATAATCAGGTATCATACCGCCACTGAAAAACATAGTTATAACTATTAGTAGCATGAAGAAATTTCTTCCCTTTAAATCCCTTTTAGATAACGGATATGCTGCCAGTATTGTCATAATCATACAAAGAATTGTATGGATTATTGTAAGTCTTACAGTAAATAAAAGAGAACCAATCATGCTTCTGTCTGATAAAACTACTCTATAGGCATCAATATTAAGATCTACCGGCCATATAAAGACTTTTCTTGAAAGAATTGCTGCATTTGAGCTTAGAGAGATTGCTGCTACATGTAGCATGGGTATAAGACAGGCTAATACTGCTATAAATATGAGTATACTTATTACTGCGTCAAATATTTTGCTTTTTAAATTGGTATCCATTATAATTTAACCCCCTACTAAGCAATTTGACTGACAACTACCATATACCTTGTTCCCCAACTTTGTCCGCTATATAATTAGCAATTAAAAGGAATATCATGCCCACTACTGATTGGAAAAATCCTACTGCTGTGGCTGTGGAAAATCTTCCTGAGCGAAGGCCTACTCTATATACAAAGGTACTTATAACATCACTAACATCAGTGACTAAATGGTTACCCATAGCATATGGTCTATCAAATCCTATTTGGGTAATTCTTCCCACATTGAGTATCAGCAATATAATAATTGTAGGTTTAATACAGGGCAAGGTAATATGCCATATCTTTCTTAATCGGCCTGCTCCATCTACAGTTGCAGCTTCATATAGTTCGGGGTTTATTCCCGCTATAGCTGCTAAGTAGATTATGGCATTCCATCCTGCGCTTTGCCAAACTCCAAATAATGTATAGGTTATATACCAAGGTATTTTCTCAGTTAAGAAGTTTATTGGCTGGAAACCTAGATTTTCAATGAGTGCATTGACAAGACCTGATTGAGATGAAAGAAGCTGAATAGCTAGACTTCCTATTACTATCCATGAAAGGAAATGAGGGAGATATAGTATGGTTTGAGATATCTTCTTATAGGTTTGATTTCTTAATTCACTCAATAGTATTGCAAGTATAATCGGTGCAGGGAAACCAGCTATTAAGTCTAAAAAGTTTAATATTAAGGTATTTCTAACTGCTCTATAAAACTCATTCATAGCAAATATTTCTTTAAAGGTTGCGAAATTATTCCACGGACTACGCCATATTCCATCAAACATGTTATAATCCTTAAATGCAATAAGTACACCATACATGGGCACATACTTAAAGATTATAAAATAAGCCAGGGGCAAAATCAGAAACAGATATAGAATGTAATTATGCCGCAAATAGGTTAAAAATTTGTGGAATTTACTGGTCCGTACATCGCTGCTTACATCTGCTGCTGTCTTAATATCTGTGTTGATCATCGCAGTATCTCCTTTCACATATGACTAGGTTTGTTAACACAACATAACTCTTCACACTATGGTCGTGTACTTTTATTCTATGCAGCAGATATCTTTTTTTCAACAATTAATTTTGATTGTGGACCCTCAATTTTAATTCTCAACTTGATTATAATGCTTTAATGGCTTATTTCGCCCATATATGCCTGAATTTTTAGAAAAAGTCAAACTAGCTCAAGTTATGGGATACTACCTGGCCTTTACTCTATATTCTCCCGGGGTTACGCCCTCCAACTTCTTAAATATTCTAGAAAAAGTTTGGTCATTATTGTATCCTACTAACTGGGCTAAATCTTTAATACACAGATCAGTATTAATTAGTAATTTCTTTGCTTCCTTTATTCTTAGACTGTTTATATAATCAACTATACTTTTACCTGTCTTATCTTTAAATATTTTTCTTACATAGGAATAGCTAAGGCCTAAATAATCTGCTATATCCATTATGCCTATATTATTTTTATAATTTTTTTGTATAAAATCTATAATTTTATCAATATTATCATCTCCTGTATTTCTACAAATATAGTCTATCATGGTTTTATATATGTTAATAAGCCACTGCCCTATGTCGTCTAGAGTCTCTTTTTTTGTAAGTTCGTTATATATATTAAAATTACTACCAAATACCTGATTCATATCAATATTTGCATCTGCAAGATACTTGATTACAGTATTTCCAACAAGCTGATTGAAGATTTGTACAATATTATCACTGGATAGTCCCTTCTTAGCTTTTATTTCCTCTATTAGTTGTTTTACAGTTTTCTCTATATCGCTACTGTTTCCTATTTCTATCTTATTTAATAAATGCTTTTCCATAGTTACGGGGTAGTAGTATTTATGCTTACCAAAATCCTTGTTCCACATAATAATACTTCCATGTCCATATACTATTTTAAATTTCAAAGCTTGTGTTGCTTCCATATAAGATAGGGGTATCTGGGCATAACCTTTATAACATCTACCTATTCCTACTGAAATAGTATAGTCAAAAATCTTAGCAGTTTCATTTTGTATTCTTTTAAAGCATTCTTGTAAAACATCCTCTAAATTATTAATTTCTGGACTTTCCACATTAATAATTAATCCAATCTTTTCCTTACCCATGTTGACACCTACACACTTGTAGAAGGAATTGATAATTTGCTCACATATGTTTATAATAAGCATTTTAAAGTAATACTGCTTATCAATATCATATTCTTTTACAAATTCATTGTACCTATCAATTAGTATAGATGCACATACAAAATCATCGTACTGAAAATCTCTTTCCAAAATACTGCTATCAAAATTTTGATGCATTCGCTTACCTTCTAATAAATTAAGCAAATGGTTTTGAGCAATTTTTCTTCTATTTTGCTCTAGTTCATTGGCAAGGGATTCGAAAGCTTTTCTTAAAATGATTATCTCATCTCTATCTTCCAGGATATTTATTCCTCTATTTAGTTTTATCTCTTGAATTAACTCATTAACAGGACTACTCAATTTTTTTGAAATTAAATAAATACTAATTACACCCATTATTGCTACTAAAACGGAAAGATAAACAGTATTTGTACGTATACTATTAACACTGCTAATTAATGGTTCCAAAGAAAATACTCCTACATATATCCATTCATTATTTTGAGGCTTATAATAAGAAACAATTGATTTATTATCATCAACTTCAGTAATCAAATATCCTTCGTTTAAATCATTATTTATTATCTTATTTATATAATCAATGCCAGATATGTTTTTGCATAAATAACTCTTATCTACATGGGATATTACATCGCCCTTACTATTGATAATAAAAATATATCCTTCCCTGTTTATGTTATTTGTATTAATTAGATTGGATATGACATATTCCCTTATATTTACAACCAATGCACCCTGCAAGGCAGTAGTATAAGGAGTGAGAGGATAAATATAGGTTATAATGCAATTAGAAGTAAGATAATCTATTGATCCACTATTGTAATTATTATTGCTATTGTAAGGCAGGCGAGTATCTATCCAACCTAAAGGCAATCCCCTAGATATATAATTATTATAATATTTTAGCCACTGGGTATCCTTTAGATCGGCGTTGGATACAAAACCTTGATTTGAAGTAATGGAGTGTCCTAGGTCATGTAAGTATAAGTAGATAGAATCGTATCTGGTGTTAGTGTTAACCGCATCTAGTATAATATCCATTGCACTAGAGAGTTTCATTAAATCATTGGTTTCAAAAATTTGTTTATTATTCTTTTTATAGATGTTCACTTCACTAAGTGCATTTATTCTATTATTTGCTGAAAGGCGGACTGCATCTTTGTGTATAGCAGTTTTAAATTCAATTACCGAAGTTTCAGCCGCTTTTAGCCTTCCGATGCAGTTTTCTCCAATTTCCCTTTTAGTACTATTTATTACTGCCCAATCATACACTACAATATAAATAACTGTCACTACAACCAGTAAAATAGAAAATGAAATAAATAGTTTTATTGAGAAAGAATGATTTTTCATTTTACTTTATAATTCCTCCCAATTGTTATTAAATAGCCATCTTATTGATGCATTTCAAATAATCACCATTAGTTTTTATATTCTCATATTCTGCTAAGGTCTAATATTTCGCCATTTCTGGAAATTCATGATATGGGAGATGAAACAGGATCAGCCAATTAATCCATTAGTTTAATTCTCTATATTCCTTAGGCGACATACCAATTATTTTCTTGAAATTCCGATGAAAGGTTCTTAAGTTGCTATAACCACAATTAATTGCAATTTCACCAATAGATAAGCTACTGTTGTTTAGCAAATAACATGCTTGGGAAATCCGATAGTTATTTAAGTATTCGGTAAAAGTCATATTCATCCGCTGAACAAACAATTTTGACAAATATTGATAATCGTAGTTCAAATGTTTTGCAACAGTTTTTAAGCTACATTCTCTAAAATAGTTTTGTTCAATAAAAAGCAGGATTTTGTAAAGTACCTTGGTTTGAGATGTATGCCTAACTGAAATGAATGACTTCTCCTCCACCAGCCTATGACATAAATAGTAAAGAAAACTTTTTTGGCTGTATATAGAATCTAGATTTTCTAAATCCAGATCCATTTCCAGGCTTAACACATTATCATTAGGAATGAGGCCTTTATAATTTCTATAAAAATACCCAATTAATTCAGGCGAAAATAAAATAACTGTAATTTCAGAGCAACCAATAGTTTTAAACGCATGTATTTGATTAGAAAAAATAAAGGCTAAATCGCTTTTATATAAAAGGTATTCATTTTCATCTACATATAGAGATAGTTGACCTTTATTAACATATATTATTTCATAAGCGCGATGAAAATGAAAGGGAAACTGATAATTCCTTAATGAAAAAAAACGAAATAGCTCTTTGTTATCCACCCCATGTTTCTCAAAGAAAACCATCGCTATTTCCTTCCTGCTGTAAACACTAATATTATCTTAAAGGCCACTTTTTCACACAAAAAAGATAACCACTTTTCCTACCATAGATAGGATCTAATCTGTGTTTCATCACATTTCTCTGCAAAATTACTAGGATACAGTAACTCTAGTTACATTGTTTTACATTACAATTATAACATTAGCTAATCTGGAAGTCAATTTGTCCCAAATTAGAGTTACAAAACCCCTATAAAGCTCCTTAACTCCCTTATTTATGTATATTTGTATGTATTGGATAAAGCTAATTTTTAGTTTTTGTACCAATTAATATATTTTTAAAATATATCTTCATATAATTGAGCCTTATTCTAGTTAGGTTTAATAATGTCCTTAAGCTTTTGTTGAAAATCATTTAAAGAGTCGATGTGCCCTAATAGCTTAAGAGCCATGGCTACGGCACCCATAATAGCTGTATATTTGGCGTCATATGGGTATATATCCTTTTGAAATATGTCCGTAGCCATCTGAAGTCAGCAATTAGAGAGTCTATTGGTCTATCTTTATCAATCATGCTCTCTAATTCATGGTAGCTATAAGTGTTGTTATTAAGTTTTCCCTCTTATCTGTCCAACCAATTGGTGTGAAAATCACCTTCCTTGTCTATTCGCTTGTAGGTATGGGCACCAAAGTAATCCCTTTGGGCCTGAACTAAATTGGCAGATAATCTCTCTCTTCTGTAGCCGTCATAGTAAGCTAGGGCAGAACTAAAGGAGGATACAGGAATTCCATTTTCAATAGCTAGGCTAATCACTCGTCTCCAACCTTCCTGAGTTCTTTCCAAAACTTCCTTGAAGTATGGATCAAGCATTAGGTTTTTCAAATTGGGATTTCTATCATAAGCCTCTTTTATCTTGTTTAAGAATTGGGCGCGAATAATACATCCTTCCCGCCACAGTAGGGCAATATCTCCTAGTTTTAAATCCCAGTTATAAAATTTCGATGCCTGATCCAATAGCTGGAATCCTTGAGCATAGGAACATATCTTAGATGCATATAAAGCGTCACCTATATCACGTATTAATTGCTCCTTTTCTGAAGAAGTGCCCTCAAATTTAGCTTGTGGCCCTCTTAAAATCTTAGAGGCTTCTTCTCGTTCCTCTTTAATTGCTGACAAATATCTAGCAAAAACTGCATCCACTATAGTAGGAGCAACAACACCCAATTCCAAGGCTTCCTGTGATGTCCATTTTCCCGTTCCTTTACTTCCGGCACTGTCTAATATAACTTCAAGCAAAGGTAGTCCAGTTTCTTCATCTACTCTTCCCAAGATATCTGCCGTAATCTCAATTAGATATGAGTTAAGTTCTCCTTCATTCCACTCTTGAAAGACCTGTTGCATCTCATTAGCTGACATACCTAGTAATTCTTTCATTAAAAAATAAGCTTCGCTTATTAGTTGCATGTCTGCATATTCGATACCGTTGTGGGTCATCTTTACATAATGCCCTGATCCATCAGGTCCAATATAGTCGCAACATGGAATATTGCCATCAACTTTGGCCGAAATGTCAACGAGAATATCCTTAACCTGCTCCCAGGCCTCCTTATTACCCCCAGGCATAATGCTAGGACCTTTAAGAGCACCTTCCTCTCCTCCTGAAATTCCAACACCTAAATACAAAATACCCTTTTGTTCCAATTCCCTAGCTCTTCTTATGGTATCCTTAAAAAAAGAATTTCCCCCATCAATAATAATGTCGCCTTGGTCTAGAAGTGGCAATAGGTTAGCGATAATAGCATCTACTGGATGACCAGCCTTTACCATGAGCATGATCTTTCTGGGCTTCTCTAAAGATTCAACTAACTCCTCTAAGGAATATGAGGGAATTATGTTTCCCTTATTTTTAGCTGCTCCCTCCATAAATCTTTCGGTAACTTCCCTAGTTCGATTATATACCGACACCTTATATCCTTTGCTTTCCATATTAAGTACCAAATTTTGCCCCATAACCGCAAGTCCAATTAAACCAATATTCGCCTTCATAGTTTTCCTCCTTATAATACATTCAACTCTCTAGCTTCAGTCTAGCATAAGCCATTTTTAAGGTCAAAATAATTGATATAAATATATATAACCCAGTTTACTTATTCTTATCAATTATCTTTTATTAAGTGAACTGTTCCCATTTCCCCAATGTCTTGGTTGAAGCAGTAAGCTCCTTAAAAATCATAATGGCTATTGAAAATAATTTTTCAATAGCCATTATGATTAAAGCATCAACTAGCACATGGAGATAAAGTTATCATATTAAAATGTATTATAGTTTTCCTACTAAATCTAAGCTAGGCTTTAGAGTTTCTGCACCAGGACGCCATTTAGCAGGGCATACTTGGTCACCGTGTTCAGCTACGAATTGGGCAGCTTGTACCTTTCTTAGCAGTTCAGCAGCCTCTCTACCAATGCTGTTATCATTAACTTCATAAGCTACGATCTTACCCTCAGGATTGATTATAAAGCTGCCCCTGAGTGCCACTCCTTCGTCTTCAATATATACTCCAAAATCCCTGCAAAGCTGTCCTGTAGGATCTGCCAACATTGGGAACTTAATCCTTCTAATGGTTTCAGAAGCATCAGCCCAAGCTTTGTGAACATAATGGGTGTCAGTTGATACAGAATATACCTCTACCCCAGCTTTCTGAAACTCCTCATAATGATCGGCCAAATCTGCTAATTCTGTAGGACAAACGAAAGTAAAATCAGCAGGATAGAATACGAAAACCGACCATTTTCCAAGCAAGTCCTCCTTGCTGACATCTCTAAACTCTCCGTTAACATATGCCTTAACAGTAAAATCTGAGACTTCTCTTCCAATAAGTGCCATATAACCTTCCTCCTTATGTATTTATTTATTTTATCCGGTTAAACCGGTAACATAATCCTTATTTTTTTCTGCAGTTGGAACAAACACCTTGAAAAAACATTGTCCTATCTTCTATATGGACTCCAGTAGACTCCTCTAGGAATTCATCAATTTTTTTAAGAAAGCTTTCTAATTTTTGGCTTTCAGCATCAAATACCTGATTACATTTTGAACAGGTCACGTGTAAATGTTCATGAGTATTTATATCAAAGCGATCAGGAGCATCACCAGAAGGAATCCTTAATATTTCACCAGCCTCTGCCATAAGGCCTAGATTCCGATAAACTGTGCCCAAACTAATATTGGGATAACTTTCTCTAATATATTCGTACACCTCTGTTGCTGTAGGATGATCTAGCTCTTTCAAAGCATTTTCGATCATCATTTTCTGAGCGCTATACCGTCTACTCATATTAAGAACTCCTATCTATTAATAATGGTTACTATTATTATACTTAATCCCGCTTAAATGTCAATATTTATTTTTAAATTTATAAAAATTTTTTTATGATTTTAAGTATCCCATTCCTCGATATAAATTTAAGGTTGATATAAAGCCCAAAAAATAAAAAATCTATCTTCTATTGATTCAGAAGATAGATTTTTCCTTTGCTATTAGGCAAGTTCATGCAGGACTAAAAACCTTATAAATTGATATAACTACCGTATTCATTAGCATATTCCACAACCCGTTTTACGTAAGTTTGGGTCTCCCTGGGCAATTTTGCTACTTGAGCCGGGTCATCCAAATTTGTAACACCCAAGCTGTTAACCCTGCCTGGTCCACAGTTGTAAGCAGCCAGTGCTAATTTCACATTCCCATTATACCGATCCAATTGTTGCTTTAAATACCTTACCCCACCATCAATATTCTCAACGGGATCATAAGGTTTTTTTACACCAAGTGCTGCTGCCGTCCCAGGCATAAGCTGCATCAAACCCATGGCTCCACTAGAAGATGTAGCATTTGGATTAAAGCTAGATTCTGCTTTAATTACAGCCTTTACCAAAGCAGGATCCATACCATACCTTTTACTTGTATTTAAAATGATATCATCATACTGGGATGGAGATGTATTGATATTTGTTCTCCTATTAATAGAGTAGTTTTGTTTAAACTGTAGAGGATTTGTATTACTGTACAAAGGCAAGCTAGGAACCCTATTCTGCCTATGATCCATCTCTTCTTTTAAAATCGAATAAAAGGTATTTTCAGTGTTAAAATTAAAATATTGATACGTACTCTTTATTTCTTGAATCTTGGATTGCAGGATTAAATTCATTATTTTGCTGATCATTTCCAAACCTCTCCCTTATGGTAGGTCTTTTGTTTCACTTTAATATTTCTCCATGTGAATTTTATCATACAATAGTGAATCTTCATCATATGGCTTCTTTTCCTCTGCTGGATAGCCTATGGCAATAATATTGTCAACACTATATTTTTCTGGGATATTAAGAAGTTCTTTTATATAGTCTTCTGAGCTCCTATTGTCAGCTGTTTTTCTGTTTCTAACCTGTATCCAGCAAGAGCCCAGCCCTAAGGACTGTGCAGTGAGTTGTATAATGGTTGAGGCAATAGAAACATCCTCAATCCAAACATCAGAAGCAGTAGAATCTGCAATTACCACAATCCCAAGGGGTGCATCCTTCAAAAATTGAGCACTATGGGCTTTGCATTGAGAAAGTTTCTCTAGCATTTCTTTATCAGTTACCACAATAAACTCCCAAGGTCTTATCCCTCTAGATGATGGAGACAATAATGCACTCTTTAAAATAATATCTAACTTTTCCTGCTCCACAGCTTTATCTTTATACTTTCTTATGCTTCTCCTTTGTTTTAATAAGTCGAGCATCATATCCCGCACCCTTTCTACAACTCCTTACTCTATCTTTGATTATAATGGATATATATATTATTGCAAATAGGTCTAAGTATGGATTTAAGTTCTATATCCTAATTATTAGAATAAATATTTTAATGTAAACTAATCTATTGTGCAGGCTCACCATTTATTAACTAAGCATAATGGCAATTGATACTTGGCTTCATGGTTCACTCACCAATAGCCTTTATTAGATTAGAATAGACTAACAACAATGAGTTAAGTTAATAAAATTTATCACAAATAAAAATGGGAAGTGAGGCGCTTGAGGGAAAAGAAAAGATCTGTAAACGGACTTCTTATCCTCACTATAATGGCAGCTAGTTTGTTGTATAGCAGCTATATGAAAGAAAATCAATATATGAATAAGCAATTAAAGGTGTTTAGCCATATTGGACAACAAGCTGAGATAGATAATAGCTTGGAAGTTAGTACATCCGAAAAATTTGGTTATATCCAGCCCCAGGTGGTTGATGGCTTTAGTGAGGAGCCTATAGAAGGAGCAATAGTGGTAGTTCCTGAAACCAATGAAAGCTACAAAACCAATGAAAATGGATATACACCCAATATTAGGATTAAGATATCTCCTGATACTCATTTTGAAAGAATCCATCCCAAATCCTGGGGAGAAACTACCCTGATAGTTTATAAGGAAGGATATAGGGAATACGTGCTACTAAATCTTAATGTTTGGGAAGGTCAAACTCGCCAGGGGCCTAAAATACTGCTTTTCCCAAAAAAGAACCAACAGCTGGACCAACCCATGTCCATAGTAGAAGGACCTAATCAGGTATGGATCAATTCTTTGGTAGAAAAATACCGGCCATAGTTAATTCCCTGGCCGGTTCTACATTTTATTAGCAAATCTATTGAAATAAAAAATATAAATAGATATTTATGAAGATATGCTCTTTATAAAAATATGCCCTCTAAAAAATCTAATGATTCCCTTAACTCTTTATAGTGTTGGTAATTATCCCTATAAACCTCTAGAAACATAGGACCTTTATAACCAATGGCTTTTAACTCCTTGGATAAAGCTTGGAAATCAAATATGCCTCTGCCTGGTAAGGTAAGCTTGCCATCTTTATCAAAATCTATGGCATGAATGTTAACAAGCCTCTGACCCATAAGCTTTACAAAATCCATAGCGCTATATCCTGCCTGCATAGCCTGCTTTATGTCCAAGGTGAAATAGATATTGTCACTCTTTGTGTTTTCCATCAATCTATCTACAAATTCAGGATAGGAATACCAGCACCAGGACACATTCTCCCAGGAAAATTTTATCCCATGCTCTCCGGCAAAATCAGCCAACTCATCGCAAAAAGGTCCTATTCTAGCAAAATCTACATTGGCCTTAGCATTTATCCGTACAGGAGGCCCATGAAACACATAAACTTTGGCATCCAAGATCCTTGCACTTCTAAAGACCTTACCAAAAAAATTTTTGGAATCCCTTCTCTGCCTTTCTGTCAAAGAAAAAAACTGTGGTTCAAACTGGGTGCTTAAAGTATGCACTGAATAAACCGACAAGCCATTTTCATCTATAATTTCCTTTAATTGTTTACAAAAATCCTCTTCATATTCACTAAAGCTTCCCAGAAATACTTCTATCCTTTTAGCACCTAATTCCTTTATCAAAGGAATGGATTCTTCTATCAAGACATCCGGATAAAAACTGGCTGTGGAAATCCCGACTTCCATTCTATACTCCCTTCTATGCCCTCTCGTCCATCTCAAACTTATACTATAATTAGCTCTTGTCCCCGTGTTCCTTCTACCCTTGCTTTAATATCTATAAACAACAACGTGGTAGCTATATAGTTAATAGGGGAAATAAAGGCAGTTATAACAAATCCCATACTAAAATCTGCCAACATGGGATTAGGCGAAAATAAGGCAGTTATTCTCGTTATAAATGTCAAGGCTAAAACAATTATTCCAACAATTAGATATATGAGCAAACTTACACCTAGCACTCTCCAAAACTTTTTGCCTACTAATTTAAAGCTTCTGCCAATAGCACTAAATCCGCTAACATCTTCAATAGTAGCTCCGTGATAAGTAAAAATAACAAATAAGCCAGATAATATTGCTAAAGCCGCCATAATAACAATAGCTATAAATAACAAAAAAGCAAATCCTGCTATTCTGCCGCTTGTGGGATCACTGGACATTGCAACTCCTGACAAAACAAGGGGAATAAAAAATAATATAGTTAATATAACAAGTACAATAGCTACCCCTATATAATAGGGTATTAAAGATAGGCTGGTGAGTATTAGTTTTCCAAATTTTTTAAGGGTAGACCTCAGTCCTTGTGCTACGATTTGTCTTTGCCCCTTAATATCCTTATAAGTTACATTGATAATACCAGCTTCAACAAAGGGTTTTATAAACACAACATTTATTATTGCTAGCAGTATCATAACTCCCTGAAAAGCGAAAAATTGTGGTATAAAATCCCTTAAATCATTAGGTCCAATTGCCGGCGCCATATCAGGATTCTCTAGTAGATCCATCCATGAGCTGTTGACCATGGGCATAGATGTGGGCATCATCTGATAGGTTATCAATCCACTTATTATGCTAAATACTCCTGCAATCACAGCGCTAAACACTAGTATGCTTAGTAAATTTCTCCCATAGATCTTAAAGGTGTTATCCAAAATTTCTCCAATTGACATAGGCCTAAGAAAATTGCTGTTTTCATTCATCATTATATTACCCCCTGTAATTTTTATACCCATTGCCCCTAGTTCATTAACAATATATTAATATAGAACTAGCACAATAGGTTAATTACTCATTGCTCCAGTGAAAAGCCTTCACCCATAACCTCTCTAACGTCTGCAACTAATACAAATGCCCTGGGATCAATTTCGTTGATTATCTCTTTTAGTTTTACAGTTTGAAGCCTATCTATAACACACATTATAACATCCTTCTCTTGCATAGTATACGCCCCTTTTCCATGAAGCAGAGTAACACCTCTATCCAGTTCCTTCATAATCCTATCGGCAATCTCGTGAGAATGATTGGAAATGACCATAAAAGCCTTGGCGGAATGGACACCCTCTAATATAAGATCAATAAGCTTGCTTCCTAGATACAGGGAAACCAATGCATACAAAGCTAGGGTGGGACCAAAAACTATAGCCGCAGTTAAAACAACCAAGGAATCTACTACAAAGAGCACCCAGCCTACTCCTATAAAATTAAAATGCTTATGTATTATCTTGGCAAATAAGTCCGTGCCTCCTGTTGTAGCATTTCCCCTGAAAACTATGCCCAAGCCTATACCCATTACAACTCCCCCATATATGGAAGCCAGTATTGGCTCATGAGTTAGTGACGGTACTTTTATAACATCTATAAAAAAAGATAGTAAGAAGGTAGATATAAGAGTCTTAAGGCCAAATCCCCCTCCCAGCTCCTTAATACCCGCTATAAACAAGGGTACATTAAGGGCCAGCATAGTTGCACCTACTGGAATCCTGCCCTTGGAAACATAATAAATCACTGTAGCAATACCGCTTAAACCACCAGGGGCAATCTTGTGGGGGATTAAAAATAAATTAAAAGCTAAGCTAGTTATTAATGTACCTAATACAATATATAGATAATCCATATATTCTACTCTCTTCTTCATATGTACTCCTCAATCCTATTTAAAATTTCTATATTTATAGCCTTTGTTAGTAAAAAAATTTTATTAACTTGAAGTTTACATCAAAAAAAAGATTGCATCAAATGCAATCTGATTATATATCAATCAACCCAAAGCTTATTTGGAGACCTTCGTTAACTTTTTCCATCATTTCTGGGGAAAGATATCCGATTTTTTCCTTTAGTCTCTTTTTATCAATTGTCCTTATCTGTTCCAAAAGGATAACAGAGTCCTTGGGTAAACCATATTCAGAGGCACTGATTTCAACATGAGTAGGTAGTTTCCCCTTATGTATTTGGGACGTAATAGCTGCCACTATTACGGTAGGGCTGTATTTGTTGCCGATATCGTTTTGGACAACCAATACCGGCCTAACACCGCCCTGCTCAGATCCCACTACTGGACTCAAATCAGCATAATAAATATCTCCTCTTCTAACCATACACTATTCACGTCCAGTCAAAATAGCTTCATACTTTTCCAAAGCCTCAATATCGGAATTAGCCCCTTCTTCTGTTAACTCCGAGTTGATCCTTGCCATCTCCTCATAACCTTTTTTCATTTTCTCACGTATTTCAATTTTCTGTCTCTCTCTAATATAAAGCCTCATAGCTTCTCTAATAAATTCGCTTCTGTTTTTCTTTCCCATGGCTACAATTTCATCAACTTCACGCAGCAAACTGTCGGGCAAACTAACTAATATTTTTTTAAGCTCAGCCAAGACAGCACCTCCTAGCATATATGGATAGTTTTCAGGCTTACCATATATTCTGTATTATATCCCAAAATATATAATTTGGCAATGAAATTAAGTTTCTAAATCACCTATCTTATAAAAATCCTGATCTGGCTTCCAGCTTCTATCAAAGTCTTCAAATATAATTATGCTGGTAATTTCATTATTTTCATCATAGGTAATCATCCTACAGGGAATCATTTTTGGTGACCTAAGCCATAATTCCTGGCTTCCTCTAGATAGGTAAGAATTAGAAAAAGGACAGGTAAAGATGACATACTCAACGCCATCATCTATGTGGATCCTTTTTCCCACTTCTTCTGCCATCCAATAAAACCTAAGAAAATCACCTATAAACAATGGCTTTTGTTGCTCTAAACTTTCTACTTCTAACTCCAATGAATCACCTATCTTGGGATTTTCTATCACCATTCTGTGTCCGTCACTAACAATGGTTTTCCCAATGCTGTTATTCTCATCTATTAACTGTATTCTAAAGCTTGAAGGCATGGTCACCCATTGTTTAAAGCGATATTCCCGCTCCTCCTGGCCATCTATAACCCTGTAGCTCACAGTGGCAGCATAGCTTTCCAGGCTATTTAAAGCATTTTGAGCTGAAATAAAAATCTCCTCCGGGGTTTTCTGACCACAACCTGCTATAACCATAATGCAGAATATAAATCCCAATATAAAAGTAGTTTTACCAAGCTTTAGCATCATCTCTCCCCCGGACAACCATAATTACTCTTTAAGACCATATAGCGCCTTAAAAACTAATGGAAGCTCATCCAGTATATTTCCAGCAACCATGCCTGTTTGGCCCCATTTATCCTTAGCATAGTCGCCTGCCCTACCATGAATATAGCATCCATAAACCGCCGCTTCATAAGGTGAATAGCCCTGGGCTATCAGTGCAGCCACCAAGCCTGTGAGTACATCACCACTGCCTCCAGTACCCATCCCGGCATTGCCTGAAGAATTAATATAAATATCTCCTTCAGGATTAACAACTACGGATGCGGCGCCTTTCAAAAGTACAATAATGCCCATTTCCCTAGCAAATTCTGCAGCTGTTTCAATGGGTGCTGCTACAATCTCATCAATGCTCCTTCCTGTCAGCCTAGCCATTTCACCAGGATGAGGAGTTATTACTATGGAACCCCTATAGGATGCTAGTAGCTTTTTATCCCTAGAGATATGGTTGAGTGCATCTGCATCCATTACTATGGATATATCAAATTCCCTTAAAATATACCTAATAATTTCTAAACCAGCGCATTTTGAACCAAGCCCCGGCCCTATTGCCAAAACATCCTTGTCCCTTAAAAAATCTTTAATGCCAGATATTGCATCAATGGTTAAGTAACCTTTCTGTCCATCTTCTAGGGGATAACACATAACTTCTGTCATTTTGCTTTGAAATAAGGACATAAGGCTAGCGGGACATCCCAAGGTCACAAGGCCTGCTCCTCCTTTAAGGGCAGCCATAGAGCTTAGGCAGGCAGCGCCAGCCATGCCCAAAGAACCTGCCATAACCCCCACCTTGCCAAAGCTTCCTTTATGTCCTTGCCTAGGTCTTTCCTTTAAGCTTTGTGCCATTTCCATATCATCTAGGGTAAAAGCTTTAACCCCCACAGCATGAGCACTATCCTGAGGTAGGCTAATAGGTACTACATGAAGTCTTCCAGTGTATTCACGACCTGGATAGAGTATATGTCCCCTCTTGGCATAACCAAAGGATACAGTATGATTGGCCTTCATGGCAATTCCCATAACCTTTCCATCCCTGCCATTGATGCCTGATGGAATATCTACTGCAACTACCGGTACAGAGCTTTTATTAACCATATCTATTGCCTCATATATTAAACCTTCAATATCCCTATGGATTCCAGTCCCAAATATACTATCTACTATTAGATCTGCCTGCCATATAGCCTGTTCCAGTATCCTTAAATGCTCCTTACCGCTGACAAGCTCAATATGTCCTCCCAGCCTCTTGTATATATCCAGATTAAGCTTTGCATCCCCGGCAAACTTGTCCTCAGGAAAGAAAATATAAACTTGGGTGTTAACCCCCTTTAACATTAGAAGTCTTGCAATTGCAAGCCCATCTCCACCATTATTCCCACATCCTGCCAATATTATTACCTTTCCGCCATCAATTAATGCAGGGTACTTATCCGCTATTACATCCACAGTTCTAATAGCAGCATTCTCCATAAGTACGGCACCGGGAATACCAAATTCTTCTATTGCCCTATTATCTATTTTTCTCATTTCATCAGGTGTGGTTACATACATATAAAATCCTCCTAACAGATAATAACCTGTGCTATAGCATTATCTCTGGAATGAGATATGGATAATAGTATTCTATTGCCCCCCATTTTCTCCATTGCAATCTTTGCATTTCCGTACAACTTTATTCCTGGCCTGCCATTTTCCTCACGAATTACCTCGATCTCTGTCCATCTTACTCCTCCAAATCCTGTACCCAGAGCCTTAGCCGCTGCTTCTTTGGCAGCAAAATATCCGGCAGCAGTGCTAGGGTTGTTGTTTCTGGTGTGTAAATATTTTTGCTCCCCAGGGGTATAGATTCTTTCAACAAATTTAGGCTTTTTCATGGCAGCTTCAATCCTATAAATTTCAATTATATCTATTCCTATCCCCAGAACCAAATCACCACTTCCTTCCCTTAAGACTATAATAGCATTTATCCGCCTTGTATAAAAGATAATATAAAAATTCTGCAAATTTGTGTCTTTGATTTTTTTACCTATTGTGGTAAAATCTCAGTTTAAGATCAGGGTCTATTTAAGCAATTTTTTATGGACGGTGATAAAGATGTCAGGATCAATATACGGCAAAAACTTTGCCATATCTACATGGGGTGAATCCCACGGTCCTGCCTTGGGGGTAGTAGTAGACGGATGCCCAGCCGGTATCCCCCTAAATGAAGAAGATATTCAAAAGGATCTAGATAGACGAAAACCAGGACGTACGGCCTATGCAACTCCTCGTACTGAGGATGATAAGGTAGAGATACTTTCTGGGGTTTTTGAAGGAAAGACAACTGGAACTCCCATATCCATGATTATATACAACAAGAATCAGCGATCCCAGGATTATGGGGATATAAAGGATATCTACAGACCAGGACATGCTGATTACGCCTATGATCAAAAATATGGCTTTAGGGATTATAGGGGGGGCGGCCGATCCTCAGGGCGAGAAACTGCTGCTAGGGTAGCTGCCGGAGCCATAGCCAAAAAGATACTTTGCTTTTTAGGCATTCACGTTTTGGCCTATACCCTATCCATTGGCGATATTGAAATCCAGCCCTCCAACTTTGATGTAGATGAAATCTATAAAAATCCCCTGGCCATGCCTGATAAGACCGCTGCCCTTAAGGCCCAAAAATATTTAGATGAACTTAAGGAAAAAGGGGACTCTGCCGGAGGAATTATAGAATGTATTGTAGACGGCGTGCCTCCAGGAGTTGGGGAACCTGTCTTTGAAAAATTAGATGCAGCACTGGCTAAGGCCATCTTCTCCATTGGTGCTGTTAAAGGACTGGAGTTTGGTAGCGGATTTAAAGCTGCCAGGATGACAGGTTCGCAGAATAACGACCCCTTACAAGTAGATGACCATGGAAAAGTATTTAAGCAAAGCAACAATGCAGGAGGTATAACAGGTGGGATTAGTGATGGATCTCCCATAGTTTTTAGGGCGGCTATTAAGCCCACCTCTTCTATATCTATTCCTCAGCAAAGTATTGATCGCATACAGGGAAAGAATGTAGAAATAGTAGTAAAGGGACGCCATGACCCTATTATCGTCCCTAGAGCTGTCATAGTAGTGGAAGCCATGACTGCCATCACGCTAGTAGATTATTTATTCCAGCGTATTCTCTCACAGATAGATCTGATACAGAAAGCTTTGCAGTGATGAAAACCTAAAAAGCAGGATTGCTAAAAAGCGCACAATCCTGCTTTTTTTCTATGGATAAACTAGATCAATGGCTGCCCAAGTTTTAGGTCCCACTATTCCATCGGGCACCAATCCATTGTCCAGTTGAAATCTTATTACCGCGTTTCTTGTCAAGGGTCCAAATATTCCATCAATTGGTCCTGGGTCATATCCGATGCTGTAGAGGATTCTTTGCAGCATCTCCACCTCTGGACCTGTGGATCCCATGGCCAAAATAGGTCTACAATAATACACCCCTCTCACCTACCCATTACATATAATCTCATATCATTATATGTAATGGAGAGGGATGTTGGTACCAATATAATCTATTTACCCGCTGCCCTTTTAACTTGAGCCTGATGCTGAGGACAGACTCTATTGGTTCCATGGGTCTTACTTCCATAGAAATGTACGTCAATAACCCCGTCCATGTCATTACCTTTTACAGCGTCCAAATTCTGACCATAACCGTATCCACCGCTTCTATTGGACACCATGGCCCTATTGGGCTTATCGTCCCGTCCGGCATGGGGCATGCCTGCCATGCTGGCGGCTATAGATCTGCCGTTGACTTTTACTATTATAGCCCGCCTATTCCAAGAAAAGGTCCCTCCATATAGGCTCTTTAATATTGCAGTATCCGCTGCCGTAGCAGTCTCTACGTCAGCATGGTTATATCCTCCAGATCGCATTACTTTAAAGCTTTTGCCTGTATCATAATCAATAATAGTTGCATATGTACCCCTAGGCCACAGCTTGTCTACCTCTGACCAGTGAAGCATTTCAGCTTTTGTTGATTGACTGTCTTGCTTTTCATCATTAGAGCCAGAACCTGATTTTTTAGCTGGATTATTTAGCTTTGCAATTGTTATAGGTCCAGCTATACCATCGGCAGCAAGGCCATTGTCCTTTTGGAACTCTTTTACGGCTTTTTGGGTTTGAGACCCAAAGATACCGTCTACTTTGCCAATTGAATATCCTAGATCCTTTAGCCGTTGTTGTAAATTGGATACAGCCGTGCCTCTACTTCCTATCTTCAATAGCTCCGTGCTTGATATATCCCTATTGGAACTAGAACCTCTAGATGTGGTATTCCCCTGAAGGGCTGCCCAAGTTTTGCTGCCCACTATTCCATCTACAGCTAGCCCAGCATCCTTCTGAAAGGCTTTAACTGCTGAATAGGTTTGATTGCCAAATATACCGTCCACCGATCCCTTTAGATAGCCTTTATTCTTGAGTAACTGTTGAAGCTGTGTTACCGCTGAGCCCCTGCTACCCTTCTTTAATAGAGGTGTATTGATGATATTTCCGCTACTACTAGAGCCTCTAGATGAAGTATCCCCTTGAAGGGCTGCCCAGGTTTTGGCTCCCACTACTCCATCTACAGCCAATCCTGCATCCTTCTGAAAGGCTTTAACTGCTGAATAGGTTTGATTACCAAAAATTCCGTCTACTGAGCCTTTTAGATATCCCTTATTTTTAAGCAGCTGTTGTAACTGTGTTACCGCTGAACCCCTGCTACCCTTCTTTAATAATGTATTAAGGCTACTGCCACTGGAACTGGAACCACTCGATGTAGTGCCATCGGATTTTAGGGCTGCCCAGGTTTTAGATCCTACTATGCCATCTTGAGCAAGTCCCTTGCTTGCCTGGAAAGCCTTTACAGCATCTTGGGTAATAGTTCCGTAATAGCCTGTGATATTAGGATATTTAAAATAACCCAACTCCTTAAGTCTAGATTGTACCTCTCGAACTTCACTACCTGAACTGCCAACCTTTAATAGCTTTGCTGCTAAGGAAGGTGAAGGTGTGGAAAATAACATAATTGCAGAGATGCCCACTGCTGCACATGCCTTGGCATATTTCTTGGATTTTGGTATAAACATTAGAAAACCCCCTACACAATAAGTCAAAATACCCTATATTTAGATATAAATATAGTATAACATATATATGACTTTTTCAAGGGGGTTTTAATAGTTTTTTACGAAATTATTACAAATATATTAAATTGTCCGGAGTAAACTTCCAGTTTGTCCTAAGTTTATTTTAAACTCAAGATATGATTGCATAAATCCTGGGTGGCATTTGGTCTTCCAACAGCTTTAGCCATCTCTATTATATGCTTCCGCCTCCATTTACTATTTATCAATTGATATATGGCTTCATCTACAGGGAAGGTCTCACTAACCATAAGGGCCAGACCATTGTTTAATAAAAATTCTGCATTCCTCTCTTCCTGACCTGGTATGGGATTTATAATAATCATTGGCAGCGCCTTGGCCAAGCATTCGGAAGTAGTCAAGCCTCCCGGTTTAGTAACAATACAATCTGCCGCATCCATCATTAAATCCACCTTTTCTGTAAAACCGTAATTATACACCTTCTTCCGCGTAATCATATTGTCTATTCTCTTTTTCAAATTCTTATTATTTCCACATACGGATATTATCTGAAAGTCTATATCCATACCATCCATGTCCGTTATAACAGTTTCTATATTCCCATAACCCATACTTCCACTCATAATAAGAACAGTAGGCTTATCTTCAATATCTAATATTTGCCTGGCCTTGGATTTGTCCACCTTTTTGCTAAATTTGGGATGAATAGGTATACCTATTGGTAATATTTTTTCGACCTTAATACCCTTCTTTGATGCTTGATGATTTAACAACTCATTAGCTGTTACATAATAATCTAAATCAGTATCCTCCCAGAAAGGATGTATAGTAAAGTCTGTAATTATCCCTATACTCTTTGCATCAATGGTCCCTTCTCTCTGAAGATAGCTTATAATTTGGGCAGCAAAAATATGGGTGCAGACCACCACATCCGGCTTATAATGGTCCAAAAAGGATATTAGCTTCTTAGATAAAATCTTGTTCATGATATGAGATATAGAAAATTTGCCTTCACTCTTATCCCTATTGTCCACCAAATTATATATCTTTCCATAGACATTGGGAGTAAATCTAGTAGAATATAAATATCCTTTATCAACAGACTCCCCTAATATAGGGTTTATGTAATCCAATGTATCCAATAGAGTACACTCAACTTTTTGCTGCTGCAAGTAATCCATGACCGCCTTAGCAGCTTGCGTGTGCCCATGTCCAGCTGTTACAGTCAACAAAAGCACTTTCATAAGAAAACGCCTCTCTTCATCTAAGTATTTTCAAACCTATTTAATAGTTTAACTTTGTATCTTAAATCATATATTTTATGTAGAATAGTAATAATATTCTAGTTTAGTAGCTAAAATTAGCCCTTTACAAGTATATTATATATTGTTTTATTATTTTAGTACAACCATGTAATTGATAAAAGCCTCTTTCCCAAAGGAAAGAGGCTTCTTTTTATCCCTTATCTGCGAACACGGCATACATCTTCTCCCATAAATAGTACTACTAAGAGTAAGAAGAAGAATAACAATTCGCTGCCTTCATCAAACAGTCCGCAATTGCAGAAAATAATTACCAACAGGAGGAAAAAGAATAACAAACTATCATCAGAACCTCCAAAGATGGACATACCCATACCCCCTTATAGTTTTTACTTGTTTCTGAGTGCCACCTGTATGTTGCATTTCATTATTATTATATGTTTATTAACTATAAAGGTGAATGGACGTATCTATCTATTTAGAAAATAGCTCATTCCTGAATTTTTCCCATTCTGGAAAAGTACATTTTCCTCCAAGTGATTTATAAATAAACTTATATTTTTTACCTAAAGTGTGGCAGCCAATCCTTATTAACTTCAAACATTTCATCTACCATATCCTTAATTTCCTGGAGACTGAGCACTGCTGATGTTAATGGATCATGACAGATAGCATGGAATACCTTTCTCTTATCTCCTGTAAGAGCAGCCTCTACTGCCAGTTCTTCACATGCTGCATTGACGCTGTTTAGTATAGCCAATTGTGGCGGTAATGAACCTACATGAATTGGATCAAGACCCCGTCTTGAAGCTAATACCGGCACCTCCACACAGCAGCCTTCGGGTAGATTGTCAATAAGTCCAAAGTTACGGACATTGCCATTGAATTCGAACATGGTTCCGTCTCCTAAGACTGCATTGAATATATAAGCTGCATATTCACCAAAGCAGTATTCATGTTTTTACCTAGATTGCTCGTTGTTATGCTAGTTATCGCA
>CALKWV010000048.1 GCA_938003915.1 uncultured Bacillota bacterium | reverse complement strand
ATAAAACCTAAAAACTAAACTCTTATCACATATCCTTCTTTTCTAGGTTTAGGCTCAGGATATTCACAATCCCTATAGCCTAAAATACAGTTTCCTATGCCCACGTACTTTTCATCGATGCCCCATTCTTTAAGCAAAGCTTTGCCCTCTTGGTCTTCAAACATTTCTCTAGCTCTGTGGATCCAGCAGGAATCTACTCCTAGGGAATAGGCTGCGTTCATAAGGTTACCCATTACTAAGCTGCCATCTTCTATGTATGTATGCCTGGTGCTATCTGCAAGGACAATTATAACAGTGGGTGCTCCGTAGAAGGGATCACCATCAGGATCCTTGGTAAACTTAGCATTGAGCTTGGAAAGTCTCTTAATTAGTTTTTCATCCTGTACTACTACCATTATGGCAGACTGGGCACCCATACCACTGGGAGCGTACATGCCCGCTTCTAAAATTTGATTTAACTGTTCATCGGTTATCTGTTCCTTCTTATATTTACGGATACTTCGCCGTCCCTTCAAAACTTTTAAAGTTTCATTCATCCTATTGCACTCCTTTTTATGCCATATACTAAAAAGTAGTGTTTAAAAGCTTAATAAAACTCTTCAACTATATACATCTTATTATATCTTACAAAATAAATGATATAAAGTTTGTCACGGGGATCATCCTTATCATCCTGATAATACCAGTAGTATTCTTCTGTAAAGTCAGGCCTATCGTTATCAGGAACCTGTAGTGATTCTAGGATATTTTCTACTTCTGTCTCTAAACTAGTATTCTTGCTATAATTAAATTTCTCCAACTCTTTTTCCTTAAGCCCTTTTCTATAATAGAATACATGGTATCTTTCTCCATCGCCAAAAAAGCTTGGACCGCTGTCAGTAGAATATATCTCCTTAAATCCTCTAGGAAGCCAAATGCCCCAATTGGCTTTTATTGCTATACCATAATTGATAAAATAAGCACCAAACCTTATGATTAAAACAATTATCAATATCAGACATGTAACAATTACTAAATTTTGTTTTCTCATTTTTCATCTTCATATAGTCCCACAGTTCTACTTACATCCATCACAAAAATAATCCCTGCTCCCGGCTTCTCAATATCTAATCTTTCCTTTATAGCATCTACTATGGCTTGGGTTTTTTCCGCTTTTGATAGAATTAGGACTATATCCTTTTCCGGTTCAATCTCAATATTAAATAAGACTTCCTTTTCCTTGGCACCAGAACCTCTTCCATGTATTATGGTGCCGCCAGTAGAGCCAGCGGATTCAGCAGCTTCCAAAACGTCGTCCATGGCTCCTTTATTTACAATAACAAAGATGGCTTCATAACCCAATTCATTCACACCTTTCCCTTTAGGACTGGATTTTTTTTCTGTTCTGTCACTAGCAGAACAATACTTGACCGGCATAGAAAAAGCTATTCCATGATGAGGTTTATCCAGATGAAATTTATTAATCACTTTTTCATAAAAATCATCTTCTTGCTCCTTATCAATTACTGTAAAGAAGATTTCTTTTCTTGTGTCCATAATACCTAGCATCTTAAGCAGTTCACTCTTGACCGTGCCTCTGCCTAAAATAACGGTACCAGCTTTTCCACCGGACTCCTTGTATAGCCTAAAAAGTTTAGTACCTTTACCAAAATCCATTATGCACCAAAATAGGACAAGTTCCTTATTAAGTGAGTCCATATCTAATTACTCTCCTTTTTAGATTTAATTTTAAAAATAAGGCCGAGTATCTGTATGGCAACCAAAGGTGTCATAGCAACCATGGCAATAACGCCAAAGCCATCTACTAAAACATTTGCTGTTGGAATAGCCCCTGCTGCTCCCTGCGCAAATGCCAGAACAAAGGTGGCGGTCATGGGGCCGGAAGCCACGCCTCCAGAATCATAGGCTATACCCACAAAAACTGGTGGAACGAAATAAGATAATAATGCTGCTAGGGCAAAGCCTGGCAATAGAAAATGCCATAACTTCACTGTTGGTATCATAATCCTTAACATGGACATGGCCACGGCAAGAGCTATACCGGAAGATAAGGCAATTAGAATAACTTTTCTTTTTATATAACCTGATGTAACCTCTTCCACCTGTTGCGTCAAAACATGTACTGCCGGCTCAGCCAAAACTACTACCATACCCATCAAAAAACCAATTACAGGCAACATCACAGGATAAAAATTAGCCATAGCTTCTCCCATAACCCTGCCAACTTCCATAAATCCAGCATTTACTCCCACCAAAAACAAGGTAAGACCAATATATGTATATAAAAGCCCCTTTAATATTCTATTTTTATGCCTTTTATTTAATTTAAACCTTAATTTATCAAAAATTAGGAATAAAATTAGCAGAGGCGCTAAGGTAAAAACAGATTCTTTGGCAATCTTAGGTAATTCCCTTATATAAGGGCTTATTATCCCTACATTGGGCACAAAAGCCTCTGCTGCACCTTGTATGTTGGTAAGTCCTTTAACAATGCTCATTATCATAATAGCAAATATGGGACCTGCTGAAGCTAATCCTACCAAGCCAAAACTGTCTTCTTCCTGGGTTTTACCACCCTTTAATTGAGCAACACCATATCCCAAGGCTAAAATAAAGGGGGTTGTCATGGCACCGGTAGTTGCCCCGGAGGCATCAACTGATATAGCCAAAAATTCCTCCGATGTTTTTAAGCCAAGTAAAAATATGATAGCATAGACAGCTGTATACATTTTATTTAGGGGAGTGCCATAAATAATCCTAATTAGTCCTATTCCCACCATTATGCCTACTCCCACTGAAACTACCACTAAAATTAATACATTGGAAACTATTCCACCGGAAGCCAACCTTACTTGATGGGCCAGGATTTGTAAATCAGGCTCGGCAATGGTGACCAAAAAACCTAATAAAAAGCCTAAAACACCAACCCAGTGATACCTATTTGTTCTAGTTAAGGTTTCACCCATTAGGTTTCCAATAGGTACAACTCCCAGGTTAGCACCAAATAAGAATATGGCTAGCCCCAAAATAACAAGCACAGCTCCTATTAAAAACCTTAATAGCATCTCAGTCTCTACAGGAACTATTGTAAAATGGAGAATAATTACTAACAAAGTAATAGGTAAAACGGTAAATGATACCTCTTTTAATTGCCTTAATATTATGTTCAAAAAAACTCTCCTCTCCAGACTAAATGGATTTAGCCTTATTTTTTCTCTATAC
>CALKWV010000047.1 GCA_938003915.1 uncultured Bacillota bacterium | reverse complement strand
CCCCAAGCAACAGCTGCTAAAGCATTATAGACATTGTGAATCCCTGGAATATTTAGCTTGATTTCTCTCTGTCCTTTAGGTGTAATCAACACGAATTGGCTTGAATCCTCAAAGAGCTCTAATTCTCGCGCAGTTACATCGGCAGCATTGAATATACCATAACCTACACTGCCAGTACGTTGCTGTAAATGAAAGGCATAAAAATCATCTACATTTATTATAACAGGGCTTTTGGTAGTTTTTAGATGGTCTATCAGGGTTTTCCTCATTTCAAAGTAGTGATGATCCGCTTTCTGATTCTGAAAATAGGTATACAAATCTGTATATATTATACTATTAAACCATACATGACTGAATTGGTCTTCCATAATTCCAGTATAGTTACATTCTATTATCCCCCAGCGTACTCCTTCTTTCACTGCTTTATGCAAAAACTCATTCATATTTAGGGGATTCATTCCTCCTGGATACGCATGCCAAGAGTCGTCTCCAACTTGGTAATGATCAGCTCCCAGCATTACACCAGGAATTTCAGCTACATCCAAAATAGATTTTATCATCCAACCAACCGTAGTCTTGCCATGAGAGCCAGTAATCCCTACCAGACTCATACTTTGGGATGGATTATGATAAAAATTTCTCGAAACTGCAGAAAGAAAACGTCTATAATGATAAGTTCTAACAAAAGTTACAGAGCTGTCTGGGATCTTATGATTGCTACCAATAACAATAGCTATAGCTCCATTGGCTATGGCCTTTGCTATGGTCTCTTCATATGATAAGCTGGACTCGCCAACAGAGTCTGAATAGATATATAAATATCCCTCCTTTACGTCTTCAGGCCGTAGTGCTATACCTTTAATGTCAATCCTCCTACGGCCTACTATCTCAAAAACAGGGGTGCTAGCTAGCAATTCCCTAAGTATCATTTGTTTCATCCTCCCAATCTATTAAAACACCTTCTATTCTAGATAGCTCAGCTAAAAGAGTTTTTTTCGTTATTGAAGGTGGCAAAGTTACTAAAAAAGTCACATGTATCCACGACTCTTCACTAGGAGTTATATCAATATCCTTAATTTGTATATTAAGCTTTCCCATTAATTCAGTAACCCTGCCTATCTGGCCAGGAATGTTGTTTAGCTCAAGAGCGATTTCTGTAGTGCCTATGTTCTTGAATAAATTAATTTCAACTTTTTTAAGCAGTTTAAGGGTTATATAAACTATTATTGTTGTGGTAATAGCACCCCAATAAAATCCAGCACCAACAGCAAGACCTATACAAGCCACCACCCACAAGGTAGCTGCGGAAGTCAAACCTTTTATATTTGGACCATAATGCATTATTGTCCCCGCACCTAAAAAACCTATTCCACTGATGACTTGCGCAGCCAAGCGTGTTGGATCCATATTAACTAGTTCATGATATTTATCAAAGACATACTCCGATGTTAGAAAAACCAAAGCAGATCCAACGCAAACTAAGGTATGGGTTCTAAAACCAGCAGGTCGATTGCTCTGTTCCCGCTCTAAGCCTATAATACCGCCAACAATCATGGCTAACACTAATCTTATAAGTACTTCCCATTTCACTGAAAACGCACTCCTAGCACATTCCTAGCAAATAGCAAATATAGTATACTACTTTACTTTAGTCTTTACAAGTTAAAGTCCCTATTCTTTCATCTCTGACCAAGAGTGATATACCTGGTCTAAAAATTTACATACTCCTTTGCCATTGGTTAACTCCACTATCATATTAGAAAAGTTTTTCCAATCCATTTGGGTTATAACCTTTACAGTAACATTTTCCTTATAGTCTATATCCAGTATTTCAACGCCTTTCTGTCTTAAAAAATATTCTAAGGAACCCCAAAGACTATAGTCCACTGATACAGTGCCACGATTACTTAGGGTCATTTCCTTTTTACCTGCCTTTTGCAGGACTTCTGCTGCAGATTTGGAATAGGCACGCACTAAGCCTCCGGCTCCTAATTTTATGCCTCCAAAATATCGGGTTACTACTACCAGTACATTCTCAACACCCTGCTGCAAAATCACTTGTAGTATGGGCATACCAGCTGTGCCTCCAGGTTCGCCATCGTCATCAAACCGCTGTATAGTACTTCCCCTACCCAGGACATATGCATAGCAATGGTGGGTAGCATCAGGGAATTCTTCCCGTATCTGTTCCAGGTATAATAGTGCCTCTTCCTCATCTGCTATAGGAAAAGCACGTGCAATAAATCTAGAACGATTGATTATTATTTCAATTTCTGCCTTTTCTCCAATAGTAAAAAAATTTTTGTTCATCCATAACCCTTCCATTTCAGACTTTTTCTCTATTATAGCATTTATAGCATTTTGGTGAAAGTTATTGATATACTTTTTCCTTATCAGACCTTAATTCCAGCTATGGAGTATTTGTCTATTTTATACAAATAGTATATAATATAAAAACCAAATAAAGAATCACCAAAGAAGATTTTTATGGAGGGATGTATATTGGATTACTCAAAGCAAATAGAAAGAGCTAAAGAGCATCTAGGTAAACTTATAGAGCAGCAGTTTGAACGTGTTGAAAAAATGAAAGCCACCAAGGATTTTATCAATTACGATGAATTGGATACAATAGTTATAGGTATTGTTGGTGGCGATGGGATAGGTCCATACATAACAGCCGAAGCACATAGAATATTAGAATTTCTGTTAAAAGAGGATGTTGAAAAGGGTAGAATCAAATTTAAGGTTATTGAAGGTCTAACCATTGAAAACAGGGCAAAACACAATAAAGCCATTCCTGATGATATACTAGAAGAACTTAAAAAATGCCATGTAATTCTTAAAGGACCTACCACGACCCCACGTGCAGGCGATCCATGGCCCAATATTGAAAGTGCCAATGTTGCTATGCGAAAAGAGCTAGACCTATTCGCAAATGTAAGACCTGTAAAAGTTCCCGAAGAGGGCATTGACTGGGTCTTCTTCAGAGAAAATACCGAAGGTGCTTATGCTCTAGGTAGCGATGGTATAGTAGTCAATGATGATTTATATCTTGATTTTACTGTAACCACTTACCAAGGCTCCTATAGAATACTAAAAGCTGCTTTTGACTATGCAAGTAAATCAGGAGCAAATAAGGTTACTGTAGTTACAAAAGCAAATGTGGTTAAGACCACAGACGGAAAGTTTTTAGAGATTGCTAGAGAAGTAGCCAAAGAATATCCACAAGTAGAGTGGGATGATTGGTATATTGATATAATGACAGCTAAACTCATCGATCCTAAACGTAGAACCCAGTTTAAGGTTATGGTTCTGCCCAACCTATACGGAGATATCTTAACAGATGAGGCTGCTGAATTCCAGGGCGGGGTAGGTACTGCAGGAAGTGCCAACATTGGAACACGCTATGCCATGTTTGAAGCTATACACGGCTCTGCTCCAAGAATGGTAGAGGAAGGTCGAGCAAAGTATGCTGATCCAAGCAGTATAATTAGAGCTGCTGGAATGCTGCTAGAACATATTGGATACAAGGATGAAGCTAAGAAACTATCAATGGCTCTTGACATATGCGGACAGTTTGAAAAGAAACTTGTCATAACTGGCAGGGACACTGGTGCTACAGGAGAAGAATTCGCAAACTATATAATGGAAACCTTAAAAAGAGAAGACCTAGAACAGACATGGAAATCATATCTATAAATAATGTTGCACTGTCGAATTAAAGACAGTGCTTTTTTTATTAACCTTATTTGTACCATCAAAGCAAGTAATTCATATAGACTACTTTTGCTAAAAACATTAAATATCATAGATAGACAGTAACACAATATAAAAAAATTTAATAGTATGTAGTAAACATATATTGTTTCGTAACATTCTATTGAAATTTAACACTATAAAATAGAAAGGAAGGGTTCTATATGAGTGATAAAAAGGCTAATGATATCACTACTCCCAGAACACAGCAAGTTGAACCAAGGAATGAATGTATTAGGGTAAATAAAGTCTATGATTGGGTTTACTTTGAAACAACTCAAGTTCAGGAAATCCCAATACCTGAGGATTCATTAGATGTAATTGAAGAAGCATTAAACAATGGAGATCAGCTTATAGTTACAGGAACTATTAATCTGCCTGAAGACGTTGACGCAAATATTGTAAGTGTTGTTAGGAAAACCGTAATAATTAATGATAATCCAGTTGAAGTAGGCTGTACACAAGTTCTCAAAACAGTAACTTTAAATGTCAGTGTTTTCAATGCAACAACTGGCTCCCCAGATCCTATAACTACATTTACAGACAGTTTCCAAATTCTTGAGAGAGTGGGGCTATGTTTCCCTGAACCCTTTACAACAGACAATATTACTTTAAATGTCATAAGCGCAGAAGCTATTGCATTAAGCGACGTTCCTGTAAATGGCAACTTTATCTTTGATGTAGGAATTTGCCAAGAGATACAAGTAGAAACTGAAGTTAAGCTAGAAGTACTAGCAAGATTCTGCGAACCACGTGGAAATACCATCGACTGCAGCCCATTTCAATGGTCTTGCAGCCCACCAGAGTTCCCAGAACAATGCCCTGACTTATTCCCAGGAATGTAGATACTATATATCATAAGGCATGGGTAGGAAGTTTTTACACTTCCTACCCATTTAATAGATATAATATAGTTTTTTAATACATATTATATTATAACATTAAAATCCATTTATAGGAGGCAGTAATATGGCCCATATAAGCTGGCTTAACTATTTTATATTGATACTGGCTGTTTTTAGCGTAAATTATTTAATTTTAAATGAAGGAGCTATTATTTTTTCCAAAAAATCATACTTAACTAAATGGGGACTATGTTTTTTAGTTTCTATATTACTCATAATTTTACACATATATTCCCCTTATTCATTCATATTCTTGTTAGCTCTTTCAGTAACAGGAGCCGTTGATATCATATCAAACCTTATTGTGCTTGTTAAAAAGAAAGAAAATCATAATTTTCAAGTCGAAATTAAGGAATTATCCGATATAGTAAACTTAATGGTACAGAATTATCAAAATCAAGCCCATGAGAGCATTGCTGAAAACAAATCAAATACCACATCAGCAAGTAAGAGCAAAAAAACTGAGCCATCCAAAAAAGGTCAAGAAGCAATATTACGTACAAAAAGTGAATCTAAAGAACCACGAGTAATAAAAAGCAATCGATTATATGGACTAGAAGAGTTTATAAAGGAAAGTGAAGGACAGAATGTTATTCTAAGCTCCAATCTCCGTTCCAATCTTCAAATATCAAAACCTACTGATAAAAATAAAAAATAGCTAATTATCGTTAATTATCCGTTAACTAAATTATGCAGTACACAATAAAAAATTTTTATAGTAAGACAAAATAAAAAAGGTACTGTATTTTTACTACAGTACCTTTTTTTATGGCTCCCCAGGCTGGATTCGAACCAGCAACCCCTCGGTTAACAGCCGAGTGC